>NZ_CAMFLP010000017.1:0-63533 GCF_945957625.1 uncultured Chitinibacter sp.
GGCGGCCGCCATCGAGCCATCGGCGCTGGCTTCGCTTCCCAAGGCCACACTGCTGGCACCATCTGCACTGCTTAAATTACCCACGGCCACGGCATTGCCACCGTCCGCGCTGGCCGACTCGCCCAGCGCCATGGCCGCATCGCCGCTGGCGTAGGCATCGTTGCCGGCGGCGAAGCTGCCGCGACCAGAAGCCGTGCCGCCAATCGCAATCGCATAATTACTGCTGGCCTCGCTGTCTTTACCAACGGCAATGCTTTTCAGCCCGCTGGCAAGGGTTTTGCTGCCCACCGCAGTGCTACCCAGCCCGCTGGCCTGGCTGGTGCCGCCCATGGCCAGAGTATCGTTGGCCGTGGCCTGACTGTCGTTCCCAAAGGCGGCGCTGAAATTGCCGCTGGCCACACTGGAGGTGCCGGCGGCGATACTGGCTTCGCCACTGGCCTGACTAAAGCTACCGATGGCGCTACTGGCCGACCCGCTAGCCTGGCTGCCAAAACCATTGGCCGTGCTGGCTTCCGCGCTGGCGTTGCTGCTACCGCCAGTGGCGGTACTCCATTTGCCGCTGGCTTCACTATTGCTGCCTTGGGCGAGGGCATTTTCGCCGCTGGCTATGCTACTTACCCCCAGCGCCACGCTGCCTTCACCACTGGCTTGGCTATCCGCTCCTAGCGCCTGGGCATAGTCGCCGGTCGCGCGGGCCGATGAGCCCACCGCCACGCTGCTTCCCCCGCTGGCCTCACTGGTGGTGCCCAGTGCGGTGGCGCCGTTGTTAGTGGCTTGCGCGCCATTGCCCACGGCCAGCGTGCGTTCCTGATTGGCCAGGCTACTAACCCCCACCGCCGTGGCCTGATCAGCGCTGGCTTCACTCAGGCTGCCGACTGCGAGCGATTGATTGCCGCCGGCGAGTTCGTCACCGGCGTATGCCGCGGGGGCGGCCAGTAAGCCGGCCAAGAGCAGTGGAGTAAGGTGCAGCGTGCGTAATTGAAACGGTGGCATGTTGAATTCCTTGTCTGTAGAGCTTCGCCTTTAGTGATGGTGTGGTGGCGAAATCGGGGCGGATTGTCGGTCGGGCGGAGGGCGTGGCGGAATACGCAAATTTGCGTAATTACGGGGTGAGCGCGGCTTAAACCGCTGCAATTACGCAAATATGCGTATTCATCTGCCCGCATCCGCTCGCCACAATGGCCGGCATCAAGACAAAGGAGTGCAACGATGTTGGGAGAACTATGGCGCTGGCTAGTGGCGCTGCTGGATTGGCGCGGTTGGTGGCGTTTGCTAACCGGGCAGGCGGTGGTCGATGTGGTGTTTATCAGTAATCTGCGGGATGAAGCCGAGCGGCAGCGGTTTTTTGGGCGCTGGCGGCCGCGCTGCGGGCATGCCAATGGCCCGCGGCTGTATTTGGGCGGCATCGCCGGACGGATTCGCGGCATTGATGTCACCGCAGAAGAAATGCTGAGTAAAGAAGGGCGCAAACGGGCGCAGCAGCTGTTTATTGCGGCCTGCGAATGGGCCGAGCAGCGCGGGGCCAAAGTGATTTTGCTGGCCGCTTCCACCAAGCGTTTATTCGGGCGCGATGGCCGGGCCTTAAAAGCGCGCTTTCCAAATCTGCTGTTTACCATTGGCGATAATGGCACCGCCACCATGCTGTGGGCCGATATGCAGCGCGCCTTGAGCGCTGCCCAGCTGGGTACCGAGGCGCGGGTGCTGGTGATCGGGCCGTATGGGATTCTGGGCGAAATGGCGACCCGGCAGCTGTTGCAGGCGGGATATGAGGTGGTGGGCTATGGCGCGAATGCGACGGCCTTGGCCGAATTGGCCGAGCGCTATCCAATCGCCACGCATACCGAGCTTGCTGATGTGGGCGCGGTGGATGCGGTGATTGCCTGCACCCACAGCGCCGCTGCCAAGCTCGATGCTGCGCGGGTGGCGCAGCTGAGTCGCCCGGGGCGGCGGCTTTTGGTGGTGGATGTGGCGGAGCCCGCCAATCTGGATGTCAGCGCCTACGCTGCTTGCCGCGCCCAAGTGGTGCGCCAGGATGCGGGCAATGCCTACAGCCGCCGCCTGCAGTATGTGCTGGGGCCATTCTCATGGCGGATGCTGATGTTATCGCGCGGGGTGATGTTTGGCTGTTTTGCCGAAGCCATGGCGCTGTATCGGGCGATTCATCAGGCGGGCGAGGCGCAGTTGGGCGAGGTAGATTGGTTTGTGGTGGATAAAGCCCGCATGCAAACCGTGGCCACCGCCCTCGCCGCCGCGCAGGTGGAATTACCCACGCCGCGCTGCTTTGGCGCCCCGGTTAGCAGTTTTGCGCTGGGGGCAGCGGCAGCACAATACTAAACACGCTACCGAGCGGGCCGGAGGCCAGTTGCAGCCGATAGCCCGATTGGGCGCACAGGGTTTGCACAATATACAGCCCCAGCCCATAGCCCTGATGTTCGGCCGAGCGACGGCCGCTTTGGGTAAAGGGCTGTAACAGGCGGGCCTGGTCGGTGGGATGAATGCCCGGCCCGCTATCCCACACCTGCAGCAAAAGTTGATCGGCTTGCCGGCGCAGCCCAAACACCACGCCACCTTGCTCGGTGTAGCGCAGCGCATTGACCAATAAATTATCCAGCAGCCGGTTTAGAACCGTCGCCGAGGCCGGGTAACGCAGCCGTGTAGCCACATAGCGCAGACGCAAGCCTTTGGCTGCCGCGGTGGGTAAATGGCGCTGGTAGGCGGCGATCAATACCTCATCCAGCGCCAACTGGCCGGTGTGGCCAGCCGCATGCTGCTGGCGGGCATCTTGTAACAATTCTTGCAGCAGATCTTCGGTGTAGCGCAGCGCCTCGGCGATATGCTGGCCAATGCCGGCGGTGCCGGCTTGGGCTTGCAGAGCCGGAATCGCCAGCCGGATTGCCGCTAGCGGTTGCGAAAGATCATGCCCGGCGGCGGCGAGCTCAAGTTGCTGTTGCTGCTGGCGCTGCTGCAGCGCCAGTTTATCGGCCTCGGCTTGCGCCAGTTGCTCGGCTTCCAGCAGTCGTGCTTCCAGCTGGCGGGCGTGACTACGCTGCAGGCTGTGCATGCGCCAGCCCAGCGCGGCGGCAAAACACAGCGCTTCCAGTAAATAGCCCAGCGGCGGAAACACAAAAAAAGGTAGGCCATGCAGCACGCCCATAATGCTGAGGCCAAATAGCACATTCACAAATAACAGCAGGCAGGTGGTGCCGGCCAGATACCAGCCTGCGGCGGGTAGACGTTGTCGCCAGGCCAGCCAGCCGGCCAGCAAGGGCAGGGGTAGATGCAGCAGTGCGGTAGGCATCAACAATGCCAGACTACCGGTGAACTGATACACGGTGGCGCTCAAGAGCGCGGCGGCCATCACCAGCAAATAGGCCTGCCACAGCCGCGGCGCGCGGCGGCGCAGATCAAAGAGATTGATGGTAAACGCCGCATGGCTGCAATGGATCGCCGCCTGTAGCCACATCGGGAAGCCCTGATTCCAGAGCCCCGCATTGGGCCACAGCCATGGAAATAAAAAGCCGCCAATCTGCAGCAAAAACACAATCGCCAAGCCCACCGTCATGGCGTAGTACAAATACGCGGGTTGCTGCTCGATGTGGTAATGCAGCACGGCCAAGAGCAGCAAGGCCAGCAAGGCGCCGATCACCAAGCCGGTAAATAGATTGCTGCGCGCCAGTTGCTCGGCATACTCCGTAGGGGTAACTAGCTGTAGGCTAAGCGGGGTATCGGCATGCACGCGATACCTCAATAAATATACTTGAGGCTGCGTACTGGGCGAAATGGGCAAGGCCAGCAGGCGGCTGGGCCAAGGGCGGGCGGCATACGGGCTATCTGGCTGTAATTGCAGCAGCGGGCGGGCCGCCGGGCCTTCGCCTTGATACAAAGTGAGCGCTTCAATATCGGGCACGCCCAGTGTTAATAGCCGCATCTGCGGGCTGGTGGCGATCTCAAGTCGCACCCAGCGTTCGCGCTCGCCGGCATCGGCGCGCACCCAGCCGGCTTGCCAGCGCGCGGCTGTGCTGGGTACGCCCTCGGGGCTCTCGGCCAGCATCTGATAAGGCACCGCGCTCGCGGCCAAGGCTGGCTTGGCAAGCAGCGGCAAAGCCATGACAATGCTGAGCATGATCAAGCGAGCGATGTGAAATAGATCGATGCGGATACTCATTGCGGATGACCACGCCCTTTTCCGGAGCGGATTGAAATTATTACTGGGGCAACAGCCGGATTATCGCATTGTTGGCGAAGCCGCGAGTGCTGGTGAGCTGCGGCAGCTCCTGGCGCAACAGCCGGCCGAGCTGGTGCTGATGGATTACCAGATGCCGGGCGAAGACAGTGCGGCGGTGTTGTCGTGGCTCAAGCAGCGCTATCCGGCCACCAAGATCTTGATGCTCACCGGCGTGCAAGCCGGCGCCGTGCTGGCGCAACTGGTGCAGGCGGGCGCCGATGGCGTGGTGCTCAAAGATGGGGAGGCTAGCGAATTACTGCACGCCATGGCCCAAGTGCTGGCCGGTGTTCACTATGTAAGCCCGGCGGTGGCGGCGCGGATTAATCAGGCCAACGCGCTGCAACTCACCCCGCGCGAATTTCAAATTTTGCAGGCCATTGCCGCTGGGCAATCCAGCCAGGAAATCGCCGCGCGCTTGCTGATTTCGGCGCGCACGGTGGATAAACATCGCGAAAATCTGCTGGCGAAATTTCAGGTCAGCAATGCCATGCAGCTGGTGCAGCAAGCGCGGCAGGCGCAGCTCTTGGCCGATTAGGGCGCGGCCAGCGGCGGCGTTGTTACGCCAATGCCACTAAGCAAACTGATAATGCTTGCGCAGCGGGGCGGTGATTTGCCAGGTGCAGCGCATCCCCGCCGGAAAAGTCGCCAAGTCGCCGGCGCTAATGGTGACTGGCTCGCCCCCTTGTGGTGTGACCACCACTTCGCCTTCCAGTAAATAGCAGGTTTCGCTGGCGTCGTAAGTCCAGGGAAAAGTAGCAATGCCTTTTTCCCAGATCGGCCAGCGGGCCAGACCCAGCTCGGCCTGCCGGGCGGCGCTGATTTGACGTTCCAGTTGAATACGCGACATGGCAAAACTCCCAATTCGATGCGCCGATTGTACCGCCGCCGCTAGTCGATTCGGGTGAAATTTTCGCTTGTCAGCCCTTGCACTTTTTTAGATAATGAGAACAATTATTAACAAGGTTCTCACTTCAATGATCGTTTGCGTGTGCAACAATGTCAGTGATAAAGCCATCAAACGGGCGGTCGAGCACGATGGCGTTCGCACCTACATCCAGCTGCAACGGGCTACCCAAACCGGCACTTGCTGTGGCAAATGCGGTAGCTGCGCCAAACAGGTGCTGAAAGAGGCCGTCGATCATTACGAAGAGAAAATGCTGGCCGATCTGCAAGATCTGGCCTTTGCCTAAATACACCATCTGGGTATGTGCTGGCAGGCTGGTTGAAATATTGCCTAGCGTTATATACCCCGATAATGACAAAAGCCCGAGCATGCTCGGGCTTTTGTTTGGTCTGCAGTCAGCCGTAGCTGGCCCAGCCTACGCGGTAGGCGCCGCTGCCACTTAGCTCGCCTGCGATTGCAGGTAGTTGGGCAGGCCCAGCGCTTTGATCAGGCGCAGCTGCTGTTCCAGCCAGTGCGCGTGATCTTGCTCGGTGTCGTCCAGCAAGGTGAGCAGCATGTCGCGGGTCACATAATCTTGCTCGGTTTCACAGATGGCCATCACTTTTTTCAGTGCGGCGGCCACTTCGTATTCGGTTTGCAGATCCAGTTCCAGCATTTCCGGCACATCTTTGCCCACCCGCAGCGGCGTGCGTGCCGCAACATTGGGCGTGCCTTCCAGGAATAATATCCGGGCGATCAGCAGTGTGGCATGGCCGATTTCATCCTGACGCTCGTGATCAATGCGCTCGTAGAGCTTGCTATAGCCCCAGTTGTGATACATCTGGCTGTGGACGAAATATTGATCGACCGAGGTGAGTTCGGCGGCCAGCAGCTCAGAGAGGCCGGCGAGGACTTTTGCGCTTCCTTGCATGATGATGCTCCTGTCGTGGGCGGCTTAGTCGCCGAAAGCCTGCGATTGCAGATAATTGGCCAAGGTCATTTCTTTGATCAGGGTTTGCTGGGTTTCCAGCCAGTCGACGTATTCTTCGACTTCTTCCAAAATCTCGGTCAACAGATCGCGGCTGACATAATCCTGCGCGGTTTCACAGGTTTGCACCGCGCTGCGCAGGCTGGCCAGAAAACCGGTATACAGCTGCAAATCACAGCCCAGCATTTCCTGCACGTCTTCACCGATCAAGAGTTTGCCCAGATCTTGCAGATTAGGCAGCCCTTCGAGGAACAAAATCCGCTCGATCAGTTTATCCGAGCGTTTCATGGCGTCGATCGACTCGTGGTAGACCTTGTCGTTCAGGCCTTTGAAACCCCAGTTTTTGTAAATCCGGGCGTGCAGGAAGGTTTGGTTGATGGCAATCAGCTCGTTACCGAGAATGCCATTCAACGCCTTGATGACTTGTTTATCGCCTTGCATCGTGTTCTCCTTGCTGGCTGGGCCAGTCTGACGGTGAGACAGGGTGGTCAACCTGCCAATTGAATAAAAGTGTACGCTTTTAGTCGGGAATTTCAATTGAAAATTTCAATGCAAGTAATTGAATAGAAATGTAAATCGAAACATAAATACAAATAATTCTCGCTAATTCAGTGAATTGGTGAATTTTCTGGCTCGCCGCCATTCTGCAATAAAAAGCCCGTAAAATGGTGTAGATGAATTTTTGAGGAGTAAACCCGTGATTGTCAGTGCCGAACAAATTGCTTTTGCCCACCAACTGGCCGAGGCCAGCGCCGCCGTGATTCGCCCGTATTACCGCAGCGGCTTGGCGATTGATGACAAAAGCGATAGCAGCCCGGTGACGCAAGCGGATCGCGAGGCCGAGCTGGCCATGCGCGCGCTGATTAATCAGCTGCGCCCGCAAGACGGCATTATCGGCGAAGAATTTGGCGCCGAACGCGATGATGCCGATTGGGTGTGGGTGCTGGATCCTGTTGATGGTACCAAGGCCTTTATCACTGGCCGGCCGATGTTTGTAACCTTGATTGGCCTCTTGTATCGTGGCCAGCCGGTGCTGGGCGTGATCAACCAGCCCATCGCCAATGAGCGCTGGGTGGGCGTGGTGGGGCAGGGGTGCACATTGAATGATCAGCCGATCAGCGTGAGCGATATTCGCGATTTTAGCCGTGCCCGGGTGGGCACCACCGGCCCGCAGTATTTTAGCGACAGTGGCTGCGCCGCCTTTATGCAATTGCAGCAAGGCGGGCGCTTTACCGTGTATGGTGGCGATGGCTATCAATATGCGCTGGTGGCCACGGGCGGCCTAGAGCTGGTGGTGGAAGAGGGCCTGAAACTGCACGATTTCGCCGCCGTTGCCCCCGTAGTGATCGCCGCCGGCGGCCTGATGACCGACTGGCAAGGCCAGCCGCTCACCCGCAGCAGCAGCGGTCGCGTGATCGCCGCCGCTACCCCCGAGGTGTATCAGGCTGCACTGCAGGCAATGCAGGCCGCCTAAGCCTATACCCCTGTTAAATTGGAGTGCAGCATGTCGGTATTGATTGAAGTTGGCGAGCTACTCACCCTGCTAGGCCAGCCGGATGTGGTCATCATCGATTGCCGGCATGATCTGGCCAACCCCGACGCAGGCCGCGCCGCCTATCTGGCCGGCCACCTGCCCGGGGCGCATTTTCTGGCGCTGGACGATGATCTATCCGGCCCCAAAACCGGCTGGAATGGCCGCCACCCTTTGCCGGCCGCGGCCACGCTGGCGTTAAAGCTCGGCGGCCTGGGGATTGGCCCGCGTTCCCGCGTGATTGCCTATGATGCCAGCGGCGGGCCGTTTGCCGCCCGGCTGTGGTGGCTGTTGCGCTGGCTGGGCCATGATCACGTGCAAGTGCTGAACGGGGGCTGGCCCGCGTGGCTGGCCGCCGGCGGTGCCGTACAGCAGAGCATTGCCGCGATTGCGCCGCAAACGTTCCCGCTGGCGCAGCGTAGCGATCTGGCCGTGAGCGCCGAGGTGGTGCTGGATAATCTGAGCCAGCCCCAGTTTCAAGTAGTGGACGCCCGCTCGCCCGAGCGCTTTGTCGGCATTGGCGAAACGCTCGATCCGGTCGGTGGGCATATCCCGGGCGCCGCCAACCGCTTTTTCATGCATAACCTCAGCGACGGCTATTTCAAAAGCCCGGCGCAATTGCAGCAAGAATGGGGGGTATTGCTCGGTGAGCTAAGCCCCACGCAACTTGTGCACCAATGCGGTAGTGGGGTAACAGCCTGCCATAATTTGTTGGCGCTTGAATATGCCGGCCTCGGTGGTGGACGGCTGTACCCGGGCTCGTGGAGCGAATGGTGCAGCGACCCAGCCCGGCCAGTTGAGTGCTAATGCCTTCGTGCAGAGGACGGTCAAGCTCACCAATTAAAAAGCGCACCACGGTGCGCTTTTTAATTGGATATCACCTTGCAGCATTGGCTAAATCCAGCGCCGCACCTCTTGGCAATAGCGTGCAAATGGCGCACCAAATTTAGCCAACATGGCCCGTTCTTCGGGGATGATTTGAAAACGCTGCAGATACAGCACAAAGGCTGGCAATAGCGCCAGCGCGGCCAGATTGGCTTGCCAGTCGGCCAAGCCCGCTAACATCAGCGCAAAGCCCAGATACATCGGATTACGGGTGTGGCGGTACACGCCGCTGCGCACCAGCTGGCTGGCGGCGGCAGGTTGGCGTGGATCGAAGGTGGTGCGGGCCTGTCTAAATGCCTGCCCGCCGGCCAGTACTAGGGCCAAACCCAGCGCCAGCAGCAATAAGCCTACCGGGCCATTGAGTGGCAAGGCGATATTCAGCGTCGGGGTGGCCGCCGCCACGGCCGCCATTAGCACGGCGGTGATGGCCAGCAAAGCCATGGGCATGATTTTCAGTTCGAGTGGGTGTGGCGATTGCTGCATTTATATACCCCTGCGTAGTATTGCCTGCGAGGCAATACGCTACCTAGCTTAGTGGCCAGTACTGTTAGAGAAAACATTCATCACGATCACGCCACTGACAATCAGTGCAATGCCCAGCAGGGCGGCGAGATCAAGCTTTTGCCCGTAGAGCCACCAGCTGGCGACGGTGATTAGCACAATCCCGATCCCCGACCACAGCGCATAGGCAATGCCAACCGGGATCGTGCGCAAAGTCAGCGACAAACAATAAAACGCCACGCCGTAGCCGGCAATCACAATCAGCGAGGGGCCCAGTTTGCTAAAGCCTTCACTGGCTTTGAGGGCGCTGGTGGCGATGGTTTCGGCCACAATGGCCAGCAATAAAATCAGCCAGGGTTTCATTTCTATTCCTTCATCAAATCATCCCGGCGATTGTGCAGAGGTGGGCGGCAAATAGCCAGCGGCCTGTCGCCCATTGTCAAGAATTACCGCTGCGCGCGGCGCCAGGCTGGCGGGAAATTGATCTGATGCAGTGATGCACTGTAAATAATGCCATTGGTCATGAAATATTGATCCTGACCAAGCGCCGATCAGGGTTTCACAGTATAGAATGCCGCTCCTTTTACCTGCTTTTGTCATAGGACGCGTCATGTCAGCCGCTCACCCGCTTGCCCAATCCACCCTTACCGTGACCGAAACCGCCGCCAATCCAGCGCCATTGGGCCTGATGGGCTTTGGCATGACCACGGTGCTGCTTAATCTGCATAACGCCGGTTTGTTCGAATTGAACGCCATGATTCTGGCGATGGGGATTTTCTACGGCGGCCTGGCGCAAGTGATTGCCGGTATTTTCGAATCGAAAAAGAACAATACCTTTGGCATGACGGCGTTTACCTCATATGGCATGTTCTGGCTGACGCTGGTGGCGCTGATTGTATTCCCACAGTGGGGTATTGCTCCCAAAGCCAGTGAAACCGCGATGGGCTGGTATTTACTCGCCTGGGGTATCTTTACCGCATTCCTGTTTGTGGGCACGCTGCGGATGAATTTCATCACCCAGTTTATTTTCGGCTCACTGACTGTGTTGTTTGCTTTGCTGGCGATCGGTGATTTCACCGGCAGTGCCGCCATCAAAACCATCGCCGGTATCGAAGGCATTATCTGCGGTAGCGCGGCGATTTACTCGGCCATGGCGCAAGTGCTGAATGAAATCTACGGCCGCGAATTGCTGCCGATGGGTGGCAAGGCGCATTAAGCCTGCCACGCAAGCAGCCGGCATCTTGCTGCGTTGCTGTCAAAGTGTGTTGAGATTAAAAAAGCCCGCAATTGCGGGCTTTTTTATTGTGGCGAGCGGTGGTTTAGTTCAGCCGGTTCCAGCTTTTGGTGGCGCTATTAAAGAAGCCCGACTCGCGGTAGGCTTTTTCGATGATGCCTTTATCGCGCAGGCGATCCAGACCGATATTCAGCTGCTTTGCCACCAGTGCGCCATTGGGATCGAGCCGGCTGACAAAGAAATGCCGGCTGCCTTGCAGGCCGACTTTCACATTGGTGATCGGCACTAATTTTTTGCCGCCTACATCCATCGATAAATCAGGTGTGGGCTGGAAGGGCGCCAGTACCACATCGGCGCGTTTTTTCACCAGCATGCCCACCATGGAATCCCAGCTTTGGGTTTTCAGCAGATTAGAAAACTTCAGGCTTTCCAGTGTGGCCACATCAGGCTTCCAACTATCGGCCACCACCGCGGTGAGCTTTTGCAGCTCGGGCAGTGTACGGGTGAGGCGGGCTTCCACGTTGTCAGCGGTGGTGTAAAAGCCGGCTTCAAATTCACCATTACGAATCACTGGCTCAGACACGAACACCTTATCGCTAAGCGGTTTAAGATCGATCTGCCAGGCGCTATTGCCCCCCATGGTGACATTGCCGGTCATGATTTCTTTGATATAGCGATTGTAGGAATCGCTGCTGTTATCGACTTTCACGAGCTTAATCGGTAAGTCATTGCCGCCAGCTTTCAGCGCCTGCATCACCAAGACGATTTCGACCACATCGCGGCGCGAGCCTGGGCCGCCGTAGTTGCTGAGGGTGAGCGGATCGCGCTGGCCGATGAATTTTTGGTAATCGTTGTAGACATCCTGCTGGGTCAGGATGGTGATGGTTTTATCGTTGGCCCAAGCGGTACTGGTGGCTGCGGCGGTCAGGGTGAGCGCGCAGAGTAAACGTTGAAACAAGCGCATCATCAAATCCTCCTAGAATGGGCTGAACCCATCATGGCAAGTTGTAAGGCAAAAGGCAATCGCGATAAGCCTGTAGCCCGCAACTGCATAAAGCTGACAACATCCGGCGCGCCAATGTGCCAGAGGCTATGGGCTGAATAGAAATTAGCTATCGGGCAGATGAAAACTCTTGATTTGACGATCGTCGCCCAGATATCTACAGTGTTGCCGACTTTTACCGAACCCTTTTAGGAGTTTTAACATGGCTGTATTGGTTGCTAAGCAAGCCCCTGACTTCACCGCCGCTGCCGTTCTGGGCAATGGCCAGATCGTTGACAACTTCAACCTGAAAGAAGCCACCGCCGGCAAATACACGGCCATCTTCTTCTACCCACTGGACTTCACTTTCGTTTGCCCATCTGAGCTGATCGCTTTTGATCACCGTCTGGAAGAATTCAAAAAACGCAATGTTGAAGTGATCGGCGTATCGATCGACAGCCAATTTACCCACGCTGCATGGCGCAACACCCCAGTTGAGAAAGGCGGTATCGGCCAAGTGGGTTACACCCTGGTGGCTGACGTGAAGCACGAAATTTGCCAAGCTTATGATGTTGAGCTGGCCGATGCGGGCGTGGCACTGCGCGGCACCTTCCTGATCGACAAAAACGGCGTAGTACAACACCAAGTGGTGAACAACCTGCCACTGGGTCGTGATATCGACGAACTGCTGCGTGTGATCGACGCGCTGCAATTCACCGAAGAGCACGGCGAAGTGTGCCCAGCCGGCTGGAACAAAGGCAAAAAAGGCATGAAAGCCGACGCGGATGGCGTAGCTTCTTACCTAGCTGAAAACGCCGCTGCACTGTAATTGAAGCTCATCACTTCGCGCCCTGCGCGAAGTGATCGCTCTGCCAAGCCCCGCCTAGCGGGGCTTTCAGCTTGATAAGCAACCCCACTCGCGAAGCGAGGCCCCCCTCAAGGAGGGGGCGGGAGGGGTGGGAATAGAACATCAAGGCTGCAGAATAAAAGCCTTATTTGATAGGCTCGGCTTTGCCGAGACTTGAAGCAGATTGTTCTTCCACTTCGTTAGCAGCCTGCCAAGCCCCGCCTAGCGGGGCTTTGTTGTATCTGCTTGGCCCTGCGGCAATCTGCCCGCAGCCGCGCATGCCGTATAATCTGGCTAACCAAAATGCCGCAGGAAAACTATGTCTCAACATGTGATTGCCCCACCACAAGCCGGCGTTAGCCCGCTGACCTGGTATCAATCGCTGGCCAGCCAGCCCGGCTTTATTGCCGACCAATCGCAAGCCGCCGCCATCGAGCGGCTGGAAGCGCTGTGGCAATCGCTGGTGGTGTTCAAGCAAAAGCGCAATCGCCTGTTTGGTAAAACCCTGCTGCCGATGCCCGATTTACCGCGCGGGCTGTATTTTTGGGGCGGTGTAGGGCGAGGCAAAAGTTTTTTGATGGATGCGTTTTATGCCGGCCTGCCGTATAAACGCAAAAAACGTCTGCATTTTCACCACTTTATGCAGGAAGTGCACCGCGATTTGCGCGCGCAGCAAGGCAGTGATGATCCGCTCACCAAAGTCGCCGATAAATGGGCCAAAGCCGTACGTGTACTGTGTTTTGACGAGTTTCACGTCTCCGACATTGCCGACGCGATGATTCTGGGGCGGCTGATGGAGCAACTATTTAACCGCGGCGTGGTGCTGGTAACGACGTCGAATTACCCGCCCGATGGGCTGTATCCGAACGGGCTGCAGCGCGCGAATTTCCTGCCCACCATCGAGCTACTGAAAGCGCGGCTGGATGTATTGAACGTCGATGGCGGGCAAGATTTCCGCTTGCGCACGCTTACCGCCGCGCGCACCTATCTGTATCCGCAAGATGCCGCCGGCGAGGCCGAGTTGGGCGAGCTGTTTGCCAAAATGGCAACCGGCCACGATCAAGATCCGCAGCTCACCCTTGAAGGCCGCAAGCTCAAAGCCCGCCGCCGCGCCGGTGGTGCCATCTGGTTTGATTTTGCCGTGCTGTGCGGCGATGGCCGTGGTCAGGCCGATTATCTGGCGCTGGCCCAGGAATATCACACCGTCTTTCTCACCGGCCTGCCCAAGCTCAAGCCGGAAAACAGCAATCTCGCCCGCCGCTTTACCTGGCTGGTGGATGTGTTTTACGACCACCGCGTTAAACTCATCATCGGCGCTGATGTGCCGGTGGATCAGGTGTATGTCGAGGGTCTGCAAGCCAGCGAATTCTTCCGCACCGCCAGCCGCCTGACCGAAATGCAATCGAAAGAATATCTCGCGCTGGCGCACCAAAGCGTCGAGCAAGCGCAAGCGGGCGTGATCGAGACCTAAACCTCGCCGGATTTAGCTGACTTCATGCTATGGTTTTGATTTCACTACATCTGGAAGCAAGGCCATGGCCAAAGGTTATTGGATCGTCCGCCTCGACATCACTCAGCTCGAACCCTTTCAAGCCTATATCGCCGCCAACGGGCCAGCGCTAGCGCAATACGGTGCCAGGTATCTGGCTAGAGCCGGCCAATATCAATGCGTGGAAGGCAATACCCGTTCACGCAACACCATCGTCGAATTCCCCAGCTACCAAGCTGCCCTCGATTGCTACCACTCCGTACCGTATCAAAACGCTAAAGCGTTGCGCGACGGCGCGTGTGAAATTGATTTGGTGATTGTGGAGGGGTATATGGGCACGCAGCTTGGGTAAACTAATTTGCCGTTTTAATTTGAGCATTCTTACATTCCAGATGTGGATGGCAACTAGGTATCACAATATTTTCATCTATTAGGTCACTGTATGTATCAGTGTAATTATTACTGGTTGTTTGCTCCATTTAGGGGTGGAATTACGGATACACCTGAGCGTTCGCCAGTATTTGAGCTTGATGTTAATGTGCCAGGTGGGGTTACGCAAAAGCTGCATCTTTTTTGCGATGACGAAGGTCGTCCGCACTTTGGTCGACTAACTATTCCCAATTTGAATAGCGAAGCGCTCCCCAAGGAGGATTTACCTGTGCTCCAATCACTGCAGGAGCATTTACTTTCTGTTCTTCGCCTTACCTATAAACCGAATATCACTTTTGCTGAGCCTGCTGTTTTCTATTCTTTCACGCTAGAGGGTGAATACCCACAAACAAAGATAGTTATCGAAGAAAGTGGCAAAGATGTATTTGATCCTGTTCAGGCCAAGGAATTACTAATTCATACGATCTCGTTTCGTGAGCACTTTCGGCTTTATATTGATGGTGAGGATGAAAGAATTCCACTTCAATATCGATTTTTGTCTTTTTATAAACTGATCGAGCTTCGATATAGAAGTAATGGCCGATGGATGTACCAAGAACTCGATTCCTTATTGCAGCCATATATTTGCGAATTTCATAGGCTTGGATATACAAAAAAACCTCTTGCTGTTTTGCATGAGCTACGGGATAGGTGTGCTCATATTAAGACGGGGAGTCGCGACACTCTTGGGGTTACCCATTTAAATCATAAATCGGCGCTTAGTGTCAGCGAGCTTTTGCCGATAATGAGAGCTCTATGTGCTGTAATTATCAACGAGCAGGCGGGAGGGAATCTTCAGGTGGATACCAGAGTTAATCCTGAAAAATATCAAATTAGCTAAGTCATAAAAGTGCAGCCAGCTATAGCTTGAGCAGAATATTTTAATGATGAGTCGCGCCTTGCGTTCCACTTCCTACTTCTTATGATTGCTAGCCCTATTTTTTTACTTTGAATGGTGTTTAAGGATTTGATTAGATTTGCAGATTATGATGACTTAGCCGGTGTCCTGCGCTTGTATCAAGAGCTGCGCCCGCATGATCCGGCCTTGGCCGATGAGCTCGCGCAAGAACGTTGGGCGCAGATTATTGCCGATCCAAATACGCAGATTGTCGTGGCCGAGATTGATGGCGTGCTGGCCGCCACCTGCGCTTTAAGCATCAATCGCAGCATCGCCAATGGCGCTAGACCGTTTGGCATCATCGAGCATGTGATCACCGCCAGCGCCTATCGCCGCCGCGGGCTAAGCCGCCAAGTGTTGGAATTCGCGCTAGCCTTGGCGTGGCAGGCCGATTGCTACAAAGTAATGCTGCTTTCGGGCGAGCAACTGACTGCGGCGCATTCGGTTTACGAGGCGGTCGGTTTTAAAAGCGGGATTGAAAAAGGCTTTGTGATTAAACGCCCTTGAGCTTGACGACGGCACATTGGCGCTTAGCCTTTCGCAGCATGAGCTAGCCAACACCTTCGGCACTCAATACTTAGGCACACATCTTGCTGTATAGCTTACTCATCGCTGTGGCCATGGAGTGACCAATGCGCATCATCATCGACGACCTTACTCACCCCCAAGTTGCTGATTTATTGCAGGAACATCTGGCCGGTATGTATGCCAACTCGCCGGCGGAATGTGTGTTTGCACTGGATTTAGCCGCACTCAAAGCGCCAGAAATTACCTTTATGACCGCTTGGGAAGGCGAGGCTTTGCTCGGTTGTGGTGCATTCAAGCGGCTGGATGCCCAGCACGCCGAGCTTAAATCCATGCGCACTGCTGCGCGGTATGTGCGGCGCGGGGTGGGGCGGGCGCTGTTGCAGGCGCTAGAGGCTGAGGCCCGCGCACAGGGTATTCAGCGATTAAGCCTCGAAACCGGCACCACGCCGGCCTTTGCCCCAGCGCATCGGCTGTATGCGCAGCAAGGCTATCAGCCCTGCGGGCCGTTTGCGCAGTACCAGCCCGACCCATTTAGCCTGTTTATGAGCAAAAGCCTGCATACGCCGGTGATTTGAAGCTTATTGGGTCGGCTATGTCTGGCGCAACACTTGGCTGGGCGCGTTCTAATTTGATCTAGATGCAAGGCACTGCATTCGGCAGCGAAGGCGCGTGGCTGCCCGTGTATCATGGCGACTGTGCCCTGCCTGCCGGGGCGCGGATAACAGGGCGACCGGGTTTTCTCCCCGGCCACGCCAAGACAAAAGGGAATGCGATGAGTAATACAACACCAACTAGCAGCGCCACCTTGTCCGGCCCGGCGCTGGGCTTGCTGTGGTTTGGGGCCGCCGTGTCGCTGGCCGAAATCATGACGGGTACTTTTTTGGCGCCGCTGGGTTTTGCTGATGGCGTGAAAGCCATTTTGCTCGGCCATGTGATTGGCGGCGTGCTGTTCTGGCTGGCGGGCTATATCGGCGCCAAGACCGGTAAATCGGCGATGGAAACCGTCAAGCGTTCGTTTGGTCAGCGCGGCAGTATGCTGTTTTCGCTGGCCAATGTGGTGCAGCTGGTGGGCTGGACGGCGATTATGGTCTTTTCTGGCGCGGCAGCGGCGAATTTTCTGGTGCCGCAAGTGGGCAATGCCGGTTGGTCGCTGGTGATTGGGGCCTTGATTGCCTTGTGGATCGCGCTCGATTTGAAAAACATGTCGCGCCTGCAGTCGGTGACCGCTGTACTGCTGTTTTTTCTGACTATTTTACTCAGTGTGGTGGTGTTTCAGGCCGAGGCGGCGCAGCTGCCGGCTGCGGCGCAGCAAACCATGAGTTTTGGTATGGCAGTCGAGCTAGCGGTGGCCATGCCGCTATCGTGGTTACCGCTGGTGAGCGATTACACCCGCTCGGCGCGCCACGCAGGGCGTGATACCACCTGGGCCACGCTGGCGTATTTTATTGGCAGCAGCTGGATGTTCATCATCGGCTTGGGCGCGGCGCTGTTTGCCGGCACTGGCGATGTGGCAGCAATTATGGCCAAGGCCGGTCTGGGCGTAGCGGCGATCTTGGTGGTGGTGTTTTCAACGGTGACCACCACTTTTCTGGATGCGGCCTCAGCGGGGATTTCGGCGGCCAGCATTAATCCAAAACTACCCGAGCGTGCCGCGGGCATTGCTGCCGTGGTGCTGGGCACTGTGCTGGCGCTGTGGGCGCCGGTGAATAGTTTTGAGAGTTTCCTGTTTTTGATTGGCTCGGTGTTTGCGCCGATGATTGCCATCATGGTGGCGGATTATTTTGTGCTGAAACAGGATGCCTCGGCTCAGCTGGTGAGCTGGCCGAATCTGGCCTTGTGGCTGGCTGGGTTTGGTCTGTATCGCTACTCAATGAGCTGGGATCTACCCGTGGGCAACACCTTGCCGGTGATGCTGATCGTGGCCAGCGTGGCTTGCCTTTGTGGCGTGGTGGGGCGCAAACGCGCCGCCCGTGCAGTAACGGCCTAAAGGCGCGCGCATGCAGATGCAAGCCTACACTGCGGTTGCAGGCCAATTGCAATTGGGCCTAGCGCCGCGCCCCGAGCCCGGCCCGGGGCAGTTGCTGGTGAAAGTCGCCGCGGCCGGGGTGAATCGGGCTGATCTGGTGCAGGTGGCGGGGCTATATCCGCCCCCGCCGGGCGAATCCAGCATCATCGGCTTGGAAATCGCCGGTGAAGTGGTGGCGCTGGGGCCGCAAGTGCAGGGCTTTAGGCCGGGGCAAGCGGTGTTTGGCTTGGTGGCTGGGGGGGCTTATGCAGAGTATTGCCTGCTAGACCAATCACTGGCTTGGTTGCAGCCCGATACCCTTAGTAGTATCCAGGCCGCCAGCTTGCCGGAGGTGTGGTTAACTGCGTGGTTAAATCTCGTCACGCTTGGGCAACTCGGCCCCGGGCAACGGGCGCTAATTCATGCCGGTGCCAGTGGCGTGGGGGCGGCGGCGATTCAACTGGCCAAGGCGCAAGGCGCGTGGGTGGCCGCGACGGCCAGCTCGCCTGCCAAGCTGGATTTCTGCCGCGGGCTGGGCGCCGATTGCGTGATCAATTATCGCGAGCAAGATTTTGCCGCGGAGCTCAAAGCCATCGGCGGGGTGGATCTGATACTGGATCCGGTCGGCGGCAGCTATCTGGCCGGCAATCAGCGCTGTCTGCGCCTCGATGGCCGGCTGATTGTGATTGGTCTCTTGGGCGGGGTCAGCGCGGAGCTGAATCTGGGGCAATTGCTGGTGAAACGCCAGCAACTGCTGGGCTCTACCCTGCGCAGCTTGCCCTTGGCGCGCAAAGCCGAGCTGGCTCAAGCCCTGGCGCGCGAGCTCTTGCCGCAATGGGCAGATGGCCGCTTGCAGCTGAGCATTGATCGGGTGTTTGCCTGGCAGGATGCGCCCGCCGCGCATGCCTATCTAGCGCAAAACCAGAATCTGGGCAAAGTGGTGCTGAACGTGGCCTAAGCGGGCACTGGATAAACGAGCGCAACAATGAAAAAAGCCATGCCAGCCGGCATGGCTTTTTTGCTTGGGCGTGCGGCTTAGGCCGTAGAACGACCCAAAAGCTGGCGCTTTTGCCGCTCGAATAAGCCGCGGCGGATCATTTCTAGCTGCATTACCGAGCGCAGGCGGCGGGCGGTTTGATACAGATAGCTGGCGGTTTTCGCCGTTTCCATCACTTTGCGGGCTTCGTCTTCGATCGCAATCAGTTCCAGTGAATCGAGCGTTTTGGGATTCATGTTGGCGCTCCGTTTGTTGACGACACGCTAAAGTATATGAAAACTATTCTCGTGTTTTTCCGTAAGCTGATAGATGGTTTGATCTGGCGCCAAGCCGCTATTTCGCTCGATTTTTACCTTTCAACGACGTTTTTGCTGTCGAAGGGCTGACGCCGTTGATCGGCTGCCGGCTGGCCGACTGTACCGGCATGTGTAGTTGGTAAGCGCAAACTACCAAAAAGCACTGGTCTGCAAGTTCGGCGATGCTGTGACCTCTGTGCGCTGGCAGTAGCCGCCACGGGCAGACGGGTGTTGGCCAGCTAAGACCATTCACCGCGCGCCTCAATTGCTGTGATGCGCTTCACTTGACCGCCTAGCGGCCTCTTCCAACTATCGTTGCTACGTACTTGATTGCTTGGCTTTTTTAGTCCGGTAATCGGGGTACGGTGCGCAGCGGAAAGCCTGCAGAAAGACGGGCGCTCCGCGCTTTTATTTTAAAAAGAAATTGGAAGAGACATGCAAACAAACCACACCGCACTGCGCCGCGCAGTGCTGGGCGCGCTCTTGGCTGCCCAATTCAGTACCCCTATTGCCGCCGCCGTACCAGGCTGGTCTAGCAGCAAAATTTCGATGGGGGGCGTGATTAACGGGGGCTCGGAGCTACCGCTGTTGCAGCAGCGCCCGGTCGATGCGCTGTTTAGCTATGCCGGGCAGGGCGGAGATGGCGATCGCGAGAGCATTCTGACCACCGATGTGAAAGTGGAACGGCTGATGCATTATATCCGCGCGATGGAAAGCAATCTGGCCGGGCAGACCTTCATGCCGACGATTGTGTTTTACACCGTGGATGGCAGCTCCAGCCACTACACCATCCAGCTCGATCTCAGTAATGACAGCAGCAAGCATTATCTGCGCAATCACTACATTAATCTGATTAGCCTGCTGAAACAGCTGGAAGGCTACAAAGATGCCAAGCATCCGGTGCCGGCCACTTTGCTGCTCAACCCTGACTTTCTGGGTGAAATGCATAAATCCTGCCAGCCCGGCTATTGCCCAACGCCGTTTGATTACGCTGTACCGGTGGCCAGCGGCTTGACCGAGGCGTTTGATTATCTGGGCCTGAATAAAGCCGACATTCCGGCTGAATTTATGGCGGCCAATACCACCTTGCCCAATTACATTCGCTCGCTCAATTGGCTGGTGCGCAAGTTTGGCCCGAATATCCCGTATGGCTGGCATTACAACGTATGGGCGGGTGATCAAACCGGTCACGGCTGGCTGCATCAGGCCAGCCAAAATACGGCCATGATCGCGCCACACGCCAAGGCGGTGAAAGATTTTCTCTACACCATGAAGGCCTACGGCAATCCCGAGGCGCAGCTTAATCCCGACTTTATCGCCTTTGATAAATGGGAGCGCGATGTCTTCTCGAAAATGGCGCTCAATGGCCTGCAGGGCGGTTATTTATACAATGCGCCCACCTATGGCGTGTACACCGAATACGTGAAGCAGGTGTCGCAATTGCTGGGTAATCAGCCAGTGATGTTGTGGCAAGTGCCAGGCGGGCATTTGCAAGTGAATGGCGATGTCGATACCCGCGGCGATCACGCTAGCTCCGATGCGACGTATTTTCTGGGTGACGCCAATGTGGATTCGGCGGCGAGCAATCTGCAGGCCTATTTCGGCAATCTGGCGATGCCGACTAATAGCTCTTATGTGCTCAATGGCGCCGTCACCGTAAAAGATTTCCTGAAATGCCCGAGCAGCGAAAGCGCGTGCTGGCAAACCGGGCATTTGGCGCAGCTGAAAGCGGCAAATGTGTTTTCGGTGATTTGGGGCGGTGGCTCAACCACGTCGATTGCCGGCACCGACAATGTGGCCGACGATGGTGGCTGGTTGTGGAATCGACTCAAAGCATTGGGGCTGAATAATGGCACCGGTAGCAGCGCGCCCATCCCGACCTTGCCACCAAAAGCCACCAATGCACCGGGCGCTAGCTGCAATGCTTGGGAAGCCACTGCGGTGTATCAGGCTGGAGCCTGCGTAACCAAAGGCGGCCAGACCTATACTGCCATGTGGTATAGCCAGGGTAATGATCCAGCCACCGAGTCTGGCCCGGATGGCAGCGGTAAAGTCTGGCGCATTGTCGCCAGCGCCGCCACGGCCACACCTAGTGCGAAGCCCACCGCGACCCCGAGTGTGACGCCAGCGCCGACCTCGGTTCCTACTGCTGTGCCGACGGCTACGCCAGTGCCTACCGCGGCCCCAACGGCGACGCCCACGGTGACGCCCACGGTGAAACCCAGCGCGACGCCAAGCCCGGCCCCCACCGCTACCCCCACCGTGAAACCAACGGCCAGCCCAAGCCCTGCACCGACGGCAACACCGGGCAGTGGCGTCACCGTCTGCGCTCCCGCCTGGTCGGCCAGCACGCAATACAGCTTGGCGGGCACCGTGGTGTCGTTCGGCGGGCATAATTACCAATCCAAATGGTGGACGGTGAACGAAAACCCAAGCCAGACCGGCACCTGGGGGGTATGGCAGGATCTGGGCGTTTGTCGCTAAATCTGACGCTGTGCAGCTGTATAACCAAACCGCCCCTCGGGGCGGTTTTTTATTGGCCGCACTGATCAAGCTGGGCGCTAGCCAGGCAGGCTGCTAAGGTAAAGGCTAATACGCAAACGGGGGAAGGCGATGTTTGATGGCAATCTGCCGCAATTGATGGCGGCCTACAATCAGTGGCAAAACCGGCAGGTGTATCACGCCGCGGCACAGCTGAGCGAAGAGCAGCGGCAGGCCGATCGCGGGGCGTTTTTCCGCTCGGTACATGGCACGCTCGATCATCTACTGTGGGGCGATTTAATCTGGCTGGGGCGCTTTACCGAGCAAACGCTGGTGACGCAGCCCTGTGGTGAGCTGCTCCATCCCGATTTTGCCAGCCTCAGCGCCGCGCGCGAGGCGCTGGATCAACAGCTGATCAGCTGGGCCGCCGGCCTGAACGCCGAGTGGCTGGCCGAGCCGATCACATGGACGAGCCGGCTCTATCAATTTACCCAGACCGTGCCACGCTGGGTGCTGGTGCAGCATATGTTCAACCACCAAACTCATCATCGCGGGCAAGTGGGCACTTTACTGCAGCAGCTAGGGGTGGAGGTGGGGATTACCGATTTGCCGCTGCTGGATATCTTGCAGCAAGGTCCGTCGCAGCAGCTCGTGATTCATAGGGTATAGCCCGCAAGCTTTTGTTGAATAAGCTATTGGGGTAAATACCCTGCTGGGTATATGGCGGGTAGGCTTAGCGCAGCTTATTCCAGTTGGCGATGGCTTCTTTCTTGCTGCTGCCTTGTTGGCTGATGGCGTTGCAATTGCCGTTTTTGCCAAATTTGCTGCACTGTACCCAGTAGCGATTCGAGCCCGCTTTCTGCGGCTCGGCCGGGGCGCCGCATTTGGGGCAGGCTTGGGCGGAAATGGTAGGCGTTGGGTTGGTAGGGCTCATGCTCATGGGCTGACTCACTGTCGAAGGTCGGCAAGGATAACGCGCCGGCCAGGAAAATGCATCTGTGCGCCAGCGGCTTTAGCATAGACCCCCCGCGCGCCAGAGGGGCGGCGGGGCGATCAGAGGTACTGCGGGATGAGCCGGGTGGGCTAAGTGGCCGGCTTAATGCACGGCTTGCAGCATTTCTTCGACGACTTTTTTCGCGTCACCAAACACCATCATGGTTTTATCCATGTAAAACAGCTCATTATCCAGCCCGGCATAGCCGGCATTCATCGAGCGTTTGACCACCATCACGGTGCGCGCTTTGTAGGCATCCAGAATCGGCATGCCGTAAATCGCGCTGCTGGGGTCGTTTTTCGCCGCAGGGTTCACCACATCATTGGCGCCGATCACCAGCACCACATCCGCGCTGGAAAACTCGCTGTTGATCTCTTCCATTTCCACGACTTTTTCATACGGCACTTCCGCCTCGGCCAAGAGCACATTCATATGCCCAGGCATGCGGCCCGCTACCGGGTGAATCGCGTAGCGCACATCCACGCCGCGCTCGGTAAGCAGATCGGTCAGCTCTTGCAGCGCATGCTGGGCGCGCGATACCGCCAGACCATAGCCGGGGATGATGATGACTTTTTCGGCGTTTTCCATCAAAAAGGCCGCGTCATCGGCCGAGCCCGAGCGATAATTTTTTGCCCCGCCGGTGGCGCCATTGCCTGCGCTCACTTCGGCGCCGAAACCACCGAGCAGCACCGAAATGATGGAACGGTTCATGGCTTTACACATGATGTAGGACAGAATCGCCCCTGAGGCACCTACGCAGGCGCCGGCGATAATCAGCACCGGGTTATCCAGCGTAAAGCCAATCCCGGCGGCGGCCCAGCCCGAATACGAGTTCAGCATGGACACCACCACCGGCATATCCGCACCACCGATGGGCACAATCAGCAGCACCCCCAGCGCCAAGGCCACGGCCAGCATCATTAAAAACGCCGCCGCGCTGCCGGTGGCGTAATACACCAGCCCCAAGCCCAGCATGGTGAGCGCCAAGACCAGATTTAGCAGATGTTGGCCTTTGAAATTGAGCGCTTTGGCGCCAAAACGGCCAGAGAGCTTGCCATACGCCACCACTGAGGCGGTGAAGGTAATCGCACCGATAAAGGCGCCGATAAACAGCTCGATTTGCTGCGCGCCACTGTGGCTGACGCCAGTGTGGAACACCGCCGCCACCGCAATCAGCACCGCCGAGAGCCCCACCAGCGAGTGCATGGCGGCAACTAGCTCTGGCATCGCCGTCATGGCCACGGTGCGCGCTTTGTAGGCGCCCACTAGGCCACCGGCGGCCATCGCGGCCAAAATCAGCCAGATGACCGGCTCATTGGCGACAAAAAAGGTGGTCAGAATGGCGATGGTCATCCCAACCATGCCATACAGATTGCCGCGCAGCGCGGTTTTGGGCGAAGAGAGGCCACGCAGCGACAGAATAAACAGCACTGCGGCCACGAGGTATAACAGCGCAGTCAGATTAGCCATGTTCAGCGCTCCCCTTTTTTGCTTTTAAACATATCCAGCATGCGCTGGGTAACCAAAAAGCCGCCAAAGATATTGATGCTGGCAAGGAAAATCGCGATCGCGCCCAGCACGCTGGTGAGGGTGATCTGCTGGGCGTGGATATCCACCACCTGCAGCATGGCGCCCACCACGATAATGCCGGAAATAGCATTGGTTACCGCCATCAGCGGCGTATGCAGGGCGGGGGTGACATTCCATACCACGTGATAACCGACAAAAATCGCCAGCACGAAAATCGTGAGACTGGCGATGATGGGGTCGGGCCCGCTGGTGGCGGGCAGATGAGCTGCAGCAGATGCTGCCAGGGCTAGGCTTGACATGCGGACTCCTCAACTTCCTTGTTGTTATTCTGGGTATGGCTCTGCAGGGCAGGCGCAGCTTGGGCTGCAGCGAAATACACACTCTGGGCATGGGTGACCAGCGTGGCTTTCACGATGTCGTCATCCAGCTGAGGCGCATAGTGGCCGTCGGCATTCAGCAGCAGGCCAAGGAAAGTCAGTACATTGCGGGCAAACATCGCCGAGGCATCGGCCGGCATCAGCGCAGGCAGATTGGCTTGGCCGACGATGATGACGCCGTTGTCCGTGCGCACCACGTCTTGCGGGTGTGACAGCGGGCAATTGCCGCCGCCATTGGCGCCCAGACCTGCCGCCAGATCCACAATCACGCTGCCGTGGCGCATGGCGGCCACGGTGTCGGCGCTGATCAGATCAGGGGCGGGTTTGCCCGGAATCAGGGCGGTGGTGATAATGATGTCGGCCAGCGCCGCTTGCTGGGCAATCAGCGCCTGCTGGCGGGCCTGATAATCGGCCGACATTTCTTTGGCATATCCACCGGTATGCGCAAAGGCGGCTTGTTCTTCCGGGGTGAGGGCCACTTCGATAAATTTGGCGCCCAATGATTCCACCTGTTCGCGGGTAGCGGGGCGCACGTCAAAGACTTCCACAATCGCGCCCAAGCGTTTGGCGGTGGCAATGGCCTGCAAACCGGCCACGCCAGCGCCCAAAATCAGCACCCGCGCCGGTTTCACCGAGCCGGCGGCGGTCATAAACATCGGCATAAAGCGGGGGAAATACTGCGCCGCCAGCAGCACCGCGCGGTAGCCGGCAATATTGGCCTGACTGGACAGTACATCCATGCTTTGGCCGCGGGTAATGCGCGGAATCAGCTCGAGCGCATAGGTGTCAATTTGCCGGGCCGCCAGTTGGGGCAGATGCTGAAAGCGATAGATGTGCAGCTGCGCAATCAAGACCGAGCCGGCGGCGTATTGATCAATCTCGTGGGTATCGGGCGCAGCTATTTTTAGAATAATGCCTTTGGCTGCATACAGGGTGGTGGTATCTGCGGCAATGCTGGCGCCGGCCAGCGAATAGGCTTCATCGGTCCAGCCGGCCGCTAGGCCCGCCTGACTTTGCACCAGCACCTGATGGCCCTGTTGCACCAGTTTTTTCACCGTATCGGGTGACGCCGCGACGCGGGTTTCGTCGCGCTGGATTTCTTTGGGAATCAAAAACAGCATCGGTGGAGTCCTTATGTGTGGCCGCCAGCGGACACCGGGGCCGCGCGCGGGGCGCCTTACCACTGCCTGCGCAGCGAGGTGAGGGTATTAAGCCGCAACTGTGGGCCCGCCCGTTTGACCCAGCGCAACCCCCGCCCGCCGCAGCCGCGGTGAATTTGCGCTAGCGCAAACTTTGCGCCGTTCATAGAAAATTCACACCAACGCTATTGAGAATAATTATCGTTTATATGATAATCATTCTCATCTGAACTGAAACTGACAAGGAAGCCCCAATGAACGCCTATCTGGTTGGTGCCGACGTCCTCGGCAATATCCCGCAAGTCCTGGCCGAGCACGGGATTAAAGTGCATAAACATGTGAGCGGCCGCAATGTGGCCCATCAGCGCAAACCGGCCAGCCTCAATGGCGCTGATTTGCTGATCCTGTTTACCGATTTTCTCAGCCACAACGTGATGAAAGCCTACCGTGAGTTGGCGAATGAAGAGAATGTGCGTTTCCTCGCCTGCCGTCGCTCGGTCTGTGCCTTGAGCCAGAGCCTGGAAAAACTCAATGAGGTAAAAGACTGCACGCAGTGCCCGAAGCGGAAAAAATGCAAATAAGCACAGCGGTTTGGCAGCGGTGTGTAGCCGGTGCGAACTGTGCTACAAAACCGACACTGCCGGATAAAAATTAAGGGAAAACCGCCGACTCCATTACCCTTTTGGGCATACCCACAAGGCTTGATTTGGAGGAGTTGTCGTGAAAAAGCTGTTATTACCTTTGTTGCTGGCCAGTGCCTTTGCCCACGCGGAAAACGTGGTGTTTGA
Source organism: uncultured Chitinibacter sp. (assembly GCF_945957625.1). Taxonomy (NCBI): domain Bacteria; kingdom Pseudomonadati; phylum Pseudomonadota; class Betaproteobacteria; order Neisseriales; family Chitinibacteraceae; genus Chitinibacter; species uncultured Chitinibacter sp. The sequence continues at coordinate 26,028 of NZ_CAMFLP010000017.1, forward strand.
GGATGATTTCAATACCGATCTTGCCAAATGGGTAGGTCAGGGTGGCGAAGATAAATCACCTATCTTTACTTCGATTCAGCCCGATCCATTAAACCCGGAAAACAAAGCCGCGCGCTTTGATAAACCGGTGAATATCGGCGATATTTTCAGCCGCCAGAAGTTTCCGGCCGGCAAATATAAGATCGTATTTGATTATCTGGGCATGTGCGGTAATAACTGCGGCGGTACGTTGGGGATTGATGATGGTCATCCTGGGCGCAAGGAGTATTGGATCGCCAGTACGGCCAATGGCTTTCCTAACCGCCTGAAAGACAGCAAAAAATGGGAACACTACGAGCTGGATTTTCGCGCGCGCTTTGATTTTCATATCAAGTGGGAACAATGGGATTCAGCCAAAGGCGCGGGCAAAGACGCCTATATCGACAATTTGAAACTGATTGCAGTGGAAGTAGCCAAGGACGATAGCAAACCGACTGGCATCGCCCCTGTCACCGCCGGTGTGGCCGGCCCGACTAGCCCGCAATCGGTGATGTACTTCCCGGCATGGGCAAAACACACAACGCAGTTCTATGCGAAAACCCTCGATACCAGCGGCGCAGCTGGCAAAATCACCGTGCTGGAATACGCATTCGGCAATGTGAAAGACAATCGCTGCGTGGTGGGCGTGGATAAAGAGGGCGTGGGCGCGGCGGGTGATGATTACTGGCACCCGATCGATGCGGCCTACACTCTCGATGGCAAAGAAGACAAAGGGGACAATGGCCTGTTTGGTCATTGGAATCAGCTCAAACAGCTGAAAAAGAAATACCCGAATCTGAAAGTGGTGATCAGTCTGGGTGGCTGGAACTGGTCGAAATACTTCTCGGATGCGGCCTTGCCGGCTAATCGCGCGGCCTTTGTGAAGTCGTGTGTGGATGCCTACATCAAAGGCGATGTACCAGATCAAAACGGTAAAGTCGTACCAGGCCTCGCGGCCGGGGTGTTTGACGGCTTTGATATCGACTGGGAATACCCAGCGGCAGCCGGGGCGGACGGTAATATTGTGCGTCCTGAAGACACGCAAAACTTTACCGCGCTGTTGGCCGAATTCCGTAAACAGCTCGATGCGGTTAAACCGGGGCAGTTGTTAACGATTGCCGCGCCAGCGCCGACGTCTAAATCCGAAAAAATGGAGCTGGATAAGATTATTCCATCGCTGAACTGGATTAATCTGATGACCTACGATTTTACCGGCCCATGGTCGGCCACAACGGGTCACCATGCCACCTTGATTGGCGGCGCGAAAGACCGCGTTTCGGTGGATAGCACGGTGGATGACTACCTGAACCGCGGGGTGCCAAGCAATAAGCTGGTGCTGGGCGTGCCATTCTATGGTTATGGCTGGACCGTCAATAGCCTGGAAAACAATGGCATGTATCAGCCTGTCATTGCCAAAGCCAAAGGCCCCTTAGAGCCCGGCGTGGCGCCCTATTCTTACCTGAAAAACCTGCCAGGCACGGTATTTAGGGATGAGAAAACTCGCGCAGCTTGGAAAGTGAATGGCAAAGACGTGTGGGTATACGACGATGTGCAGCTGATCAAAGAAAAGATCGAGTTTGCCAAGAAGAAAAAACTAGGTGGGATTATGGCCTGGGAAATTTCGCAAGACATGCCAGATGCCGAATTGGTGAACACCATCTATAACGGCCTGCTGAAGAAATAAGGCAAGTTTTCGCCCTACCTAGCACCCGCCAGCTTGCTGGCGGGTTTTTTATTGCCTGTAGACAACTCAGCCTAAAATCCGCTGTGCCGCCTGTTCGCCCCACCAGCTGGCTTCTTCGAATACCGATAGCCCGCTTAAATCACTGTGCGCAAACAAAATCCGCCCGCTGTGCTGGCGCAGGGCGGCGAGGCCGCTGTGGCTTAAAAAACCAGGAATCGGGCTGCTCATGGCGTGGCCGCGTAGGGTGATTTCGACGGCGGCGATGTGTTCTTGGGCGATGATGGGGCGATCGAAGCCGTACACGGTGGCCAAATCTTGCACCGCAGTTTGATAGAGCGCATCTGCATTGGCACTGGCTAAGTGCGCGCGCACCTGGCGTGGGTCTTGGCCGGCGTAGGCGTGATAGGCAGTAAAGACGGTGTGTGCGGGTTTGGCGGCGCGGATCAGCTGGTGAGTGCTATTCACAAAGCCCAAGCTGGGGCTGCCGTACACCACATTATCCCAGCTCAGCGGCGTGTGCGCGGGTTCGGCCGGATAACGTTTGAGCAGAAAATTACTCACCTGCCAGGCCGCATGCGGCAAGGCCTGGCCGGGCTCATAGCCCAGCGTACGCAAATCCAGCAAACGCTGCGCCACATGCAGTGGCATCGCGCAGATCACCCGCTCGGCCAGCAGGCGGATCACTTTGCCTTGCTGCCATATATCCACCGCCACGTGCTGATCTTCTGGCTGCAGCGCCACCGCCATACCCGGCAGCCAGCCACCGGCTTGGCGTAGGGGTTGCTGCATAAATTGCAAAATTGGATTGAGCCCGGTGGGCCAGGTCAGTACGGCGCCCGGCTCGGCATTGTGCGCTTCGCCGCCGCGCGCGGCGAAATAGTGCAGCCCAGCCCAGGCCGAGGTTTGCGCCAGGCCAATGCCATAATCATCGCGGCAGGCGTAATCGAGATACCACAAGAGGCTGGGCGCGCGGTAGCCTTGTTGCCCCAGCCACTGGGCAAAGCTGAGTTGATCCAGCCTACGCCACTGTGGGTCCTGGCTTGAGAGCGCCAGCGGTATCGCAAACACTTTGCGCCCATCCGCGCCCACCGCATGCTGCAGCTGCTGCATGGCGGCCATAAAGCGTTGCTGCTCGGCGATTTCGGCCGCGGGGATGCCTTGATGTGGCAACAAGCCTTCTTGCCATTGCCCCTGCACCCACAGTCGCTCCTGTGGCGCGTGTATTAGCGCGGTTTCGTTGTAGCGCGGGCGTTCGCTGTACGGGTCGTCTTCGATGACGCCCATGGCCGCTAATAGCTCGCGCACATGGCGCGAGGCCAGCGAGGGCAGTGGCAAATAGTGAGCCCCACGCGGATAGGCGCTATCCGCGCTGGCGCTAAATTGCCCAGCGGCGGCATTGCCCGCCGGCTCGGGCCCACTGACTAAGACCACATCGCGCAGCCCGGCCTGCTGTAGCCGCCAGCCCGCAAATGAGCCCGCCACGCCCGAGCCCAAAATCGCCACTTTAACTCGACGAGTTTCGCTAGGCTTGGGCAGGGGGGTATGGTCGCGCAAACGATGCCCCTCCTGCATACCAGGCAGATACACCTGGATAGGGATCCCCCAGTGGCTCAGCTCGCGACAGGCCGGCAGCGTCATCGCCAATCCCAGCGCGGCGCTGCTTTGCAAAAACTGGCGGCGATTCATCGCAAACATCAGCGAATCACCTGCGACCAATCTTGCTCGAAATAATGCACCAGCGATTGGTTATTCAGCTGGTTCGCTTCGACCTTAACCGGCTGCATATCGGGTGGGAAAAAAAACATCTGCCGCGTGGTTTCGCCATCGAGAAATTTCGTTTTCACGCGGTACGATGTCGGTGGCGTATAGCCGGGCTTGTTGCTCGCCAGAATAAAACCCCATTCGCCAAATGACGGCACAAAGGCATGATATGGGGTGGTATACAGCCCAACGGCTTTTAATGTCTGGTCTATACACCAATACGAGCGGGGGGCATGTAGGGGCGAAGTTGATTGCACGACCATCAAACCGTTTTCACTCAGGTGTTTTTTCACCAAGCGATACATCGGCACCGAATACAATTTTCCCAGTGCAAAATTACTCGGGTCGGGAAAATCAATAATAATCGCGTCGAAAATCTGCTGGTTTTGCTCGATCCACTGCGCAGCGTCGGCGTTCACGATTTTGACTTTCGGGTTGGATAGCGAGCGCTGATTAAAGCCGACCAGTTTTTCGTTATGCGTAAATAAATCAGTCATCGCCGGGTCCAGGTCGACCAAGGTGATGTGTTCGATCTGCGGGTATTTCAAAATCTCGCGCACCGCCAGCCCATCGCCACCGCCGAGCACCAACACCGATTTGGCTTGCGGTAGTTTTTCCAGCACCGGATGCACCAAGGCTTCGTGATAGCGGTATTCGTCGCGGCTGGAAAATTGCAAATTGCCGTTGATGTAGAGGCGCGTGTCGTTTTTCCACTGCGTGATCAATAGTCGCTGATACGGCGTGGTTTGCGCGTGGATGATTTCATCGCCATACAGGGTTTTTTCGCTCCATTTGGTGAGCTTATCCGCCCCCAGTAGTGCGCCCAGCAACACCAGCGCCACCACGCCGCCGCGTAACAGATGCAGCTTGGCGTGGGCTAATTCGTGACGGAAGATTTTGGTGGTGAGTAGGGCAATGCCCACGTTCACCAAGCCAAATAGCAGCGCCGATCTCGCCAGCCCCAGATGCGGTGCCAGCACCAGCGGAAACAGCAGCGATACGGCTAGCGCGCCCATATAGTCAAACGTCAGCACGCGGCTCACCAGCTCGGCAAAATCGGTTTTGCGCTGATTCAGTACCCGCATTACCAGCGGAATCTCCATCCCCACCAACGTACCGGTAAGAAACACCAAGGCATACAGCACCGAGCGAAACGGCGCGGCCGCCCAGGCAAACACCACGAACAGCAGCGTTGCCGATAGGCCGCCAATCAGGCCCACCAGCAGCTCAATCTCGATAAAGCGATCCAGCGTGCGCCCTTCGGGCACGTATTTGGATAAATGCGAGCCAATGCCCATCGCAAACAGATAGCAGCCAATGATCGAGGAAAACTGCAACACCGAATCGCCCATCAAATAGCTGGCCAGCGCCGCGGCGATCAGCTCATAGGCCAGCCCGCAAGAGGCAACAATAAAAACCGAAAGGATCAGCAGTTTTTCTCGCATGGATATTTCGATAGCTTTAGAGCAAAATGACAGCATTATGCCTGAGACAAGTAAGGAATACCCATGTTTGCCAGCTACTTGCCCCCGCTGATTGGCTATTTCAGCTACCTCGCCAGCGGCGTCGCGATGCTGATTGTGTTTGCGATGCTGTACATCAAAATCACGCCCTACGACGAATTGAAGCTGATTCGAGAAGGCAATGTGGCCGCGGCCTTATCGCTGGCCGGCGCGCTGATCGGCTTTTCGCTGGCGCTGGCCTCTAGCGCCTGGCACTTAAACCGCCTGGAATTCTTTTTAATCTGGGGCGCGCTGGCTGGGGTAGTGCAGATTGGTGTGTATGCCTTTCTGGTGAAATGCATCAAGGGTATGCCCGCGCAGATCGCGGCCAATAATGTGGCGGTGGGGATACTAGCTGGGTGTATCTCGGTGGCCGTCGGGGTGATTAATGCGGGGTGTTTGTCTTAGTAGGGATCAAAATGCAGTTGTTGCGTTATGGCTTGATAGCACTGATGGCATCGGTTGCGGTGTCAAATGGTTTGGACACTTTCACTCAGTTTGATTGGGATAATCTGCTACTGATGTTGGGCTTTGCTTTGATGGCATTGGCGGCCTGGCTTAATCACGCCTTGATATGGCCGTATGAAGTGGCGGCTGATTATGTTTCACGAATGTCCAATTCTAAAAGTAAAACACTTTTTAGTATTGGCGAAGTATTGGTCTGTTTGGGTATCGCCATCAAAGTCATTCAGACTTTTATTGCGTAGTTAACGAATATTTAGAAGTTATTGTCGATTTGGCCTGAAAGTTGGCAATTAATGCCATTTTTTCATTAGGAGCACATCATGAGTCTCGGTTCGTTTATTAAAAAGCAATTTATCGACATTCTGCAGTGGAATGAGGACAGCGATGGCGTGTTGGCGTATCGCTATCCGATGGCCGACTTCGAGATTCAGTATGGCGCCAGCCTGACGGTGCGTGAATCGCAAGCGGCTGTGTTTATTAATGAAGGCCAAGTCGCCGATGTATTTGGCGCGGGCATGTATAAGCTCACCACGCAAACGCTGCCGGTGCTCACTTACCTGAAAAACTGGGACAAGCTGTTTGAGTCGCCGTTTAAATCGGATGTGTATTTCTTTAGCACCCGCCTGCAGCTCGGTCGCAAATGGGGCACGCCGCAGCCGATTACGATTCGCGACGCTGATTTTGGCATGGTGCGCATGCGTGCGTTTGGCGTGTATTCCTACAAGTTGGTCGACCCGAAACTGTTTTTCAGCGAAATCAGCGGCACCCGCGAGGTGTACACACGCGATGACTTAGAGCTGCAATTGCGCAACCTCGTCGTCGCCACGATGACCTCGGCGCTGGGTGGCGCGGGCGTGCCTTTCCTCGATATGGCCGGCAATCAAGGCCTGATGAGCCAGAAAATCAGCGAAGCGCTAACGCCGGTGTTCGCCAAATATGGCCTTGAGCTCGATAACTTCGCGGTAGAAAACATCAGTCTGCCCGAAGAACTGCAAAAAGCCATCGATACGCGCATTACGATGGGCATGATCGGCAATATGCAAACCTACACGCAATACCAAGCCGCCAACGCCATTCCGCTCGCAGCGCAAAACGAAGGTGGTCTGGCGGGTATCGGCGCCGGTATGGCCGCTGGGGTGGGCGTCGGCCAAGTGATGGCCGGTGCAATGACCAATGCCTTGGGGCTAGGCGGCGCAGCAGCGCCAGCGGGCGCCGGGGTGGTGATTGGTACTGATGGGGGTATGGGCGTAGGGGTAATGGCTGGAGGAGTTCAGCCGCCAGTACCTGCCCAGGGTAATGCTGCGCCTGCCGTTGATCCAAACAGCCCGCAGGCCAAACTAGCCCAGCTCAAAGGCTTGCTCGATCAGGGCCTGATTGGCCAAGCCGATTACGACAGCGCGAAAGCGGAAGTATTGAAAAAGCTGATTGGTTAAGCCCGAAGGACGCGCAATGAATGCGTTCTTGATCAGGGCGGATCGTGTGTTTACTGAATAGCTCGAACAAAAGGATAAGCCATGAGTGTGCAGGGAGCCTGCGCCTGCGGTCAGGTGCAATACGAAGTGGATGAGTTTTTTACCCCGGTAATTCATTGCAATTGCGATACTTGCCGCCGCGTACTCGGTACGCCATTTAATAGCGTGGCCGGCGCGAAGCGCGCGCATTTTCGGGTGCTGGCGGGGCAAGATAAGCTTAAATTCTTTGAATCATCACCGGGTAAATCGCGCTATTTTTGCGGCGAATGCGGTACGCATTTGTATGGCGAAAAAGCCGGGCAAGAAAACCTGATCGTGCGCGTAGGTACCTTGCGAGACGATCCGGGCATTCGCGGTGGCATGCATATCTGGACTTCGCACCGCAAGGCTTGGCTGGGGTATGAGGGCTTGGCCGAATATGCAGAGTGGCAGCCGGGTAGGGTATAAGCTTGAACTCTAAAGCTCGCAAGGTGGCCAGCTTGATACTTATTGTTGGCTTGCTGCTTGGCCTTTATTTGCTAGAAGAGCAGGGGCCGATGTGGTTGGTGAGCGTTTTAAATTGGTTGGCAGGTTTGTCTGGTTTTTTGTCTTTGCTTGCGCTGTGCGGATGTTTGTTTGTATCCGAATTAACCCGTCAGCGCAGGATGGCGCTGTTTGTTTTTGGCCTTGGCAGCTTCGGTGTTTGTATCACCATGAGTGAATGGCTTCAGTCTGATGTGCCCATGGCTTGCGAAACGGCTCGCCGAATTTTGTACTTGTATTGCACTGTAATTGAAAATACGCCACACGCGCTGCAAAGCTTAGTCTCCTTCGCTGGGTTTTTAATTGCTTTGGCGATGTCGTTTTGGCTGGCCCAGATGGGGTGGAGTATGTATCGATACCGTGCTTTGCGATGAGCTCTGCTTGAATTGTTGAAAGAGGATTTTAATGTTCCGTACCGCTTGCCCCTCGTGCGGCGCTGAGGTGCTTTTTCGCTCCACCATTTCTGCTTTGGCGGTCTGCGAGTATTGCCAAAGCCGAGTGCTGCGCAATGCTGATGAGGTGAAAGACCTCGGCAAGATTGGGCAGGTGCTCGAAGACTATTCGCCGCTGCAAATTGGCGCCAGCGGCGTCTTTGCCGGGCGCGCGTTTACGGTGCTGGGGCGGATTCAGCTGCGCTATGCTGCGGGCCTGTGGAATGAGTGGTTTATTGGTTTTGCCGATGGCAAATTTGGCTGGCTGGCCGATGCCAGCGGCCAATATATGGTGACTTTGCCGTTGGGGCTGGCCAGCAATGCGCCAGCCTGGACGGCGCTGCAGCCCGAAGGGCGCTACGAGCACGGCGGGCGGGCGTTTGTGGTGACCGACAAGCGGGTGGCCAATTGCGTCGGCGGGCAGGGCGAATTGCCCTTTGTGGTGGGCAACGGCTATCAGGCGCAGGTGGTGGATTGTCGCAGTGGCGAGCGCTTTCTGACGCTGGATTATTCCGATGTATCCGCAACACAAACCCAGCCGCAACTCTATGTGGGTGAGGCGGTGCAGCTTGCGGCGCTGCAAATGCAATTGCTACGCAGTGATGAAGATATTCAGCGCAGCGCCGGGCGCATCAAGGGGGCGGCACATGTACTCGACTGCCCCAGTTGCGGCAGCCCTCTGCCATATCGGGCCGGGGTAGCGACGCAATTGGTCTGCGCGGCGTGCGGCTCGGAAGTGGATTGTTCGGGCGATCGGGCGCTGGTGCTGACCAAGCACACCGAGGCCGAGCGCTACCACGCCACGCTGGATTGTGGCGATGGCGCGATGATCGAAGGCGTGAAATGGACTGTCATCGGCCTGATCGAAATGGCCGAAACCGACGATGCGGATAGCCACTGGACCGAATACCTGCTGTACAACTGGCAGCAAGGCTTTCGCTGGCTGGTGGAGGCGCAAGATGGTTGGAGCTGGGTGACGGTGCTCAATCGTCTGCCGGAGAGCTGGAGCGCGCAGCATGTGGTGCTCGATGGCCAGCGCTATCCACAGCGTTTTCCCGCCTATGGCGCCAAAGTGCTGTATGCCGCCGGGGCGTTTAACTGGCGGGTGAGTGTCGGCGATCGGGTGCATTTGCAGGAATACCGGCAGGGCGAATTCACGCTCAGTAAAGAAGTCAACGCCGAAGAAGTCGTGTGGTCGCAAGCCAAGGTGGTGAGTAATCAGCAAATCGCGCAGTGGTTTGGCAAACAAGACATTAAAAGCCTGCGCCCAGCGGGCGACGATGGCGAGGTGAGCCGTAGCCTGGCTTGGCGCTATACGCTGATTTTGCTGGCCATCAATCTGCCGCTGGCGCTGTTTGCCGATGAGCTGATCGAGCAGCTGTTCTGGACGGGGATTGCCGCCTATGCGCTGCATTGGCCGCTGAATCAAGGCAATGGGGATGATGAATGAAAGCCGGTTTGTATAAGCTCTACTGTATTGCCATCATCACCATCTGCACCTTGTTTAATCTCTCGTCTTGTAGCGAATCGTCGTCGTCTTCATCCGGGGGTAGCCGCGGCTGGAGCAGTGGCTCGTCCTCAGGTGGCTGGAGCTCGGGTGGGGGGCATAAATGAAGCGTGATGCGCAGGCGCTGGCCAGCTTGGCCCCGCCCAATCTGGCCGTGGGCCGGCATTTAATCGCCGACTTGAGCGGCTGCCCGGCCAGCTGCCTGGCCGATCCAGACCTGATCGCCGCCGCCATGCTGGCCGCCGCCCGCGCCGGGCACGCACAGGTGTTGCAGCAGCATTTTCATCATTTCGGCCCTGCGCAAGGGGTGACTGGCATGCTGCTACTGATGGAATCGCACATCAGCATCCACACCTGGCCCGAGCATGGCTATGCGGCGGTGGATTTATTCATGTGCGGCGCCGCCAATGCCGCGGCCGCGCTGGCGGTGTTGCAAGTGCAGCTGCAGGCCAGTACGGTACGCGAGCAGGTGATTATGCGCGGTTGCTAGTTTAGGGGTATAGCGCTAGAAGCTAATGCCAATATTGATTTTAAAGGGATACCTATTTGGGTATCCCTTTTTTATTGTGCTTGCCGCATCGCTGCCAGCCGTGGCGGCAAGCCTTGCCGCTACCGCCGAGCAGATTTGCCCATTGTGCCAGCAGATCGGCCCCGTGGCGCGCAAAAGTGCCATTAAATCAGGCGCTCAGCGCGGGAAGCTGAATGCGTTTAGCGTTGGCATATTTTGTGCTTGCATTAGGCTGTTCTTATGGAGCTCCTCGGCATGCTGTCAAAAATCGACAATCATTTTCGCAATCAGGAAACCGCGCTCAAGCTGCGCTCGTACCGCCAGGAAGTGCTGGCCTCCAATATTGCCAATGCAGATACGCCCAACTACAAGGCGCGCGATTTTGACTTTAAAGCGGCCTACGAGGCGGCGCGCCAGCAGCAGGCCCCGGCGCAGCTGGCCACCAGCAATGCCCGGCATCTGCAGCCCAGCCAAACCATCGATCTCTTTACCCCAGGGTTGCAGTACCGCAACGAGCGGCAACCCTCGATCGATGGCAATACCGTCGATATGGATACAGAGATGAAAGAATTTACCGACAATGCGATCCGCTATCAGGCCTCTGTCACCTTCCTGCAGCGGCGCATTGAATCGATGAAAACGGCACTGACCGGCCAGTAATCAAGTAAAGGGCGCACAACAGCATGTCGATGTTTCGAGTATTTGATGTGGCGGCTTCGGGGATGCGGGCGCAATCGGCGCGCCTGAATGCCGTGGCCAGTAATCTGGCCAATGCGGAATCGATTACCAGCTCCAACGGCCAACCCTATCGCGCCAAGCAGGTGGTGTTTCAGGCTCAGCCTTTAACGGCGAGTAATAAGCAATCGGTGGGAGTGCAGGTGGCGGGGGTGATCGAAGATCAATCGCCGCCCAAAATGGTGTTTGACCCGAAAAGCCCGTTTGCCGATGCCAATGGCTATGTGGCCATGCCGAATGTGAATGTGGTGGATGAGATGACCAATATGATCTCGGCCTCGCGTTCTTATCAAACCAATATTGATGTGATGAATACCGCCAAAACCCTGCTGATGCGTACGCTGTCGCTGGGTCAGGTGTAATTGAGGAGTTAAATCATGGCTACCACCCCGGTTTCTGGTTCTTCGTTTGATTACAGCTCGCTCAATACGCGCAAAACCACGACCAAAACGGAAATGGAAGAGCAGCAAGATCGCTTTATGAAATTGCTGGTCAAGCAGCTGCAAACTCAAGATCCGATGAATCCAATGGATAACGCGCAAACCACCAGCCAGATCGCCCAGATCAATACGGTGAGCGGGATCGAAAAACTCAACCAAACCATGTCACAAATGGCCGGCATGTATGCCGGCACGCAGGTGATGCAGGCGGCAAATCTGATCGGCAAAGAAATCCTCTCGCCCGGCAACGGTTTCCGCTTTGATGGCACAACAGCTGCAGATCTGCGCGTTACCGTGCCAGATGGGGCGAGTAACGGCTTTGTGACGATTCGCGACGAAAAAGGCGTGGAAGTGACCAAATTGCCGGTCAATACCACGACATCCGGTCTGGTGCAGGTGAATTGGGATGGTAAAAAACCGGATGGCAGCATGGCCGCGGCCGGTAATTACACGATTACCGCCTCGGCCGTGAAAGATGGCAAGGATATTGCTTTACTGCCAACAACCTGGCAAATCGCCAAGTCAGTCGAGTTTGGTAGCGATGGCGTGAGTGTCTATCTCACCAACGGTAATAAAACAGGATTCGGCACCATCGTGCAGATCCGCGATGCGAAAGCCTAAGTAAGGAGCGAATCATGGGTTTCCAGCAAGGTTTAAGTGGCCTGAATGCAGCGGCCAAAAATCTGGACGTGATCGGCAATAACGTTGCCAACGTGAATACCGTTGGTTTTAAAGGCTCGCGCGCTGAATTTGCCGATATCTACGCCAGCACCTTTGGTACGGCCGCCAATATTGCCGGGATTGGTGCCAAAGTGACCACGATTGCCCAGCAGTTTTCGCAGGGTAATACCACCACCACCAATAGCCCGCTGGATATTGCGATTACCGGGAATGGTTTTTTCCGTATGCAGGATCAAACCGGCAGTATCAGCTATGCACGTAATGGCCAGTTTCAGCTGGATAAAGAAGGTTTCATCGTAAATAACGGCCAGTTTTTAACTGGCTGGCCAGTGGATGCCGGTACCGGTATTTTCCTGGAAGGCTCTACACCCCAGCCGATTCAGCTGCAGTTTTCCAATATCGGTGCGCGTGCCACCGGCGCCTCAGGTGTTACCGGCGCAGGTTTGACCATGGGGCTGAACCTGAATGCGGCGGATAAAGTGATTCCGGCCAGCATTACGTTCTCGTCGACCGACCCAACCACTTACAACTACTCGACCTCAGCGACGGTCTATGACTCGCTGGGTGTGGCGCATACGCAGACCTATTACTTCCGCAAGCAAGACCCGGCTGCGGGTGGCGCGACCAATACTTGGGATGTGCGCTACACCTTGGATGGCAAGGTGGTGAATTCCGATGCCTCAATCGGGGTGCAATCAGCGGCCACGATTGCCGCCGCCACGACCGCTGCCTCGATTGGTGGTGCGACAGCTGCTTCGGTGAATACCGCAATCGCAGCCGCAGCCGCCACCGAAGGTACCGCAGCGGCAGCTGCCGTGGCCACCGCGGCAGCTACCGCTGCGGCAGCGCCCGGCGCAACCGCTGCAACGGTACTGGCCGCCGCACAAACGGCATCGGCCACCGCGGCCGCTGCGGCAGGCCTGAAAACCACGCTGACTTTCGATACCAATGGTAAGCCCACCGGCTTGCCTACCGGCGGGAGCACCTTCTCGGTGAGTGCCGCCGCGCTGAATAATGGTTCGTCTGGGCTGAATTTCCAGATGTACTTTGATAAATCGACCCAGTTTGGTAGCCCGTATAACGTGAATACCCTCACGCAAGATGGCTATACCGACGGGATTTTGACCGGTATTTCGGTGAGTAAAGAAGGAGTAGTGCAAGGGCGCTATTCCAATGGCCAAAGCCGAAATGTGGCCAAGATCGTACTCTCGACCTTCACCAATCCACAGGGCTTGCAGCCACTGGGTGACAACCGCTGGGCCGAGTCGTTTAACTCTGGGCAACCGCTGACCAACGCCCCAGGGCGTGGTAATACCGGTTTGCTGCAAGCCGCCGCCTTGGAAGACTCTAACGTCGATCTGACCAGCGAGCTGGTGAACCTGATTACCGCCCAGCGTAACTATCAGGCCAATGCGCAGACCGTCAAAGCGCAAGACACCATCATGCAAACCATTGTGAACCTGCGATAAGCCTTAATTCATGGATAGACTGATTTACGTGGCGATGACTGGCGCCCGCAATAGTGAAGTGCGCCAGACCACCATCGCCAATAATCTGGCCAATACCTCAACGCCAGGTTTCCGGGCCGAGCTGGCCGCCGCCCGGGCTATTCCGGTCTTGGGTGGCCCTGGCCTCTCGACCCGCGCGTTTACGGTGCAGCAAACTCCCGGCGCAGACATGACTGCCGGTAGCTTCCAGCAAACCGGCCGTGATCTGGATATCGCCATTCGTGAAAAAGGCTGGCTCACCGTGCAAACCGCAACCGGCGAAGCCTATACCCGCAACGGTAGCTTGATGGTGGATGCCAGTGGTTTGCTGAAAAACACCGCGGGTGAAATTGTGCAGGGCGAAAATGGCCCGCTCACGGTGCCGGAAAATAGCCGGGTGGTGTTTGCACTGGATGGCACGGTGAGTGCGATTGATATCACCAACCCCGGGCAGGTGGTGGAAGTAGGCCGGCTGAAGCTGGTGAATCCGCCGGAAAACCAGCTCGAAAAAGGCATGGATGGCTTATTTCGCCTGCGCGATGGGCAAGTGGCCCAAGCCGATCCGGCGGTGACCGTCGCTTCCGGGGTGATTGAAGGTAGTAATGTTAATGCGGTGGAACAGCTGGTGAATATGATCTCCACCCAGCGCCACTTTGATTTGCAGATCAAATTGCTGCAAACCGCTGATCAAAATGCCCGTTCAGCCAGCTCGCTGCTGAATCTGAACGGCTAATCGATAGTTAAAGCTTTAAGAAGGAAGCCCGCATCATGATGCGCTCGCTGTGGACCGCCAAAACCGGCATGGATGCCATGACATTCAATATTGATGTCGTGTCGCACAATCTGGCCAACGTGAACACCAATGGTTATAAGCGCGAACGCGCGGTGTTTGAAGACCTGATGTACCAAACCTTGCGCCAGGCCGGCGGGGCGTCGAGCCAGCAAACCAGCTTGCCAACCGGCGTGTATGTCGGTACTGGTGCGCAGGTGGTGGCCACGGTGCGCAATCACTCGGTGGGCAATCTGCAGCGTACCGAGGGTGCGCTGGATCTGGCGATCAATGGCGATGGTTTCTTCCAGATCGCTTTGCCTGATGGCACCACTGGTTATACCCGTGATGGCGCGTTTCAGGTGAATAGCCAGGGCACTATCGTAACCTCCAGTGGTTACGAGTTGTCGCCCGCGATTCAGGTGCCGCAAGGCACCACCAAGGTGACCGTCGCCGCCGATGGTACCGTGTCGGCCATTGTGAATAATAATGCGGCAGCGCCGGTGCAAATCGGTAATATCCAGACCGCAACGTTTATTAATCCGCCGGGTTTAGAGTCGATGGGGGGTAACCTGTATCGTGAAACGGTGGCCAGTGGGGCGCCAACCGTGGGCCAGCCGGGCACCAATGGCTTGGGCGCGATCAATCAGGGTTACACCGAAACCTCGAACGTGAATGCCACGGAAGAGCTGATTAATATGATTCAGGCGCAGCGCGCATTTGAAATGAATTCGCGCTCTGTGACCACCACCGACCAAATGCTGGCCAAACTGGCTCAACTGTAAATGATGATTCGCTTCCGTTTCTTGCGCATGCTGGGCGCACTTGGGCTGGCCGTGTTGCTTAATGCCTGTGTTGCGCCACAAAGTGTGATTACTCAGCCCACCTCGGCCCGCGCGCAGCCGGCGGTGGTGACGGCTGCGAATAATGGCGCGATTTTCCAGCCGGGCACGGCCCGTTTGCTGTTTGAAGAGCCGAATGCGCGCCGGGTCGGCGATATTCTGGTGGTGACGATTGAAGAAACCCTCTCGGCCGCCAACAAAGCCAATAGCAGCACCAACCGCAATGGCTCGTTCACGCTAGAGGGCTCCGCCGATGTGCCGTATCTGCCTTCAGCGATCACCAAGCTCTTTAATGCCACGGCTGACCTCAGCAGCACCAACACCTTTGCCGGCAAAGGTGAAACCAATAGCACCAATACCTTCAAGGGCTCGATCGCAGTGACCGTGACTGATGTTTTGCCCAATGGCAATCTGGCGGTCGGTGGCGATAAGCAGATTGTGGTGAATGGCTATAACAATGTGCTGCGCTTTACCGGGGTGGTAAATCCTAACGACGTGAAAGCCGGCAATACGGTGTCGTCGACTCGGGTGGCGGATGCCCGCATCGAGCAAGTGGGGCAGGGCGCAATTAATGACGCCAATACCGTGGGCTGGATGCAGCGCTTCTTTCTGTCGGTGTGGCCATTTTAATGGAGGGGTATATGCGTAAGCTTATTATTGCCATTGCGCTTTGTGTGTATACCCTGCCAGTGTATGCCGATAAATTAAAAGATCTGGCTAGTTTTTCAGGCGTGCGCAATAACCAGCTGGTGGGTTATGGGCTGGTGGTGGGTTTGGATGGTAGCGGCGATCAGACCACGCAAACCCCCTTCACCGTGCAATCGGTGATGAATATGCTCACCAATATGGGGGTGCAGGTGCCTACCGGGGGCAATATGCAGCTCAAAAACGTGGCCGCGGTAACGGTGACGGCAACCTTGCCACCGTTTGCGCGCCCGGGGCAGCCCTTGGATATTGTGGTGTCTTCGATCGGTAACGCCAAAAGCCTGCGCGGCGGCACTTTGCTGATGGCGCCACTGAAAGGGGCCGATGGGCAAATTTATGCCATGGCACAGGGTAATCTGGTGGTGGCCGGCGCTGGCGCGGCGGCCGGTGGCTCTAGTACGCAAGTGAATCAACTGGCGACCGGGCGGATTCCGGCCGGGGCCACAGTGGAGCGGGCGGTACCGACTTTGCTGGGTAATGGCGAGTTTATCCAGCTCGAATTGCTGAAAAGCGATTTTTCCACCGCTAATCGCGTGGTCAATGCCATCAATGGTCAGGTTGGGCCGGTGGCGGCGGCGCTGGATGGGCGGGTAATTCAGGTGCGCGCACCGCAAGATCCAAACCAGCGCGTGGCCTTTCTGGCGCGGCTGGAAAATCTGAATGTCACCCCGGCCGAAGCGTCGCCCAAGGTGATTATCAATGCCCGCACCGGCTCGGTGGTGATGAATCAGGCCGTCACGGTTGATCCGTGTGCGATTGCCCACGGCAATCTGACGGTGACGATTCTGGCCGACAACAAAGTGGAGCAACCCAATCCGCTGACCAATGCCAAGCCGGTGAAGGTCCAGAATGCTGAGATTGATATCGAAGTGGGCAAAGGGCCGGTGGTGCGCTTGCCGAAGGCCACGAATCTGAATCAGGTGGTGCGCGCGCTGAATGCGGTGGGGGCCACGCCGCAAGATTTGCTGGCGATTTTGCAGGCAATGAAAATTGCCGGGGCGCTTAATGCCGAGCTGGAAGTGATCTAAGTTGTGATTGGTTGTCTTGAGGGTATAGCGTTGTAGCCTCTGATTAAATTGGTTTTTAGACCTATACCCCTCTAGTTTGATTGTTTGGCGCGCCCCTTGTGGCGCGCTTTTTATTTTCGGCACGCTCTTTGCTTGGTAATGGTCCTGTTTGCAGGAGTTTGCCATGCGCGCCGTCGCCCCTTTTGATTCAGCCGGTATGAGTGCCGATCCACGTAGTCTGGATCGTTTGCGCGCAGGTGCGGCTGCGCAAAGCCCGGCTGCGACCAAGGCCGTAGCGCAGCAATTTGAAGCTTTATTGCTGCAGCAAATGCTGACCGCCATGCGCAAATCAGTGCCGCAAAACGAGCTGGAACAAGGCGTTGCCGGCGATACCTTCCGCGCGATGCGCGATCAGCAATGGGCGACCACCTGGGCGCAAAATGGCGGTATCGGCTTTGCCAATACCATCGTTAAACAGCTGGAAATCCAGCGCAACCCGGCGCTCTTGAAAGAGGTGGCCACTTCGCCGCTGGCGGGGCAGCTTTTGCCACAGTTACGCAAGCCTGCGGTGCAGCTGGCTGGTGGGATTAGTGTACGGGCGGCAAAACCTGCCGCCGAGGCCGCGCCCCTTGCCGCTACGTCCGCTGTGAGTGGCAAGGTTGATGCCCAAGCCGGCGGCGCGGCGCCCGCCTTTCTGGATAAGCTGGGCGAAGCGGCCAAAACCACAGCGCAGGCGCTGGGCCTTTCGCCCCATCTATTGCTCGCGCATGCAGCACTGGAAACTGGCTGGGGGCGCAAAAATATTAAAACGGCCGATGGCGGCGATTCGCACAATCTGTTCGGGATAAAAGCCGGTGCGGGCTGGCAGGGCAAAACGGTGGATGTATTGACCACCGAATACGTGGACGGGATTGCGCAAAAGCGCATCGAGAAATTCCGCGCTTACGACTCTTATGGCGATGCGCTGGCTGATTACGCCGGGCTATTGAAACGCCGCTACGGCGATGCCTTGGCGCAGGGCAATAGCGCTCTGGGCTTTGCTCAGGCCCTCGCTAATGGTGGCTATGCCACCGATCCACAGTATGTACAAAAACTGACCCGCGTTGCAGACCGGGTCGCCGCTCATCTGGGTATGGCGCGCTCAAGTTAAGCCGCCAGCCACCGATAGAGACTGCAAGGGGTTAGATCATGGCATCATCTGTTTTCAATATTGGCGTTTCGGGGCTTAATGCCGCCAATCTGGGGATTACCACCACCGGCCATAATATTTCGAATGTGAATACCGACGGGTTTTCCCGTCAGGTATTGCGCCAGAGTGCGCCGTATCCGCTGCTATCCGGTAGCGGCTTTAACGGTCTGGGCGTACAGGTGGATACCATCGCCCGGATGTATGATCGCTTTCTGACCAAAGCAGTGGAAGTGGCGCAGACTCAATCGAGCTATCAGCAAACCCGGCTCGCGCACCTGACCGAAATTAACAATATTGTGGCCGACCCCAATGCCGGGGTGTCTCCTGCGCTGCAAGACTTTTTCAGCTCGGTGCAAAACGTCACCACCAATCCGGCCAGCCCGCCTGCGCGGCAAGCCATGCTGACCAGCGCGCAAACCCTAGTTAACCGTTTTCAGGTGTTCAACCAGCGTCTGCAAGAGCAGCGCAATGCGCTGAATGGCGAAATTAGCAATGCGGTTAATTCGATCAATAGTTACACCCAGCAGATCGCCGAGCTTAATAACAAAATCGTGGTGGCCCAATCGTCAGGCCAGCCACCCAATGATCTCTTGGATCAGCGGGATTTACTGGTTAAAGACCTAAATAAACTGGTGAAAGCCAATACCATGACCATGGATGATGGCAGCATCAACGTGTTTGTGGGGAATGGCCAGGGGCTGGTGGTGGGCGGCAGTGTGAGCAAGCTGGTGGCCGATAGCAACCCAGCCGACCCAAGCCGCATTACCGTTGGTTATATGCAGGATAACCAAACCATCTTTATGCCGGAATCACAGCTGGCAGGTGGGCAACTAGGCGCCTTGCTGGATTACCGTAATCAGGCGCTGGACTTGGCACAAAATAGCCTTGAGCGCACAGCGCTGGGTATGGTGGAATCATTCAACCAGCAACACAAAGCCGGGCAAGATTTGAACGGCAATTTGGGTCGTAATTTGTTTGATATTCCACGCAGTAATTTCGTGGAATTTAGCGTCGGCGGCACCAACATCCGAGCGACTTCACCCAATGGCACTAATGAAAGCAGTGATTTTTCGATTACGGCCAGCGGTACTGGTTATGTCATCAAACGTTTGTCGGATGGCGCCACCAGCGGGGTGGTGAATTTGGGCAGTACCGATCCGGTCACCGGATTAACGCTATCCGCCGCGTCGGCCAGCTTAAGCTTACCGGCCCAAGGCAGCTTTGCTTTCCCACCAGCGATTGGCACGATTAATAGCAACAGCAAGAACACCGGTACGGCGCAACTGACAGGCTATATCAGCGATATTAGTCAGCTTACGGCCAGTAATTATGAGCTGAGCTTTGATGGCAGCAATTATTCGCTGTACCGGATGAGCGATGGCACACGCACATCGTACACTGCCGCGCAAATGGCGCAGGGTATTCAGCAGGATGGGATGAGCTTTCAAATCGCTTCGGGCACGATGAACCCGAATGACCGCTTTGTGCTCAAACCGCTAGAAGGGGTGATTAGCTCTTTGTCGGTGCGCATCACTGACCCTAAACAGGTGGCTGTGGCGGCGCCCATGCTGGCGACCGTGGCTAAAGCCAATACCGGCAGCCTGAAAGTGGTAGACCATGTGGTGAATACGCCGAGCGTGAGCAGCACTGATGCTGCACTTAACCCGGCGATTCGCAATCCGGTGAATATCAATTTCACTTCGCCGACTAGTTTTACCTATACCGATACCGTGACTGGGGTCACCTCGGCGGCGCAAACTTATACGCCGGGGATGAGTCTGAATGTGAACGGCTGGACGATGAAGCTAGATGGCACGCCCGCGACCGGTGACGTCATTAATGTGACGTCGAATATTGGTGGCTCGGCCGATAACCGCAATGGCCTGGCGCTGGGCAAGCTGCAGACCACCCGGATTCTGGAAGGTGGTACCGCCACGTATCAGGAGTCCTATGGTCGGATGGTGAGCAAAATTGGTACCCAGACCAATGAAGCCACCATTATGAGCAAGGCTCAAGATAAATTATTAAGTAATGCGGAAGACAGCCGTGACTCGGTGTCGGCCGTGAGTTTGGATGAAGAGGCGGCCAACCTGTTGCGTTATCAGCAGGCCTATCAGGCTGCCAGTAAAGTTATCCAGATTGCGCAAACGGCCTTTCAGGAAATCCTGAATATTGGTCGTTAAGGAGTTTGATCATGCGGATCGCAACCACCACCCTTTTTAATATCGGCAGCGGCAATCTGCAGCGCCATATTGCCGATCAGGCCAAGCTGCAAAATCAGCTCTCGACTGGGCGCAAGATTCTAACGCCGGCCGATGATCCGATTGCTTCGGCGCGCATTTTGGATATTACGCAGGCCAAATCGATTCAGGAGCAGTACAGCACCAATAGTACGGCCGCGGATTCATTTATGCGCCTGTCGGATAGCACGCTGGATCAAGTAATGAATCTGATTCAGAACGTGCAAGAACTTGCCGTAAGTGCCGGTAATCCGGCGCTGGGCCCTGCAGAGAAGAAAATGAAAGATGCCGAGCTGCAAGGGCGGTATCAGGAGCTGCTGGGGCTGGTAAACACCACTGATGGGCAGGGGAATTATCTGTTTTCTGGCTACAAAGGCGATGTGCGCCCCTTTACCGAAACGACCTTTGGGCAAGTGGTATACAACGGCGATGATGGCCAGCGCTTGGTGCAGATCTCTGATGGGCGGCAGATTCCGATTTCTGAATCCGGTGCTGATGCGTTTCAGCGGATCAAAAACGGCAACGGCACTTTTGTGACTGCCTATACCGCAACCAATACAGGCACCGGGATTGTGAGCCCCGGCGAGGTTTTGAATAGCACCGCGTGGGCGAATGCGCCGGCGCCCCGGGATTTTAAGGTGGCTTTTCAGGTCTTACCTGATCCGCTAGACCCCAATAAAACCGTTACGACTTATGATCTGATCAATAACACCACCAATACCTCTTTGATTGATGGGGCGACGATCCCGCGGGCAGCGGGTACGGCATTCCCGCGTACTTATACCGAAGGCGGTGATATTATTTTTGCCAAGCAAACCGGTGAAACGGCTGCTGCTTGGGATTTTGGGGTGAAATTGAGTGTGAAAGGTGCGCCGGCAGCGGGCGACCAATTTACCGTTAAGCCAAGTAGCAATGTTGATTTGTTTGCGACCTTGGGCGCGCTCTCGAGTGCACTCAATAACCCTGGCTCAGGGTCGACAGGCGGGGCGGCGTTTCAAAATCAACTTAATACGGCTTTATCTGATTTATCGAATGCGCTGGGCAATGTGCTGACAGTGCGCTCTTATTTAGGCGCGCGGATGAAAGAAACTGAGTCGGTAAACGATACGACTGAAGATCTGAAACTGCAACATGCCAAAACCCTGTCGGGCCTGCAGGATTTGGATTACGCCTCGGCAATCAGTGAGTTTGCGCAAAACCAGATGGTGCTGGATGCAGCGCGTAAATCTTTTGCTCAAGTGCAGGAGTTGAGCCTGTTTAAATACATATAATGGCTACATTCACCGTCAGCTCACGGCCCGCGATGCGGGCCGTTGTTTTTCGAGGATGTAATGAGTAAAGGTAAAACCCAGTACGTATGCCGCAGCTGTGGAGGGCTCTCGCCCAAATGGCAAGGCCAGTGCCCGCAATGTGGTGAATGGAATTCGCTCGAAGAGCAGGTCAGCGCCCCAGCGACAACCCAAGGGCGGTTTCAAAGCCTAGCCGCAGATGGGCAGATTAAGGATTTATCTGCGGTGGAGGCCGAAGAGCTGCCCCGCACGCCAACCCAACTCAGCGAGTTGGATCGTGTCTTGGGCGGCGGTCTGGTGCCCGGTGGCGTGGTGTTGATTGGCGGTGACCCCGGTATCGGTAAATCAACCTTATTACTGCAGGCATTATCCCGCTTAGCCCAAGAGCACGCTGTGCTGTATGTCAGCGGTGAAGAATCGGCTCAGCAAATTGCTTTGCGGGCCCGGCGCCTCGAGGTGCCGGCGGCAGGGGTGCGCCTCTATCCGGAAATTAGCCTTGAGAAAATCCTGCTGGCTTTGGAGCGGGAAGCGCCCAAAGTGGCGGTCATTGATTCGATTCAGACGATCTGTACCGAGGCGCTGACCAGTGCGCCGGGCAGCGTGGCGCAAGTGCGCGAATGTTCGGCGCAGTTAACCCGCTTTGCAAAGCGGCACGGTACTTCAATTTTGCTCGTCGGGCATGTGACGAAAGAAGGCGCGCTAGCCGGTCCACGCGTGCTGGAGCATATTGTCGATGCAGTACTGTATTTTGAAGGCGATACCCACTCTAGTTTTCGCCTAATTCGGGCGATCAAAAATCGCTTTGGTGCGGTGAATGAATTAGGGGTGTTTGCCATGACCGATAAGGGCTTGCGCGAGGTCGCAAACCCGTCGGCATTGTTTTTAAGCCAGCATGAAGTGCCGGTGGCGGGTAGTTGCGTGATGGTTACGCAGGAAGGCTCGCGGCAGATGCTGGTCGAAGTGCAGGCGCTCGTCGATGATGCCCATGCCGCCCAGGTGAAACGCCTGGCGGTCGGGGTGGAGCAAAACCGGCTAGCGCTTTTGTTGGCCGTCTTACACCGTCATGCCGGGATTGCCGCCTTTGATCAGGACGTCTTTATTAATGCAGTGGGTGGTGTTCGAATTAGCGAGCCAGCGGCTGATTTGGCGATGCTGATCGCGATTGTGTCCTCACTTAAAAATCGCCCATTGCCACCAAAACTAGTGGTGTTTGGTGAAGTCGGGCTCGCAGGTGAGGTGCGCCCTGTGCAGCGCGGGCAAGAGCGTTTACGTGAGGCCGCAAAGCTAGGATTTAATCTGGCGATTATTCCGAAGGCCAATCGGCCACGACAGCCGATTGAGGGTTTGCAGGTGATTGCAGTCGATCGCTTGGAGCAGGCGGTAGAGGCGGCGTTTTGATTGCAACCACTGCGCAGAAATTTGGCGTACTAGCTTGAAATCGCCTGCGATGCCCTAAGCTCTATAGAAAGGCTTTTGCTAGCCCGGTTTTTTGTTTAGCATTCGGTCTATCGACCCCACCTTCTGGAGAATACAATGAGCGATAAAATCACCTATGTCACTGATGCGAGTTTTGACGCAGAAGTTCTGCAAGCCAGTGGCCCGGTGTTGGTAGATTACTGGGCAGAATGGTGTGGTCCTTGCAAAATGATCGCCCCAATTCTGGACGAAGTTGCCGAAGAGTATGCTGGCCGGGTGAAAGTGGCCAAACTCAACATCGATGAAAACCAAGCGACGCCACCGAAATTTGGTATTCGCGGCATCCCAACTCTGATGCTGTTTGTGGATGGCGAAGTTAAATCAACTAAAGTTGGCGCACTGTCTAAATCGCAACTGACTGCCTTCCTCGATAGCAATATTTGACATTGCGCTGGATTTTGAATTAGTCTGCTTCTAAATTGACTGCAGTGGTGATTAATCGCCACTGCAGCACTTCTCTGCTGCATCCTTCGTCCTTCCCCCCTTTTTCTACTGTACCAATCAAAAAATACTATGCATTTGTCCGACCTAAAACATCTGCACGTCTCTGAACTCGTTGATATGGCGATTCAATCAGAGATCGATGGCGCTAGCCGCATGCGCAAACAAGACGTCATCTTTGCGTTGCTGAAAAACCGGGCCAAAAAAGGGGAGAGCATTTTCGGCGAAGGGACGCTGGAAGTTCTGCCTGATGGCTTTGGTTTCTTGCGTAGCCCAGATACCTCATATTTAGCGGGGCCAGATGATATTTACATCAGCCCAAGCCAAATTCGCCGCTTTAATCTGCATACCGGTGACACCATCGAAGGTGAAATTCGTATCCCTAAAGAGGGCGAGCGTTATTTTGCGCTGGTAAAAGTTGATAAAGTCAACGGAGAGGCCCCAGAAGCTGCCAAGCATAAAATCCTGTTTGAAAACCTGACTCCGCTGTTTCCAACAGAGCGGCTCAATCTTGAGCGCGATATTAAAGCGGAAGAAAACATCACCGGTCGGGTGATTGACCTGATGTCCCCGATTGGTAAAGGGCAGCGCGCGTTGCTGGTAGCCCCGCCTAAATCGGGTAAAACCGTGATGTTGCAGCATATCGCGCATGCGATTACGGCTAATCATCCCGAAGTGACGCTGATCGTCTTGCTGATCGATGAGCGCCCAGAGGAAGTGACCGAGATGCAGCGTTCGGTACGCGGGGAAGTGGTGAGCTCTACGTTCGACGAGCCAGCTACGCGCCACGTGCAAGTAGCCGAGATGGTGATCGAAAAGGCTAAACGTCTGGTTGAGCACAAAAAAGATGTGGTGATCCTGCTGGATTCGATTACCCGTCTGGCGCGTGCCTACAACACTGTCATTCCTGCTTCGGGCAAAGTTCTGACCGGTGGTGTGGATGCCAACGCCCTGCAGCGGCCTAAACGTTTCTTCGGCGCCGCGCGCAATATCGAAGAGGGTGGTAGTTTGACCATTATCGCCACCGCGCTGGTCGATACCGGTAGCCGGATGGATGATGTCATCTACGAAGAATTCAAAGGTACGGGTAATAATGAAATCCAGCTGGATCGCCGCATGGCTGAGAAGCGGATTTTCCCGGCCATTAACATCAATAAATCCGGCACTCGCCGCGAAGAGCTGCTGATCGAGCAAGATAAACTGCAGAAAATCTGGGTTCTGCGCAAGCTGCTCTACCCAATGGATGATCTGGAAGCGATGGAATTCTTGATGGATAAGCTCAAAGCCACGAAGAGCAATCTGGATTTCTTCGACTCAATGCGCCGATAAGCTTGCAGCGCAACGCCAATTCGACGATAATGCCCGTTTTGTAGCGCCGGCAAAACCCCGGCGCCCGTTACCCTAGGAAAAACCATGAAACCAGAAATTCATCCAGAATACAAAGAAGTTATCTTCTACGACGCAAGCGCGGACTTCAAATTCCTGACCCGCAGCACTATGCATGTAAAAAGCGCCGAGACTATGACTTGGACCGACGGCAAAGAATATCCAGTATATCGTCTGGACGTATCTTCTGAATCTCACCCGTTCTACACTGGTAAACAGAAAATCGTTGATACTGCTGGTCGTATCGAGAAATTCAACTCTAAATTCGCGCGTTTCTCTCGCTAATTTATCGAGTTCCGCAAAAAAGGCAGCGTGCTACGCTGCCTTTTTTGTTTTCTGCATGTCACAATCAAGTAAACACCTTTCTATTCTGCCATGCTGACTTATACGCCTCCCGAGTCGCGGCCGCTGGTGCCGCAGAAAGAACAAGACAAACCCTGGCTGCTAATCCTGCTGTGCCTGTTTTGGCTACTGCCGGGGCTGTTTGGCCATGATCCGTGGAAACCACAAGAGAATGAGCATGCGGCAGTCATTGCCGGCCTCTTGCGCCACAATCCTTGGGTGGTGCCGCTGCTGGCGGATCAACCATATTTTGATAGCGCACCCTTGTATTTCTGGTGTGCAGCGATTGTGGCCAATGCGCTGAGCTGGTTTGGGGTTGCTTTGCATGATGCGGCCCGGTTAAGTACCGGCTTATGGATGGCCTTGGCCTGCTGGGGGACTGGGCTAGCGGGGCGGGAAGCCTTTGGTCATCGCTTTGGCCGTTTAACTGTGGTGCTGCTGCTTGGCAGTCTGGGCTTGCTGACCTGGGGACATCATATTTCGCCAGCGGTCTTGCTGCTTACGGCCTTTGCCTGGGGAATCTACGCATTACTACTGGCGCAGCGTCGTCCAGTTAGTGCTGGCTTGGTGTTGGGCGTGAGTTTGCTCACGCTCTTGTTGGGGGCCACTTGGGCGGATGCCTTATTGCTGCTGTTGTTGGCACTTGGTTTATTGGTCTGGCCGGCTTGGCGGCAGGCTGGCTTTGCGGTTACCCTGGTCACGGCGCTGATTGTTTCCTTGCCGCTGGCGGCTTTGTGGGGCTATGCGCTACATGAGCACAGCAGTGAGTTGTTCCAGCACTGGTGGCGCAATTATGCCTGGGGGCCGTATGGTGGTGCCGGGCAGGTGGTTTGGCTGCATCAGCCGGGATTTTTGCTCTCGATCTTGGTCTGGTTTGCCTTTCCGGTACTGCCGCTAGCGGCATGGTCGCTGTGGCTGCATCGACGGGAATTACAGCAGGGCCCGTGGCCGCTATTGTGCTGGTTGGCGCTGGGTATCATCTTGTATATTGCCCTAGCAGGCCATCCCGCCGAGTTTACAGTCTTGCCACTGTTGCTGCCCTTGAGTTTGCTCGCGGCTGCGGGTGTGGATGACTTACGCCGTGGCGCGGCCTCGGCGCTTAATTCCTTTGCCATTTTAACCTTAGGCTTGGCGGCTGTGGCCATTTGGGTCATCTGGGGGATTTTGCTCAGTGGTGGTCAAGGCCCGGTTGCGGTTTGGCTCGCCCGCTATACCTCGGCTGCGATGCAGATTGAATGGCTTGGCTTTGTGTTGGCTCTGGTGGCGAGCCTATTGTGGGGCAAGGTGCTCTTGCGCCCTCGGGCACTGGGACGTAAAGCGATTACTAACTGGACTTGCGGCGTGATTTTGGTGTTCTCGGTGCTTGTTGGTTTATTCCAGGGCTGGATCGATAGTGGCAAATCCTATCGGCCGGTGGTGCAGCGCATAGAATTGCTCACAGCCCGTGTGCAGCCGCCTTGCATTGATGCCAGTAATTTGCCTTCCCCGGTGGTGGGAGCGCTAAGCTATTTCTCGACCAAACCCGTGATTACCCAGCCGGGTAATGCTTGTATTGTGGCGGTGCGCTTGGCTTCTACCCCAATACCCCTGCCGTGGAGTGAGCTTGGCGAAGTCGCACGCTTGGGTGAAAGTAAAGAGCGCTTTGTGGTGTACTTAAAGTAAGGGGCTACAGCAATAAAAAACGGTGCAATGAGCACCGTTTTTTATTGCATCCATTCTTGATTGATCGTGAGCGCAATTATTGGTCTTGATGCGCGGCGGTATCTTCTTTGATTTTTCGACGCACATACAAGTAAATATAAATTGCCATCACCAAAATAAAGCCAATGGTAAAGACGCTAAGCAGGCCAATATCCGATGAAAAGAGGGTGCTGAGTGGTGTGTTTTCCATGATGCATCTCCGGTGTTTATGCTTTTACTGTAGGCCGGAATGCCGAAGGAATTATTGATGCACATCAAGCGCGGGTGAGGTGGTTACAGCACCTCGCTGGTACGATTACGACCCTGATGTTTGGACTGGTACAGCGCATCATCGGCGCGCTTCATGATGGCATCCAGGTTTAGATCATCGGCGCGCATCAAGGTCAGCCCCAGGCTGCTGGTAAAACGAACCTCACGGCCATCTTCTAATGCAATCACTTGTGTAGCAATGGCGCAGCGTAATTGTTCGGCAAGTTGCCTTGCCGTATCCAGATCGGTCGCCGGCAGGAAGGCGATGAATTCTTCCCCGCCAATGCGGCCAAGTAAATCGAGTTCGCGCAGCTGGCTACGACAGATGCTGGCCATGGCTTGAATGGCCAAATCACCCACTTGATGGCCATAATTGTCATTGATTTTCTTAAAGAAATCGATGTCTAGCATCAGCAGCGCCGCAGGTTGCTGCATGCGTTTACAGCGCAGTAGTTCTTGGCCGGCGCTTTCCATGAAGTAGGCGCGGTTGGCGAGGCCGCTTAAGCTATCTGTGGTGGCGCGTTTTTTCAGCTCTTCTTCAAGCCGTTTGCGCTGGGTTATATCACTTAAACCCATCAGCAAGGTGCTGCCATCGTGCGCCTCGGTGACCGACATTGAGACGCTGGCCCAGAATGGCGTGCCCTCTTTATGCCGCAAGAGGCATTCCACATTATTGAGCGCACGACCATTCATGGCGCTATCCGAGTGATGGATAAAGTCGATGCGGTCGTAATACAGCTCAAAAGCCCGCTTAGATAAGGCTGCCGCCTGCGGCAGGCCAAAAACCCGTGCCGCATGTTGATTAATGTAGGTGATATAAAAGTCCGGCAAGCGCGCCAAGACCAAACCCACGGGTGTGGTTTCGATCATTTGCCGAAAGCGCGCCTCACTGGCCGAAAGCTTGTGTTCTTTTTGCCGTAAATGCCGGCCTAGTCGCTGCGAACGCCAAAAGAAATAGGCCGTTAGCAAGGACAATAACAACATCAGGGTACTGCCCAGCAAATAGAAAAATACCGTACTTTTCCATTGCTGCAGGAAATGGCGGCTGTCGATGCGCAGCAACAGCACATAGGGCAGTTTACCGAGCTGGTTCGCGCTCAATAAGCTGATGCCGGGCTCATTCGGCAGCTGGATTTGCAAGGTTTGGGCTTCGGCACGTTGAATACGGGCAATCAGGCCGCTAGCCAGGTTGGGCAGTTGTGCCTCAGCGGGGGCGTGGGCAAGCGGGCGCAGGCGCGCATCGAGCAAATACAATTCCTGCTCAGGGCCGTAGCTGGTGTTGGCCAATAATTGCGCCACCGTGCTGGCCTCAATGCGCACTGCCAGCGTGGCCAAGGTTTGTTGTGCACTATTTTGCACGGTCTGGACCGCAATCAGTGCGTTAGGGCTGGCAGGCAGCCAGCGTAATTCCGGCGTACTGCTCGCTAGCCCGGGGCCATAATCGAGGCCCATTTCCGCGGGGCTCTGACCATCTGCCACCGCCAGCACATTGCCGCGTTCGTCCAGTAGCGCCAGATTGCTGGCAAACGGTAGTTGATGCAGCTGGCCGGCCAATTGCTGCGCCACGACATCAATCGGTGTGCCGGCTTGTAAGGACGAAACGAGCGGATTGAGCCCTAGCTGTAGCTGTTGCTGCCATTGCGCCAGTTGCAGGCCGACCATTTTTTGGGCGTGCAGATTATGCTGCCGCGCGGCCAGAAATTGATTCTGGTAGCTGGCGCTGATCTGGTAGGCCAGCAGCATAATCATGCCTAGCCCGACCAGAATGGCCAGCGTAATCAATAGGGTCATGCGGCGAGTTGCCCGCCAAGCAGTCCAAACCATGTGCTGATGTCGTTCCCGTAACACCCGTAGTGTAGCTGTTCAGCCCATTCCCGCTGACGAATCAGTCGCGGAAATTCTGAAATTGCAGCGGAAAATCGACTGACTTGCGCACCACGGCGATCGTTTCCTGCAACACATCCCGTTTGGCGCCGCTGACGCGTACTTCGTCGCCCTGAATGGCGGTTTGCACTTTCAGTTTGGAGTCTTTGATGTGCTTGATGATCTTGCTGGCCAGCTCACGATCGATGCCATCTTTGATCTTCAGCACCTGTTTCACTTTATTGCCCGAGACTTTTTGCACGTCTTCCTGTTCCAGCCGCTTGCTGCTATCGGGTTCTTTCTTTTCCAGCGCCGGAAACAGAATGTCTTTGATCTGGTCGAGCTGGAATTCCGAATCGCCGTGGATGGTGATCAGTTTGTCTTTTTCATTGAGCTCGACTTTGGCGCTGGTGCCTTTAAAGTCGTAGCGGTTCACAATGGTGCGCTCTGCAATATCAATGGCATTTTTCAGCGCCACCATATCGGTTTCGGAAGTAATGTCAAACGAAGGCATGCACGCTCTCCACAAAAAAAGGAAAAAGGCAGCGAATCAGCTCGCTGCCTCAGGAAATGAACGCTGCGCAGGTTTAGCCGAAATGGCAAACGTAGTGCAGGGTTTCTACGGTTTCGATTTCAAAGCTGGAATTGCCAGGTACATTAAATGATACCCCTGCGCCGTATTCAGTTGCAGTGCTTTCACCAGCAAGCTTTACACGGCATACCCCGGAAACCACTTCCATGATCTCAGGTGCGCCAGTGTTAAATACCAGTGTTGACGGCAAAATCACGCCCACCGTTTTTTTGCTGCCATCGGCAAACACCACGGTGTGGCTGACGCATTTACCATCAAAATACACATTGCCCTGTTTCAGGACCGATACATTGTCAAACTGGCTCATTGCTTACCCTTATTTCTGTAAAACTTCAGTGAGAATGGTTTTGGCAATAAACCCGACCATGCCCAATCCGAGCGCAAAAAACAGCACCATAGTGCCATATTTGCCGGCTTTGGATTCTTTGGCCAGGTTGTAAATGATAAAACCCATGTAGGCCATTAGGCCGGTACACAGAATCGTGGTCGAGAGCGTGGTAAACGTCTCTTCGTCCATATTGATGAGTGCTTCCAGCATGCCTTAATACCTGCAAATGGATCGGTTGATTGATCCGTCAGTGGTGCCGCCGCGGCGGCACCTGCGGTGATGATTATTTCCGGTTCAGACGGCCGGCAATGCGCATGCGCAGGGCGTTGAGCTTGATAAAGCCGCCCGCATCATTCTGGTTGTACGCGCCGCCATCATCATCAAAAGTCGCGATGGTTTTGTCAAACAGTGAATCGGTTTTGGAATCACGCGCCACGACGATGACATTACCTTTATACAGCTTCAGGCGTACCCAGCCGTTCACGGTTTTCTGGGTTTCATCGATCAGGGTTTGCAGTACTTTGCGCTCAGGCGACCACCAGTAGCCGTTGTAAATCAGGCTGGCGTAGCGTGGCATCAGGTCATCTTTCAGGTGGGCGACTTCACGATCCAGCGTGATCGATTCGATGGCACGGTGGGCTTTCAGAATGATGGTGCCGCCGGGGGTTTCGTAGCAACCGCGCGATTTCATGCCCACATAGCGGTTTTCAACCAGATCCAGACGACCAATGCCATGCTTGCCGCCCAGCTCGTTCAGCTTGGTCAGCACTTGTGCAGGTGACAGGCGCACGCCGTTGAGCGCCACGATGTCGCCTTGTTCGAATTCAATATTCAGATATTCAGCAGCATCGGGTGCAGCTTCTGGGCTGACGGTCCAGCGCCACATTGCGTCTTCGGCTTCCGCTTCTGGGTTTTCCAGATGGCGGCCTTCATACGAGATGTGCAGCAGGTTGGCGTCCATCGAGTAAGGCGCGCCACCGTTGCGGTGTTTCATTTCCACCGGAATATCATTGGCTTCGGCATAAGCCAGCAGTTTTTCGCGGCTCAAGAGATCCCATTCACGCCATGGGGCAATCACTTTCACTTCCGGCATCAGCGCATAAGCGCCGAGCTCGAAGCGCACCTGATCGTTACCTTTACCGGTCGCACCATGACTGATGGCCTCGGCGCCGGTTTCGCGGGCGATATCGATCAGGCGTTTGGCGATTAGCGGGCGGGCGATGGAAGTGCCGAGCAGGTATTCACCTTCGTACACGGTGTTGGCGCGGAACATTGGGAATACGAAGTCGCGCACGAATTCTTCGCGCAGATCATCGATATAGATGTTTTCTGGTTTGATACCGAATTTCAGCGCTTTTTGGCGTGCGGGTTCCAGCTCTTCACCTTGGCCCAAATCTGCTGTGAAGGTCACGACCTCACACGCATAGTTGTCTTGCAGCCACTTCAGGATCACTGACGTATCCAGACCGCCGGAGTACGCGAGAACTACTTTTTTCACATCAGACATGAAGAACCTCGATGAATATGCACAAACGAGCCAAATGGCCCATAACCTAGTCTAACGCCAGTCGCAAACCAAAGCTCACGAATAGCGTACCAATCAGTTTGTTTAAGAGTGATTTCAGCCAGCGAATGCCGCCCAGCCGGGCCGCCAACGTGGTGCCAGCCAAAATCAGAATAGTCAGATAGCTAATGCTGACCAGCTGGACAATCAGGCCCAGCGCCGTAAAGGTGTGCCAAACCTGTGGATAGTGCGGGTCGACAAATTGCGGAAAGAAAGCCATGAAAAACAAAATGGCTTTGACGTTCACCAGCGAAATCCCCAGAGCTGTTTTAAAGGCCTGTCGTGGCCGGTAGGCGACAGGCGCGGTGTCACTGGCCACGCTCGGTGTGGCTGATTGCGGGCGCAACTGCGACCATAAAATCTTGCCACCCATATACATCAGATAAGCTGCGCCCAGATAGCGCACCGCATCAAACGCGACCGGATGCGTCTGCATCAAGGACGCAACTCCGAGGGCTGCAGCCAGCATCAGGATAAAGTCACCCACCACAATCCCGCCGGCGGCGGCAAAACCAGCCGCCCGGCCACGGGTGGCGGCGGTGGTCAGCGCAAACAGCGAGTTGGGCCCAGGTGCCAGAATAATCAGCACGGTGCCCAGTAAATACGCCCAGAGATCGGTAATGCCAAACATGCTAATTAATCGTCAATCCGGCCCAGAAGCAGGAATTCAATCACCGCTTTTTGTACGTGCATGCGGTTTTCGGCTTCATCCCAAACGACCGATTGTGGGCCGTCGATCACTTCTGGGTCGACTTCTTCACCGCGGTGCGCGGGCAGGCAATGCATGAATACTGCATTGGCCTTGGCTTGCAGCATTACTTTTTCGGATACTTTGTAATTAATAAAGTCTTTTTTGCGCTGCAGCGTTTCGCGCTCGAAGCCCATTGAGGTGCACACGTCGGTGGTCACAATATCGGCATCGCGGGCGGCGGAGAACGGATCGCGGAAGACTTCAAAATTCTCTTTGCTGTATTCCTCATCATCCAGCACGGTCATGTCGTAACCTACTGGACAAGCGAGGTTCAGCTTGAAATTAAACAGCTTGGCCGCTTGCAACCAGGTGCGCGAAACGTTGTTCGAATCGCCGATCCAGCACACGGTTTTGCCTTCAATCGAGCCAAAACGCTCGATATAGGTAAAGATATCGGCCATGATCTGGCAGGGATGGTATTCATTGGTCAGGCCATTAATCACCGGCACCAGCGAATTTTCGGCAAAGCGATCGATGATCGATTGCTCATAGGTACGCACCATCACGATATCAACCATGCGGCTGATGACTTTGGCTACGTCTTCGATTGGCTCACCACGGCCCAGCTGCGTGTCTTTGGATTGCAGGAACATCGCATGGCCGCCCATTTGAAACATCCCGGCTTCAAAAGATACGCGGGTGCGGGTGGATGATTTTTCAAAAATCATGCCCAGCACTTTGCCTGGCAGCGGCTGATACAGCTCGCCGGCGCGCAGACGGGCTTTGAGCTTGGCCGCGCGGCTAAACAGGTATTGGTATTCTTCGAGACTGAAATCGGTGAACTTCAAGTAATGGCGCATCTGGACGGTGTTCCCGAACAGCCCTAGCATGGCCGTTCAAAATGGCTGAAAAAACCAACATTATTCAGCGTTTTACCCATTTCTGGCAAGCGCTAAACAATTCTGGCCGCTCGGCAATCGGTACTTGTACTAAGTTCGCCGCGCTTACATTTCTGCCGGCAAGTCGGCGAGCAATGCTATAATTGCGCCAGCTGGCCCCGTCGGCCAGATTAACACCTCAGTTTGGCATCCCTATGATCTGTAATCCGTACGAAATCATCATTCAGGGCATTACCAGCAATGGGCGGGAATTCCGTCCTAGCGACTGGGCCGAGCGCCTGTCCGGCATTTTGTCGACCTTTGGCGTGGACCAAAAGCTATCGTATGCGCCGTATGTGCGGCCGATGATGCACAACAATGTGCGCTGTGTGGCAGTGGATCGCCAGCTCGAAAAAATCGATCCGCGTGTGTATAGCTTTATCATGACCTTTGCTCGGGATAACGATCTGCAAGTGGTGGATTGCCGCTCGCTGATCAAAGGTATTGAAAAGAAATCGGCCGAACGCTAAATGCTTTATTTCTCTAAACTGAAAGCCAGCTGAATAAAAGCTGGCTTTTTTGTTATTAATCAAGCTTTGTCGTGATCTTTTAACTTGCTGCAATGCAGCACTGTGCTTATTCTGCTAGATGAACCCCCTCGCCAGTGGGCGGGGCATCCATCCTCCAGGAGAAAATCATGAAGCTCAAAGACAAAGTCGCCATCATCACCGGTTCGGCCAGCGGGATTGGCGAAGCCACCGCGGTGCGGTTTGCGGCTGAAGGCGCGAAAGTGGTGGTGTGTGATGTAAACCAGGCCGGTATCGACCGCGTGGTGGCTGATCTGCAAACAACCGGCGCTGCGGCCGTGGGCTTTGTGGTGGATGTGACCAACCCCGAGAGCATTGCTGCAATGGTGAGCGCAGTGAAAGCACAGTGGGGGCGCATTGATGTGCTGGTGAACAATGCCGGGATCACCATGGATGCCCAGCTCTACAAAATGAGTGATGATCAGTTTGATCGCGTCATCGACATCAATCTGAAAGGTGTTTACAACTGTACCAAGGCCGTGGTCGACACCATGATCGAGCAAAACAGTGGCGTGATTCTGAATGCCTCATCCGTCGTGGGCGTGTACGGTAACTTTGGCCAGACCAATTATGCGGCGACCAAATTCGGTGTGATCGGCTTTGTGAAAACTTGGGCGAAAGAGTTGGGTAAAAAAGGCATCCGTGCCAACGCCGTGTGCCCAGGCTTTGTCGCTACGCCGATGGTTAAAGCCATGCCCGAGAAAGTATTGCAAGGTATGGAAGAGCGCGTGCCGATGAAACGCCTGGCCCAGCCAGAAGAAATCGCTAGCGTGTATGCCTTCCTCGCTTCGGATGATGCCAGCTACATCAACGGCGCCGCCATCGAAGTGACCGGTGGTTTGACGCTGTAATTGGCGGTCAGTGCCGCAATAAAAAACCCGCCAGTGGCGGGTTTTTTATTGGCTTGAATAGTAGATTGCACTAGGGGTATTGCCCGCCAGGCTATTCCGTCATTGGTTTCGGGTCGTATACCCTTACTTCATTGATCGGCGCGCCTTCCCAACGGATTTTCCACTGGCCGTTTTCCACCTGCCAGTACAAGCGCTTGCGCATCTGATTATCCAGATTGTTGCTGGTGTAATCCTGCTCAAACGTCGTTACCAGCTGTGGCTCAGGGCCGGTTACGGCGAACATGGATAGATCGCTGATTTTCACTTTGGTCCACTGTTTGCCAGCATTAACCGCCATTTTTTGCAGGCGCCAGCTGGTCAGGTTTTGGCCTTCTGGGCTTAAAAAGCGGCTGCCGTAAAAATTCAGATAGCGCTGGTTATCTAGCGATTCCCAGGCGGTGCGCCATTGCTCAATCAATTGCCGGGCGGCTTGTTGGCGCTGCTGCCATTGTTTGAGCTCCAGCCATTCCACTTTCGGGGTAACGATCACCGGGGTGGCGCCCACTTGCAAATACTGCGCCACATTCAGCATTTCTTCATTGGTGAGTACCACGCAGCCATTCGAGGCTTGCGGTGGGCGGGCATAAGTGGCGGCGGGGCTACCATGCAGCCAGATGCCGTAGCCGGTTTTTTTGTCGCTTTTATCCAGCTCATTCGGGTAGGAAATCGGCCACGCGCCAACGCCATACAGATCAGCCCGCTCGCCGTAGGTTTTATCTAGCAAAGGGCGGGGCAGGTGTTTATTCACAAAATACACGCCGATTGGTGTGCGTTGATCGCCTTCCACCTGCTTGCCAATCCCCAGTTTGCCCACTGTTACATAATGGTCGATCACCATTTTGGGCGTGCCATTCTGGTTGGCAAAGACATACAGCCGCGAGGTGTCGGCGTCCACCAGCACCGCGTATTTTTGCTCGGGGGCAAATTGCAGAATATTGGCCGGCACCATTTCGGGTGGGGTGGGCATATTGCGGTAGTTGATCCGCACTTGCGCTTCTTTGCGCAAATCGGCCAGTCGCTCGGCCAATTGCTGGTTTTGTCGCGCTTGCTCCGCGCCGCCGCCGATGGTGCTGAGCGGCATGGCGCGCATGGCGTAAAGATCGGCACTGAGTAGATGCGCGAGGCGGTAATTGGGTTGCTCGGCCAGAATGGCATCGACAGTAGCGCGCGCATCGGCCATTTTGCCAGCGCGGATCGCATCAATCGCGGCCAGGATGCGTTCTTCGTGGTTGCCCGTGGCGGCGGTGCCGACTTGATCGGGGCGCAGGGTGTACGGGCGATTGGCATCGTCGGGCAGAAAATGGCGGGCAGCTGGCGCCAGAATAACTAGCGCCAGCAAACACAGCCAGCGCTTAGCGCGGCGGGAAATATGCATCATGCAGCTTCAACCAGTCGCTTAGCCGCCAATCCGTTCATCGCTGATCAACCAGCGTGAACCGACTTTTTCCAGAATCAGCGTTTTACCTGTGCTGGTCGACAAACGATCGGATTTGTAATCCTGCCGCAGCCGCACTTTGGCGGTTTTCTCGTCAATCATTTCGACCCGTACATCGCGCAGATCGACACTAATTGATTTCGGCGAGCTAATTTTCGCTTCGCGATCTTTTTCCCAGTTGCTGCGTCCGCCCGGTGCTTTGAAGTTTTTCGAATAGCTATTGAGATAGCCTTTCACATTCTGGCGGCTCCAGGCATTGGCCCAGCCTTCCACGCTGGCCAGTACTTGCTGCTTGGCGGCGCTATCCGATTTCTCGGCTTTCGGGGTTGCGGTTGGAGCGGCCGTGGCTTTTGGCGTGGCGGTCGGTTTTGCCGTTGGCGTCGGTTTGGCGGTTACTACCGCCGTTGGCACTGCTGTTGGCGCGAGTGTTGGGCGTGGGGTGATCAGCACCGCTGGCGCAGCAGTAATTGCCGGCTTGATGGTGGCGATGGTGACAGGTAATGGCTTGTTGGTCGGCGCCAGAGTGGTGGCGGCAGTGGTGGGCTTGCTGCCTACAGCGCGGCCGGGTTGGCTGAAGAGCGAATCCACCAGCTTGAGTTTGGTCTGGATTTGCGCGTTGTTGCTTTCCAGTTGCAGGGCCTTGTCGTAGGCCTGCGAAGCCAGCCGCGCGTACAGATCACCCATGTTTTCATGCGCGATGGCATAGCTTGGGTTGGTCTGGATTGCCATTTGCAGCGCGGTGCGCGCTTTATCAAATTGGCCCTTGTTGGCATACAGCACGGCCAGATTATTGTAGGGCTCGGGCAGCTGCGGGAATTCTTCCGAAATCTGCGTGAAGGCTTTAATCGCCTCATCGCTGCGGCCAAGCTCGCTCAGCGCCAGCGCGCGCAAGAAACGCACTTGTGCATCTTTCGGAGTTTTAGCCAGACTCTTATCCGCGCGCTCCAGTGCCTGGGCAAATTGTTTGCTGCGGATCAGTTGCTGGATATCGTCGCTGTCGGCGGCATGGGCGGACAAACTAAACAGCAAGGGCAGGGCCACAAACAAGGTGCGTAATGCAGACATGGGTATTCCGGGGTTAAGGGTCTCGGTAAACTGGCGGCGATTTTAACAAAGAAACTCTGGTTTTGCCTTATGAACCTGCCACCAGCCCTAAGCAGTGTCTTGTTACTGCTCTGCTCGAACGTTTTTATGACCTTCGTATGTTATAAAATGCACTTCACTTGCTTTAAATTCTAATCCTAAGAATATCAATAGTATGGCGCTCGGCAAGTGTAAAAGTGCTTGCTTTATTGCTATAGGTAGGCTTTTCCGGCAAGTGCTCTAACTGCTTCCATTGATGGGACTAAAGGAAGGATCTTTGGCCCGAGCGGCCAAGTCGGTATCGAATTCACTAATATCGAATCCGTAGTATTCATGATTTCCTGATACGTACTGCCCAGGCGCATATCGAAACTGTTTGCGTGCCCAATCTAAGCCAAGTCGGCCTTCTGCAATATCACCAGCCAGAACGATAAGATCAGCATCAACGTCTGTAACTTTATAACCACAATCATCAATATGCAGATCACTCAAGGCCTAAGTGACACTCTCATTTTGGCCGTGAAGAAGGATGTTTGGACTGTCCGCAAAGGCCGAGTAGTTTAGGCACGAAACCAAAATGATGAAGGCCGCAACCTGATGGTTAGCGGCCTTTAGCTTTTCATGTACTAACATCGACTGGTCGGCCAAAGTGGACGGTCAAGAGGCAATCCATGAATGACCGCTAAGCGGCGAGGCTGTGTGAAAACACAGCTGGTCTACAATGAACAAACCGTTTGTTGGGACTC
>NZ_CAMFLP010000018.1:0-59964 GCF_945957625.1 uncultured Chitinibacter sp.
GAAACTTGTTTTGTTTCGCTGCGTCATCAGCAGAGAGGCCGAACTATACCCACCCGCCTCGAACACGTCAACACCAATCCAACGAAAAACCGCCAACAAGTCGATAAGCGATTGATTTGCAAAGCAGCGAACACCAAAGAAAATCGCGCCAAACCAAGAGAAACAATCAGCCCCCCACGCCCAGCAACACCGCAGCACCAGCGCAAACACCGCCAAAACCCAGCCTAGAAACACCACAGCCCGCTGACGCGGGCTGTGTTTGGGGGCTGCTTTAGCTAATTGATACGCTGGCCGGATTACTCTGCGGCTTCTTCTGCCGTCTTTTCACGATTACTGCCGGCCACCATCTTGTATTCAAACAAGCGACATTCGAGTGGGCCATTAAACAGCACCGTCCGTTTACTGGCTTTCAGACGCATAAACTTCGGCAGATCCAGGTCTGCGGTGAGGAAATAAGCATTCCAACCGGCAAAGCGCTGCTTTAAGGTCGCCGCCCATTGCGGATACAGACTCGCGAGACGCTCTTTTTCATCCAGGCGCTCACCGTAGGGCGGATTGCACACCCAAACGCCGCTTGCTGCCGGCGCTTTGGCATCGGCGGCATTCAGCTGTTTCAGCTGAATGGCATCGGCCAGCCCTGCTGCTTCAATATTGGCCTTGGCATGATTGAGCACCGTGCTCGACACATCGCTACCATAGATCAGCGCATTGCTTTGCAATTCGGCCGCTTTGGCTTGCGCCCGTAATTGCTGCCAGAACTGATCGTCGTGCATCCGCAACTGCTGGAAGGCAAACGAGCGCCGCTGACCAGGCGCGATTCGGCGCGCAATCATTGCAGCTTCGATCAGGAAAGTGCCAGAGCCACACATTGGATCATACAAAGGCTGCTCAGGCGTCCAGCCGCTCAAGCTCAAAATGCCTGCGGCCAGATTTTCACGAATGGGCGCGTCGCCCGTTTCCACGCGATAGCCGCGTTTAAACAGCGCCTCACCCGAAGTATCGAGATACAGCGTGGCCATTTTGTGAGTCAGATAAAGGTGAATCCGCATATCCGGCTCACGAGTATCGACACTTGGACGATTGCCAGTTTTCAGGCGAAAGCGATCACAAATACCGTCCTTCACTTTCAGAGCAATAAAGTCGAGGCTACGCAGAGGCGAGCGCACCGCAGTCACTTGCACCTTGATGGTGTTTTCAACCGCAAACAGCTCGGCCCATTCGGTATCGCGGGCCAGACGGTATAGATCGTCTTCGTTGCGGTAGCTACGCTCGGTCAGCTTCCAAAGCACCCGACTGGCCACCCGCGAATGCAGATTGACCTTGTACATCAACGGCCATGGGCCGCTAAATGCCACCCCGCCATCGGTTGCACTAATCTGCTTAGCCTCGAGCGCTTGCAACTCCTGCACCAGCACTGGCTCCAGCCCGCGCGGACAAGGCGCAAAAAAATGAAATATTTGTAGCACTGCGTTTTCCTAAGAGTGACTGCTGACCACTGTATCTGCATTTGCGCCGCTTTGCTCGGTGCGGCGGCGGGTTTGCATGATCAATGGCGCCCAAGTTTCGCCGGGCCGTTTTTTCCGGGTGGTGAGCGTCAGCTCCGATGGGCCATACACATTGGTGTTGTGCGTCAGCGGCGTAGTGATCAGATATTGCGCCTGAGTGGCTTTCAGGAAACCACCGACCCGGTCAATATTGAAAATATCCAAGTGGGCAAAAGGCTCATCAATAAAGACAAAGCCGGATGGATTATTGTCATCCATCATCAGGCCAATCAGCAGAATCAGCGACTTCATCACCTGCTGACCACCCGAGGCTTCACCATCGTTCAGGCCCATCATGCCTTTCTGGTCAAAGTTAAACCGCGCCGTGAGGCCGGCTTGCGCCAGGACCACGTCATCGTTTTCCAGATGCGGCATATCCAACTCAACATCAATCCCAGCCAGATCACCCAGCCCTTTGATATTGCGGCCGTAGGCGCGAATCGTGGCGCGCAGCTTATTGATATAGGCCGCCCGCGCTTCATCGGTCAGTTCAGCCGTGCGCTCCACCTCTTGGCGATGCCCTTGCGCTTCATCTTCCAGCGCACCATAGTCGGCCACCAGCTTATCGCGGCGCTGGATGATGGTTTCGTCCCGCTCCCAATGCGCTTGCGTGAGTTGCTCTTGCTGGCGCTCGATAATGTGCTTCACCTCGGTGACGCTACGATATTCTTCTTTCAGCTGCGTGAGTACATGCGGCAACAGCCAGGCCGGCAGGGCCTTTTCATTGAGCACGCGAATCGCGCCAAGCTGGCGGCTGATCTCGTTGCGCTGGCGCGTGAGCTGCGCTTGCAGCTCATCCACCGCTCGGCGGAATTGATCGCGCTCGATTTCGATTTTTTGCGCGGCCAAGCGTAAATCGGCACGGCTTTCGCGCGAGGTTTCCAGTGCGGCTTGCGCGGCAGCTAGTTCGGCCCCCATGCGTTGCACTTCGGCCTGCTCGGCCGGGAAGCGCTCGGCCGCAGCAGCAAATTCAGCTTGGCGCGACGCCAATTGCAACACCGCCTGCATGCCCATCAGCTGCACGGTGATGCCCTGGATATCGCGCTGCACACTGGCAAGCTCGGTTTCCAGATCCAGCACCTGATCGTTCAGGGCCTTCAGGCGCAGCGCAATATCATTCAAGCGCGAATGACGTGCCGCCTCGCCAAAGGCGTATTCGCGGGTATCGATCCCAATGAAACGCGCACCGCGGCGTTCACGGTAATACCCCTCACGGGTAATCCAGTCCGAGCTCAGGCGGCTACCGGCTTCTACCGATTTCACGCGCTGAATGCCGTTCAGCTGACGGCTTAACCATGGGGGCACATTGGCTTTGAAATCGATGATTTCTAAAATCGAGCCCAGATTCGCCCGTGGCGCCGGTTCACGCTCGGACACGATGAAGTGGCGATAGCGCATCCGCTCACCCACTTCCCAGGCGCGCTGTTTGTCGGCTTCGCGCTGCAGCAAAATCAAATGCCGCGACGGCGCCAGCAGCGCCTCGACGGCATCTTGCCAGGCCGGATCGGTCACTTCGGTGATTTCGGTCAGCAGCTGATGCGGAATACCCGCCTCATCCAGCGCGGCGCGCATTTGCCGCACAAAATCGGGTGACGGCGCTTTACCAGCCTGCAGGGCAAACTGGGATTCGGACAATTGCTGCCGCTCATCGCGCGCCTGCTTCACCGCTAATTTGAGCTCGGCTTCTTTAACCTTCAGCTCGGCCAGCTGATCATTCAGCCCAATCGCGTCGGCGCCATGCTCACGCTCGGCCAACTCGCGCAGCTTTTCGCCCTCACGCATAATGCGCTCGGTATCGCGGGCGGCATCGCGCACCGCCTGAAAGCGCGCAAACAGCGCTTCGTAATCAGTTTTGCTTTGCTGCTCGCCGCTGAGGGTTTGATTGGCGGCGGTTTGTGCCACGGCCAGTCGCTTATCCAGCTGCCCCAGATCCGCGCGCTTGTGCCATAGATTGCGGCGCTGCAATTTATATTGCTGCACGGCATGGCGCAGGCCATCTTGCGCTTCGGCCACTTGCAGTGCCGGGATCACCTCGCGCTCTAGCCGTACCGTATCCGTACCCAGCGCACACCATTCGAGGTAGCTGCTAGCACGCAGGCGGAAACGCTCGACATCCAGCCCCAGCTGCGAGAGCTGCTGCTGCATTTTATCCAGCTCGCCCTCGGCCTCGCGCAAACGCAACTTGGCTTCTTGGTAATGGTCGAGAACTTCCTTGTCGCCAAAGACCTGAAACACCAAGTCGAGCAATGCCTTGGGGGAGTATTCGCACAACTTGTCCGTATCGCCTTGCTCCAGGGCCAATACCTCGGCAATTGCTGGTGTCAGGCCGGCTTGCTCCAACCGACGACGATAATCACCCACGCCCAGCCATTGCAGATTTTGCTCGGTTTGCCCATCCAGCGCCGCATCGCCCTCGGCGATTGCATACTGGCGCACCCAATCCCCGCCCTGCTTTTTAATCCGGCAGAACAGCGTGACGGTTTCACTGGTTAAGGGGAAAAACAGATACGGGAAAAAACCACCGCCGGTGCGTTTCGGGTTATTCACCACCGCGCGCAGCCAAGCGATGTTTTCCTTGTTATTACGCACATAGCGCTTGTAATCCCGCCGGCCCGAGCATTTCAACGCCAGCATGGTGCGCAATGCGTCCAAAAGCGTGGTTTTGCCCGAGCCATTCGGGCCAACAATGGTCACAATCTGAGCATCCAGCGGCACAGTGATGCGCTGCCAGAAATCCCAGTGCACCATTTCCAGGGTTTTGATCTGGAACATTAGTTTTCCTCCGCCTCACCCGCCAGCTTGGCGGCGGGCAATTGCAAGATATCCGCCAGCGCCCCATTGATAATGCGCGGAGCCAGTTTGGCGTAGTCGATCATCAAATCCAGCAGCGGGCCTTCAAAAATCATCCGGTTGCGGCGCACCACAAAGCCCAGTTTCGACAGCTGACCCAGATTGGTGGTGAAGCGCATTTTACCGCCCAGCACTTTGCCAAAATCGGCATACAGCGCGTCTTCCGATACGCCCTGGGCGACTTGCTCGCCGTGCTCGATCGGTTTTTCTGCGCCAAAGAGATCGCCCTGCTCTTCATTGCCGGCTTCCACCCGGGCAATTTGCCGTTCGCGTTTGGGCAGAATGATCAGCGCCCAGATCACCACCAGCAGGGCAATGCCATCGCGCGGCAGGCCCATATTATTGGAAAGCCAATTTTCGCCTTCGCCAAATACCCAGTCTTCCATCTGCGGCTGCAGCGCCACGGCGATGTGCTCGGCATAGGGGTTTTCCAAGAGCTGCAAGCCGCAATCGGCCAGACGATGCTCGAGTGATTCACGAAAAGCTTCATCGATCAGCGCGCGCCGCGCGAGCGGGTCTTTACGGGGAACAAAGCGCTGCGCCAATAGGCGCGCGACCAGAATATTCAGGGCTTGATCCATCTTGTTTGCAGCCTATTTCAAAGTGGATGCAGGCGGCCGGCACTGATGCTGGCCACCTCAGGGTGATCGGGTTCGTACAACTCGGTGTGAGCTTCCAGCCGCAGCGGTAGTTTCACAATGTCGGCCACCACGCTCTTCTCGAGCGCCGCCTCGGCATCGCCCAGCAGCGAGAGCAGCGAGAGGCGGTAAGCGGTTTCGTTGTACGTGGGTGCCAAGACGGCGGCGGGCAGGTCGCTGCCGGCGCCAAGTTGGGCCAGCTGATTCAACTCGTCGTACAAGGCCTCAGCCGCCAGCAGGCGCTCAGCTTCCACCGCGCCCACTTCCTGCGCAGCGGCGCTTTGCGGCATATCGCTGACGCTATTATCGGGCCGCTCGCGCTCGCAGATTTCAAATTCGGCAATATCGAGCAGAATGTCCGACACCACAAAATGCGGCTCGGGATGATACAAAATCAGATCGCGCCCCAATTCGGCCAGCGAGGCCTGCGTTTGCCGGCGCAGCCAGTCGGCCACATTGGTGGTAGAGAGGCCCGATTGCCCCAAATGCACGCGTTGCGAGGCTAGCTCGGAAAGACGGCGATGGAAGACCGACGTCAGCCGCAGCATCCGCGCCTGCGCCAGCGCAATGGATTGCGCCACCTGATACACCCGCTGATCCGTGGTTTCGTCAGTGAGCACGGCGCGGATGACATCGGTGCCTTTCTCGACCCATTGCCACACTTTTTCCAGCTTTTCGCGCGCAGCGCGAATTTGGAATTCGGATTGCGACTCAAGCGCCGCCTCGAAATCCGCATAGAGCTCGTTCAGCCGCGCCAAGAGATTGAGCAGCACTTCGTTAGAAACTTGCCCCAGCGATTGGCCGGCGGCCACCTGCGAAGTGAGATAACCGAGCTCGGCGTCGCCCTCGGCAAATTGCAGCATGGTGCCCAGCGAAGACAGCGCCACCCGGCCGGCCTCGGCCATACCGTACATTTGCTCGTCACTATCCCAAACCAAGAGGCCGTAATCGCGCAAACGTTTGAGGACGGTATCGAGCTTCACCTGATTGATATAGGCAAAGTGGGCCTGCAAATCTTGCGGCGACCAGCGCGGCGCATCGGCCCGCGCACCGATTTCGCGCAAGACAATCAGGCGGACAAAAACTTCATCTTCCCCGCCGCGAAACAGGGCGATCAGCGCATCAATATAGGTGCGCGCGCGCAACAGCTCGGCCACTTGCGGCAATTCATGCGGCACAAATCCGGGCTGGAAAAAATCGGAAAACAGATTTTCGTCTTGCATGGAGATGACAAAAAACAGGGATCAGCAAGACTAAAGGCAAACGAAGTGAAAAACAATGCCTTTAGCGGGAGGCTGGCTAGGCTGCAGCCAGAGAGAACCGCCTCGCGCCCGCCGGTCATTGCAACCGGTGGCCCGAGGCGGGATAAGGCTTAAACGATGTCCTCGTCGTTCGCCAGCGCCGCGGCTCGCGCGGCCAGCAAGGCTTCTTGCTCGGCTGCCAAGCGGGCCGCGGCGGCTTCGGCTTCTTCCTTGGCCAGCTTTTTCGCTGCATCGCGATAATCGGCGATGGCGTAGACCAGATCACGACAACCTTCACCGGTCAGACCAGCGATCACGAAGTAGCGGGGCTGTGCCGGATCGAAGGCGGCGTATTCATCCCGCTGCACATCTTCCCAGCCATAGGCTTTCAGGAAAGCCTGCACGCGCTCTTCACGCTCTTCTTCCGGAATCATGTCGACTTTATTGAGCACCAACCAGCGCGGCTTGTTGTAGAGCTCTTCGTCGTATTTGCGCAGCTCTTCGACAATCGCATTGGCTTCCGCCACCGGATCGGTATCCGGATCAAACGGTGCCAAATCCACCAGATGCAGCAAAATACCAGTGCGCTGCAAATGTTTAAGGAAGCGATGCCCCAGGCCCGCGCCTTCGGCCGCGCCTTCAATTAGGCCGGGAATATCAGCAATCACAAAGCTGCGATTGTCATCAATGCGCACCACCCCAAGATTCGGGTGCAGCGTGGTAAACGGATAATCCGCTACTTTCGGCTTAGCGGCTGATACCGCGCGAATAAAGGTCGATTTACCGGCG
The DNA here is from genome assembly GCF_945957625.1 of uncultured Chitinibacter sp. Taxonomy (NCBI): domain Bacteria; kingdom Pseudomonadati; phylum Pseudomonadota; class Betaproteobacteria; order Neisseriales; family Chitinibacteraceae; genus Chitinibacter; species uncultured Chitinibacter sp. The sequence continues at coordinate 7,063 of NZ_CAMFLP010000018.1, forward strand.
TTCGGCATCCCCAGCAAGCCCACATCGGCCAGCACTTTCAATTCAAGCTTCAGTTCGCGGCGTTCGCCTTCGGCGCCGGGCGTGGTTTGGCGTGGCGCGCGATTGGTTGAGGATTTGAAATGCAGATTACCAAAACCGCCTTGGCCACCTTTGGCCACCGCCACCCGCTGGCCATTGGTGGTCAGATCAGCGACGATTTCGCCGGTTTCGGCATCACTGAGCACGGTACCTACCGGCATGCGCAGCTCGATGTCATCACCGCCCTTGCCATAGCAATCGGCACCGCGGCCGTTTTCACCGTCTTTGGCTTTGTATTTGCGCACAAAACGGTAATCCACCAGGGTATTGATGTCTTCGTCGGCCACTGCCCACACCGTACCACCTCGGCCGCCATCGCCACCATCCGGGCCACCACGGGGCACGAATTTTTCCCGGCGCATACTGGCCGAACCATTGCCGCCCTTGCCGCCAATGACTTCGATTTTTGCTTCGTCAATGAATTTCATATGTGCTCTCCAGCTCAACAAGCCGGGGTATCGCCCCAAAAACAAAGTAATTTAACGCGCACCAGCACATACCCCTGCATGTACCTGTTAAATCACCTTGCTAGCCCACTAAAAGAAAAAAAGCCCCATCACCAGGATAGGGCTTTCCAAGCGAACCAGGAAAAAGCTTATGCTTCTTCGCCGGTGTATGGCAGTACAGTTACAGTGCGACGCTTCAGGGCGCCTTTCACTGCAAATTGTACATAGCCGTCAACTTTTGCAAACAGGGTGTGGTCTTTGCCCATGCCTACGTTGTCACCAGCGTGGAATTCAGTACCACGTTGACGAACAATGATAGAACCCGCAGGGATCAGCTCACCACCGTAAACTTTGATACCCAAGCGTTTGGCTTCTGAATCGCGACCGTTACGCGAACTACCACCAGCTTTCTTATGTGCCATGGTTCAGCTCCTTAATTACTTAACGATTTCGTCAATGCGAATTTCAGTGTAGTTCTGGCGATGGCCAGCACGACGCATGTAGTGTTTACGACGGCGCATTTTGAAAATGCGAACCTTCTCACCACGACCTTGAGAAATTACAGTTGCTTTGATGGCAGCACCGGCAACCACTGGGGCGCCAATTACAACCGCATCACCGTCTGCCACCATCAATACTTCATTCAGTACGATTTGGCTGTCGATGTCTGCAGCAATCTGTTCTACTTTAAGTTTTTCGCCGATAGCAACTTTATATTGTTTGCCACCAGTTTTTACGACTGCATACATAACAAGCTCCTAAGAGTTTGACCCAACGCGCCAGCGCACAATCCGCGCAGCGCGGCATCTCAAAATTGAGAATCGAGCATAGTAAGCGCATGTCCATGTAAAGTCAAGGACTTACCCAACACTTTTCCCGTGCCGCCACGGCAAGAATGGGCGCAAGAAGCCCATCTCTGCTAAAATCACGCGACTCAATGATTAACGGCCACGAGGCCAACAGCCCCAAGGGTAAGCACAGCGTGTCGATGCAGTTTGTCAAATCGGTCGTAGATGCCGACATGGCGCAAATGGATCAGGTGATCCGCGAGCGTCTTTATTCCGATGTCGTGCTGGTACGACAAGTGGCCGAGTATATTGTTTCATCCGGCGGCAAACGTCTGCGCCCCATGATCACCCTGCTTTCGGCGCAAGCTCTGGGCTACCAAGGCCGGCACCATCACGAACTGGCGGCCGTGATCGAGTTTATCCACACCGCCACCCTGCTGCACGACGACGTGGTCGACGAATCCAGCCTGCGCCGCGGCCGTGACACCGCCAATGCCCTGTTTGGCAATGCCGCCAGCGTGCTGGTGGGCGATTTTCTCTACAGCCGCGCCTTTCAGATGATGGTGAATTGCGGCTCGATGCGGATCATGGAAGTACTGGCCGACGCAACCAATGTGATCGCCGAAGGGGAAGTGCTGCAACTGATGAATATCGGCAATATCGACATCGATGAAGCCGACTACCTCAAAGTAATCCGCTACAAAACCGCCAAGCTTTTTGAAGCAGCCGCACGCCTGGGCGCCATCTTGAATCACAGCAACGCAGACACCGAAGACGCACTCGCTCGCTACGGCATGCACTTGGGCACCGCCTTTCAAATTATCGACGATGTGCTCGATTACTCTGGCAAACAGGAAGAAATTGGCAAGTCCTTGGGCGACGATCTCGCCGAAGGCAAACCGACCTTGCCACTGATTTTTATCATGCAACAAGGCGATAGCAGCGCCGCAGCACTGGTGAAAGACGCCCTGGAAAACGCCAAGCGTGAACATTTCCCCGCCATTCTGGCTGCCGTACAGCAATCAGGCGCACTGGATTACGCCCGGCAAATCGCCAGCGAAGAAGCCGCCCGCGCGAAAGCTTGCCTGAGTCACCTCCCCACCAACCCGCACACCGAAGCCTTGCTGGCGCTGGCTGACCTAGCAATTGCGCGCAATAGCTAAGCCAGACCAAGCCAACAAGAAAGCCGACAATAAAAAACCCCGCAGCGCGGGGTTTTTTATTGGCCAAATTACCGAGGCATTAAGCAGCTGGAGCAGCCACTTTACGCGCAGGCAATTTTTCCTTGATACGTGCAGATTTACCTGAACGATCACGGAGGTAGTACAGTTTGGCGCGACGAACGTCACCGCGGCGTTTAACTTCAATTGAAGCCACCAGTGGTGAGTAAGTTTGGAAAGTACGCTCAACGCCAGTGCCAGAAGAAATCTTGCGCACGATGAAGTTGCTGTTCAGGCCGCGATTGCGCTTAGCAATCACCACGCCTTCATAAGCCTGCAGACGTTCACGTGAACCCTCTTTCACTTTCACAGAGACCACAACGGTGTCACCTGGGGCGAATTCAGGGATAGATTTACCCAGACGGGCGATTTCTTCTTGCTCGAGTTGTTGAATCAAGTTCATTTTACTTCTCCTAGTGAGACCGTACCTTCTGACGCCGCGCCGGGCGCTACAGCCGATTGTTCACGCTGGAACTCAGCCAGAAGCCGTGCCTCTTCTTTAGATAACCGGCGCTCTTGCAGCAAATCTGGGCGACGCAACCAAGTGCGCCCCAGCGACTGCTTCAAACGCCAGCGCCTTATTGCGGCATGGTTCCCCGAAAGCAAAACCTCCGGAACCACCATATCGCGATAAACTTCAGGACGGGTGTAATGCGGACAATCCAGCAGCCCATCCACAAACGAATCTTCGACCGCACTGGCCGCGGTGTTTAACACCCCAGGCAGCAAGCGCGCCACCGCGTCGATCAGAATCATCGCGGGCAATTCACCCCCCGACAAAACATAATCGCCCACGGAAATTTCTTCGTCGACGTGCGCCTGCAAAACACGCTCATCAACACCCTCATACCGACCACACAGCAGCACCAGCGCCGATTTCTCGGCCAGCTGCGCCACTTTTGCATGCGTGAGCGGCGCGCCTTGCGGCGACATATAGACGGTATAGGGTTGCAAGCCGCTCTGAACTTGGCGCTGCTTGCAATACCCCAAGGCCTTATCCAGCGGCGCCGGCTGCATCACCATCCCGGGGCCACCACCAAATGGGCGGTCATCAACCCGGTGATAGTTGTCGGTGGTGAAATCCCGCGGATTGCACGTATGCAGCGCAATGGCATTTTGCTCAACCGCGCGCCGGGTAACCCCGTGCGCCGTGATCGCCGCAAACATCTCTGGAAACAGCGTCACCACGTCAAATTGCATGGCCGCACACCGGATTAATAATCCAGCCCCCAGTCAACCAGCATGGTTTTAGCCGGCAAATCGACATTCAGCACCACATGCCCCACAAAGGGAACCAAGCGCTCAACCCCATCCGCCTTCACCACGATGACATCATTGGCTCCGGTTTCGAACAAGCGATCGATCACGCCCAGGCTTTCGCCCTGCTGATTAACCACCTGCACGCCCACCAGATCAGCCCAGTAGTACTCATCGGCAGCCAAGGCCGGCATGGCACTGCGTGGCACCGCCACTTCGCACCCCTTGAGTGCAAAAGCAGCATCGCGATCCGCCACCCCCTCCAGACGCGCATTGAGCTTTTTCGGCTGCACATGCCCGTCCAAGACGGCTTTAGCTGACCAACGGCCATCACGCCCGACCCACCAGGTTTTGTAATCCAGCAAGCTATCCGCATATTGCGTATCAGCCACTAGACTTACCCAGCCTTGAATACCAAAAGCCCCGCTGATGTAGCCCATCACCACCAGATCTTCTGGCACCTGCTGGGCCTCGATCGACGAGGCTTTAGAATCTTTCACCACGGAAAAATCAGGCAGCTACTTTAGCTTGCTTGATCAGACGCGCTACGGTGTCAGTAGGTTGCGCGCCCACGCCCAGCCAGTAGTTCAGGCGATCAGCAACAAAGCGCAGTTCTTCAGCAGCACCAGAAGCTTGTGGATTGTAGAAGCCAACGCGCTCGATGAAACGACCATCGCGGCGGTTGCGAGAATCAGTCACCACAACATTGTAGAACGGGCGATCTTTTGAGCCACCACGAGCAAGACGAATCACGACCATAATAAAACCCAATCATTGAATAAATAAAAATAAGCTCGCAATCATGCCAGATTACTCGACAGATCGCAAGCCCATACAACGGCAAGCCATCGGCTCGCCACAGTTACATCCCCGGCATCAAGCCCTTGAGTCCACGCATCATTTTCATCATGCCGCCACCCGAGAATTGCTTCATCATCTTCTGGGTTTGCTCAAACTGCTTCAGCAGGCGATTGACCTCCTGCACCGACACCCCCGCCCCCGCGGCAATCCGCCGCTTGCGGCTCGCCTTCAGGAGCTCAGGCTTGCGCCGCTCTAGCGGCGTCATTGAATTAATAATCCCTTCAATCCGCGCCACCGCCTTATCGGTCATCTGGCTATCGGCCATCGAGGCCAGATTACCCGGCAGCTTATCCAGCAACGCGGACATACCGCCCATTTTTTTCATTTGCTGAATTTGCGCCTTGAAGTCTTCCAGATCAAAGCCCTTGCCGGACTTGACCTTCTTCATCATTTTCAGCGCTTCGGCTTCATCAACGCTGGCTTGCACATCTTCGATCAGCGACAACACATCGCCCATGCCCAGCACACGACTGGCCATACGGTCGGGATGGAAAGGCTCCAGACCGGTCAGCTTCTCGCCCGTACCCAGGAATTTAATCGGCTTACCGGTAATATGTCGCACCGACAGCGCGGCACCACCACGGGAATCACCATCCATCTTGGTAAGCACCACCCCCGTGAGCGGCAGCGCTTCATTGAATGCCTGCGCGGTATTCACCGCATCCTGCCCTTGCATCGCATCAACAACGAACAAGGTTTCCACTGGTTTCACCGAAGCATGCAAAGCCTTGATTTCCAGCATCATCGCTTCATCAATTGCCAGACGACCGGCCGTATCGACAATCAACACATCAAAGAAATGGCGCTTAGCATAATCAATCGCCGCCAGCGCGATATCTACTGGCTTTTGCGACACATCAGAAGGAAACCACTCCACTTCCAGCTGCTGCGCCAGGGTTTTCAGCTGCTCGATCGCGGCCGGACGATAGACGTCCGTCGACACCAGCAATACTTTCTTCTTCTGGGTTTCTTTGAGTAACTTGGCCAACTTGCCCGAGGTAGTGGTTTTACCCGCCCCCTGCAAACCCGCCATCAAAATAACCGCCGGGGGCTGCGCGGCCAGATTCAATGCATCGTTTTGCGCACCCATCAGCTTGGTGAGCTCTTCGTACACCACACCGATGACGGCCTGCCCCGGCGTAAGGCTGCCAACCACCTCACGACCCTCTGCTCGCACTTTGACGTCAGCGATAAACTGCTTCACCGCCGGCAGCGCCACATCGGCCTCCAGCAGAGCCATCCGCACTTCGCGCAGTGCATCCTTGATATTGTCGTCAGTCAGACGGGAATGCCCCCGCAGGGTTTTCACCACACTACCAAGGCGGCCAGACAGATTTTCAAACATGCAACGATTCCTTGAGCTGTTACTGCCGCAGGGGCAATCACTCTGTTAGACTTAATTCTTTGCCATTTTACCCTAATTGCCGTGCTGACTCTGCTTGCACTGCTGGCTTTCTGCATTTACCTGCTACTCGGCTGGCATTTTTGCCAGCTACGCCTCGCCGGCCGCGCCCTGCTGCGCGCGCCAATCGCAACGGTCTTACTCGGCGTAGGCTTACTTTGCCACGGCGCAGGCTTATTGCACGCGATTGCCGGCCCCACCCCCACCTTTGGGGCAGCCCAAGCATTATCACTCACCGCCTGGCTAGCTCTGGCCATCTATGCCAGTGGCCAAAAACGACTACAGCTCGCCGGCATTGAGCCCCCCTTAATGGCTTTCGCTGCCGGCTTTATCGGGCTGGCGCTACTACTGCCCGCAGGCCACACCCCCAGCTATCAAGCCAACCCGCTCTCTCAGGCGCACTTCTTTTTGGCGATGCTGGCACAGAGCTTGATTTTTATCGCCGCTGGGATCGCCGTATTGATGCGCATGACCGACAGCACCCTGCATCATCACACCAGCAAACTACTCGCTCGCACCCTCCCGCCACTTTTGACGCTAGAGCGCCTACTTTTCGCGACCCTAGACACGGGTTTTATCGCCCTGACCCTAGCACTGATTGCCGGCGCCATCATGAATAGCCAGCAACTTGGGCAATGGTTTAGCTGGAATCACAAAACCGTATTTGGCTTGCTGTCGTGGATCATTTTTGCAACTTTATTACTAGGCCATCATCTTCGCGGCTGGCGCGGACGCTTTGCCGCCAACTGGGCGCTAGTCGGCTTTGCCTGCCTGTTACTAGGCTATATTGGCACCCGTATTGCTCTAGAAGTCTTTCTACACAAGGCTTAGCGCAAGATACCTCTACTCAAACAGCCGTACCCCACCTGGCGAACCATCCCACACTCCATCAGTACCACTCACAAGCCACGTTGCAACATTTCATTAGCATAATGTGATGCAGATGCTACGCATTCGAAAGTCATCTGCTAGACTTGTAAAGATTATGGTTATATTGAGCTTGCTTTGTCCGCAACGTACGGATCAAGCCTTGATCGCATTGGAGTGATTTTTCTGCCATGAGCACCCCGCACATCTCAGGCCTCGCCCGTCTGCTCGTCCAGCATGGACGTCTCAGCGAAACCGACGCCGAAGCTTTGCAGTCGGCCGCCAGCAGCAGCAAAACCTCGTTCATCGAACAATTAACCCAAAGCCGCAAACTTAGCGCACGTGAAATCGCCGAATTTTCTTCGCAAACTTTCGGCTATCCACTGCTTGACCTCGATCGCATCGATACCAGCTACCTGCCGCAGGGCGTACTGGATAACAACATCATGCGCTCTCAACGCCTGGTGCCCCTATTCAAACGCGGCACTAAGTTGTTTATTGGTTTGTCTGACATCACCAATCTGGAAGCCATCGAAAAAGTTCGCTTTCAGACCAACTCGCAAGTCGAGCCCATTATTGTTGAGGACAACAAACTTGTTAACCTCCTCAACAAGACCATTGAGGCGTCAGGCGCCAACTTCAAAGACATTGTCATTGACGAAGCCGACCTTGAAATGGCAGGCGGCGACCCTGAGCCAAGCAGCAACGACGCGCAAATGGGGCAGGAAATTGACGATGCCCCAGTCGTTAAATATCTGCAAAAGATCTTGATGGATGCCATTAACGGTGGCGCTTCAGATATCCACTTTGAACCGTTCGAAAAGTTCTATCGCATCCGCTATCGGGTGGATGGGGTGCTGCGCGAGGTAGCGCAGCCACCACTGGCGATCAAAGAGAAAATTTCATCGCGGATTAAAGTCATATCCAAACTGGATATCTCAGAAAAGCGCATCCCGCAAGATGGCCGGATGAAGCTGGTTCTGTCCAAATCGCGGGCGATTGATTTCCGGGTTTCTACCTTGCCGACGATGCACGGCGAAAAAATCGTAATGCGGATTTTGGATCCGTCCTCCGCCACACTGGGCATTGACGCTCTTGGATATGATCCTGACCAGAAAGCCATTATCCTTGACGCAATTCAACGGCCGTACGGCATGGTACTGGTTACCGGCCCTACGGGCTCGGGCAAAACCGTATCGCTGTATACCTGCCTAAATCTACTCAATAAGCCAGATATCAATATCTCGACTGCCGAAGATCCGGCCGAGATTAACCTCCCCGGCATCAACCAGGTTAACGTCAACGACAAAGCCGGCCTAACCTTTGCTGCAGCACTAAAAGCTTTCTTGCGTCAAGATCCCGACATCATCATGGTGGGGGAGATTCGCGACCTTGAAACTGCAGATATTGCAATTAAAGCCGCCCAAACCGGCCACATGGTGTTTTCAACCCTCCACACCAATGATGCGCCGACGACGCTGACGCGGATGCTGAATATGGGTATTCAGCCCTTCAATATTGCCTCATCCGTGATTTTGATTACCGCGCAACGTTTAGCTAGGCGGCTGTGCAGCTGCAAAAAACACGTAGATATCCCCAAGCAAGCGCTACTCGATGCGGGCTTCACAGAAGCCGACCTCGACGACACATGGCAGCCGTATGGTCCAGTTGGCTGCGATATCTGCAAAAACACGGGCTACAAAGGCCGCGTGGGCATTTATCAAGTCATGCCCATCACGGACGAAATCAATCGCTTGATTATGAATCACGGCAACGCGATTGACATTGCCGACCAAGCGCGCAAAGAAGGCGTTCTTAGCCTGCGTGAAGCCGGTCTGCGTAAAGTTAAACAAGGCCTTACTTCGCTAGAAGAAGTCATGGCCGTCACCAATACCTAATAGGGGATCAGCATGGCCACTACCAGAAGCAAGAGCCCAGCTGTGAAAGAATTCACCTTCCGCTGGGAAGGCAAGGATAGAACCAATAAAATCGTAAAAGGCGAAATGCGCGCCAGCGGGGAGAGCGTAGTCAAAAGTACGCTACGCCGCCAAGGCATCAACGTCACTAGTGTGAAGAAAGTACGCCTAGGTGCAGGACGTAAAATCACCGAACTAGACATCACCATGTTCACCCGCCAATTGGCCACCATGCTGAAATCAGGCGTCCCGCTGTTGACAGCCTTTGATATCGTTGCCAAGGGGCATAGCAACCCCTCCGTCACCAAACTTTTAATGGAAATCAAAACGGATATCGAAACCGGCTCATCGTTGACGCAGGCTTTTCGCAAGCACCCAATGCACTTTGACAATCTGTACTGCAACCTCGTACAGGCTGGTGAACAGGCCGGTATTCTTGACGCCCTGCTAGCGCGTCTAGCGACATACAAAGAAAAAATTCTGGCTGTTAAAAAGAAAATCAAATCGGCAATGTTTTACCCAACCGCGGTCATTGTGGCCGCATTTGTCATCACTGCCGTGATTATGATTTTCGTAATTCCAGCCTTCAAAGAGTTATTCTCGAGCTTTGGTGCGGATCTACCTGGCCCCACGCTCTTAGTGATGGCCATTTCGGACTTTTTTGTCCAATACTGGTGGCTTATCTTCGGCGTGATTGGCGGCGGTATTTATAGCTTCCTACAAATCTGGCGCCGTTCCGAGAAGGTCCAGTTCTTCATGGACCGCCTACTCCTTAAACTGCCTGTATTCGGTGAAATCGTCAAAAACGCAACGATTGCTCGCTGGACCCGCACCCTCGCAACGATGTTTGCAGCCGGTGTGCCACTGGTAGAGTCGCTCGACTCAGTCGGCGGGGCCGCTGGCAATATTATCTATAAACTCGCGACAAGCCGCATTCAGTCCGAAGTGAGCACCGGCACCAGCCTCACTACTGCAATGCAAAACGCCAATGTATTTCCCAATATGGTGTTACAGATGACTTCGATTGGCGAAGAGTCCGGCTCTCTGGATAGCATGCTCGGCAAGGTCGCCGACTACTACGAAGAAGAAGTCGATAATGCTGTAGAAGCACTTTCCAGCCTGATGGAGCCGATCATCATGGTGGTATTAGGCACCTTGATCGGTGGCTTAGTGGTAGCAATGTATCTGCCAATTTTCAAAATGGGTGCGGCGGTCGGCTAATGGATTATCTCTTTGAACCGAACATCCTGATCTGGATCGCAGGTATTTTGGGCTTGCTGGTTGGAAGCTTTCTGAATGTAGTCATTCATCGTTTACCGATTATGATGGAGGCCAGTTTTAAGCAGGAATGCCAGACCTACTTCCCCGAAGCAAAACAAACGGCCACCAGCGCCAAATACACATTGGTAGTACCACGTTCTGCGTGCCCTCATTGCGGGCACCAGATCAAGGCCAGTGAGAACATCCCGGTCATCAGCTGGTTATTCCTGCAGGGCAAGTGCTCAAATTGCCAAGCTGCCATCAGCATTCGTTATCCCACGGTTGAGCTGGCCACCGCCATTTTGAGTGCTTTGCTCGCTTGGAAATTTGGCCCTAGTTTGCAATTACTCTGCGCCCTGCCTTTTGCTTGGGCTCTAATCGCATTGATCATGATCGATGCTGATACCTATCTTTTACCCGACTCGATCACCCTACCCTTAGTTTGGGCGGGGCTACTTGCCAATAGCTTTGCTTTGTTTACCAGCTTACCCTCGGCAGTATATGGCGCTGCATTAGGCTATTTAAGCCTTTGGAGCATATACTGGCTATTCAAGCTCGTAACAGGGAAAGAAGGCATGGGCTACGGCGACTTCAAATTACTTGCAGCACTAGGCGCGTGGCTAGGTGCTAGTAGCTTGCCAGCGATTATTCTTCTGTCATCCTTGGCCGGAGCAGCAATCGGCATTGTGATGGTGATTGGCAAAAACCGCGGTTGGAATAAGCCATTACCCTTCGGCCCCTACCTAGGCATCGCGGGGATTTTGGCCCTGTTCTTTGGTCCAGAGCTTAACCATTTGCTGTATGGCCTCTAAGCGGCCGGTTATCGGCCTGACTGGCGGCATCGGCTCTGGCAAATCTACCTTTGCTGCAATCTGGCAACAGCTCGGCATCGGTGTCATCGATGCCGATGCACAGGCCCATGAATTAAGCCAAGCCAACTCCCCCCTGACTCCCCAAGTTGCGCAGGCTTTTGGCCCAAATGCAGTTGCAAATGATGGCACATTAAATCGAGCATGGTTGCGCGATGCCGTCTTTAGCAATCCCGACGCCAAAGTCAGACTCGAATCCATTTTTCAACCGGCCATTCTCCAAACCTGTCTGCAGGCCATCGCAACGATCGAGAGCGAATACATCATCTTTATGGTGCCGCTACTGCATGAAACACCAAGCTTTCGTGCGCACTGCGATGAAACGGCGACCATCTTGGCAGATACCGAGCTAAGGATACGTCGCGTGATGCAACGCTCAGCTTTAACCCGCGAAACTGTCGTATCGATTATGAATAATCAATTGGGCGATGACGAACGCGGACATCTTAGCGATTACTTGCTTTACAATAATGGGTCTAAGCTTGATATTGTGTATCAGGTAAACCGGCTTCATCGAAAAATACTGGCAGAGATCAGCAAGCGCCATCCCTGCCATTTTTCCTCCCAAAGTGGAACTTGAAGGGCAGCATCACGTGATTAGCTACGAATTCCCGATCAATGAACGCATTCGCACCTTGCTGCGCCTTGAAGAGCTGTATGTGCGCACTAGCAAGCTGGTTGCCCGGGAAGATGCACTTGATCACCACATGGCCTTGCTGGGTATTTTTGAGATTATGGAAGTGGCCAGCCGTGCGGATCTGAAATCAGACCTGCTGCAAGAGCTGGAACGCCAACGCCAAGCCCTAGCCGCCCTACGCAATAATCCGCATATCTCCGAAGATGCCCTTGAGCAAGTGTTGGGCGAGATTGAAATCACGCATACCAATTTACTGGATATGACTGGCAAGTTTGGCCAATACCTGCGCGAGAATGAATGGCTAATGGCCATTAAGCAGCGTGTGTCCATTCCAGGTGGCGTGTGCGAGTTTGATCTGCCCTCTTATCACTACTGGCGCAAACAAAGCGCTGATCGCCGCCGCGCCGACTTGGAGCGCTGGCTAACACCATTGCTACCAATTAAAAACGGCCTCGATATCGTTTTGAAGCTATTGCGTGACTCAGGCAAGAGTACGCACTACACCGCCAAGGCCGGCTGTTTTCAGCAAGTGTCGGGCGGCAAAACCGTGCAGATGCTAAAAGTCTCTTTACCGACCGATGTACCGGCAGTCCCGGAGCTATCTGCTAACCGCTATGCGATCAATATTCGCTTTATCGTGCCTTCCACCAGCGGTGAACGCGCCAAGGTCATCGAAACCGATCTCAACTTCACGCTAACTTATTGCAACTTGTAATGCCATCAGTACTCTGCCCGATCTGCAAATCCCAAACTGAATACTCCACGAGCAATCCATTTCGACCTTTTTGCAGTGAGCGCTGCAAATTAATCGATCTGGGCGAATGGGCCAGCGAGAAATATCGCGTCGCCGACAGCGCCGAAGTTGATCCACTCGAGTTATTGCAGGCACAATTGGCACCCCAGCATTAAGTAGTAAGCCAAGCGCAACTCAAACATCATTTAATTTTCACCGCATAGCAATATGCGCCAGCTAACGTATGAGAAACACACGACGAGGTTTCTCATGCACCACGCCCTCACGCACAGCCATACCAGCTCACGCACCGGCAAAATTACTGTTGCCCTGGCCACTTCGAAAGATCAAATCCGCGCCGCACAAGCCCTGCGCTATCGCATCTTTGCGGATGAAATGGGCGCCAAACTCAACACCAAAGAGTTCGGGATTGATGAAGATCTGTTCGATGCCTATTGCGACCACTTGATCGCCATGAATGATGAAACCGGTGAAGTTGTTGGCACCTATCGCATCTTGCCGCCACATCAAGCCAAAAAAGTAGGCAGCTATTATTCAGATATCGAATTTGATCTGACTCGTTTACAACACATCCGTCCGCAGCTGGTTGAATTTGGTCGCTCCTGTGTCGATGCCAACTACCGCACGGGCTCTACCATCGCCCGCTTATGGGCAGGCTTGTCGCAATACATGCGGCAAAACAATTATCAATACATGATGGGCTGCGCTTCCATCCCACTTTCTGATGGTGGCCACCGGGCTACAAGCTTATACAACCAACTTAAAGCAGCATCTTACGCGCCGATTGAATGGCGAGTTTTTCCGCGCCATCCATTACCCCTCGCTGGGTTGGCGGGGCAAATCGAAGTTGAAATCCCGCCTTTGATTAAAGGCTATATCAAGGCCGGCGCAATGGTGTGCGGCGAACCTGCGTGGGATCCAGACTTCAACTCAGCAGACTTTTTTATGCTACTGCCAATGAATGCCCTGAATGCACGCCATGTGCGACACTTCAGCCGTTAAGCTCTACGGCAATGGCACATTCCGCTACACTGTAAGGTAATTGGTATTAGATTAGAGCAGCAATGAAATATCTTCTGCGTGGCCTGCAGCTGGCCTTACTCCTTGGGAGCGGCCTGTTTCAGGTCACATTTGTTTTGCCACGACTTAGTTATCAGCAACGTGGTACAAAGATCAAACAATGGTCACTGAAGCTGATTGCTGTGTTCGATCTGCAATTAGAAATCCACGGCCAAATCGACACCCAGGCCGGCAATCTACTGTATGCGGGCAATCATATTTCGTGGCTTGATATATTCGCACTTAAAAGCCAATTTCATTCAGGTTTTGTCGCTAAATCTGAGATTGCAGGCTGGCCATTAGTCGGCCGACTCTGCCAAGGCGCAGGCACATTCTTTATTAATCGGCAACGCATCAAAGACACCAAACTCGTTAACGAACAGATTAGTGCTGCAATGCGGGCGGGCGAATGCATTAGCTTTTTCCCTGAAGGCACTACCAGCAACGGCCGCCAAGTATTACCTTTCAAAGGTTCGCTGATTCAAGCTGTGATGAATTCTGAAGGCACCATTCAGCCGTTTTACCTGAACTACACACTCAACGGCAAACAAACCGACTTGGCTGCCTACATCGACGATATTAGCTTCGAGCAATCGATGCATACGTTGATGAAACACTCTGGGCTGGTGTTTCATCTCTACTATCTGCCGCCAATCAGCATTACTGGCAAAACTCGCGCCGAGCTCACCAGCGAATTACAACATGTGATTGAACAACAGCATCATGCTTTCATGCTTCAATATGCTGATAAGCAGCCAATGCAGCTTGGCTAAAGAGTTCACCAGTTTCTAAGCAAAAGGCCGTTAAAGCACCACCCCAGACACAACCACTATCCAAGGCCACATATGCAGGCGTTTTGCGCACACCAAGCGCGGACCAATGCCCAAACAAAACTGGGGCAGCTGCATTGCCTAACTGTTCTCGCACCACAAACCAAGGTTGCAAATTGTGTGGAGCAGTATCCAACTCGCCTTTAAATTTAAAGTCGAGTTTGCCATCCGGTTCGCAAAAGCGCATGCGAGTAAAACTATTAATGGCAAAACGGAATAAACCATCCTCGTCATCATTGATATCGAACCGACGCGGTTTATTGCCATACATGTCCGCAAACCATAGCTTGCGTTCCGCAGAACTATAACGCAGCCGGGCAAAATTAGCCCAATACTCTGCCTCCGTATCAGCCCATACGGGATTGATTCCGGCGTGGCTGAGCATATACCCCTGCCTTTTTAGTAATAAAGGTTGCTGCAGTAGCCACTCACACCAATTCTCGCACTCAGGATCAGCAAGTATCTCAGCTAAAGTATCCAAGCCTTTTGGCTGCGCGAAACCAAGCCAACACGCCAGCAGATGCAAATCATGATTGCCAAGTACGAGTTCAACAAGGTCTCGATGCGTATACGCCCATGCCAACACTTCACGCGAACCGGGCCCACGGTTGACTAAATCCCCCAGGAAAATCAGCCGATCTTCTGCCGGATTAAAGCGCACTAGTGCAAGAAGGCGGCTGAACTCTGCAAAACAGCCTTGTACATCACCGATTACATAGGTAGCCATAAAATCCACACAAAGAAAAAGCCGACCTAGAAAGGTCGGCTTTTCATTTTGAAACTACTTATTCAGCAGCTTCAACTTCTTCCGGGCGGTCAACCAGCTCAACATACGCCATAGGCGCGTTGTCGCCAACACGGAAACCACATTTCAGGATACGCAGATAGCCGCCGTTACGTGCAGCATAGCGTGGACCCAGAACGTCGAACAGTTTAACCACGATCTCGCGATCACGAGTGCGGTCAAATGCCAGACGGCGGTTAGCCAATGAAGGTTTTTTACCCAGAGTAATCAGGGGCTCGGCCACGCGACGCAGTTCTTTCGCTTTTGGCAGAGTGGTTTTGATTACTTCGTGCTTCAACAAGGCATTAGCCAAGTTGCGCAACATCGCCAGACGATGGCTCGACGTGCGATTCAGTTTACGATTAGAAAGACGATGACGCATTTGTCAATTCCTTTGCTAGTACCAGCTTAAGGCTTATCTAAGCCAGCTGGTGGCCAGTTTTCAAGGCGCATGCCAAGGCTAAGGCCTTTGGAAGCCAAGACCTCTTTGATCTCGTTCAACGATTTACGACCCAAGTTAGGCGCTTTAAGCAACTCGGTTTCGGTACGTTGAATCAGATCGCCGATGTAATAGATGTTTTCCGCTTTCAAGCAGTTCGCTGAACGTACGGTCAACTCGAGATCATCTACTGGACGCAGCAGAATCGGATCGATGGTGACTTGTGGCTCAACTACTTTCTCTTCTTGCGTACCTTCCAGATCAGCAAATACGCCGAGCTGGTCGATCAGCATACGCGCAGCCTGACGCACAGCCTCATCCGGCTCGATTACGCCATTGGTTTCAATGTCGATAATCAGACGGTCAAGATCAGTACGCTGTTCAACACGTGCGCTTTCAACTTGATAGCTCACGCGGCGGATAGGGCTGAATGAAGCATCCAGGATGATAGTACCGATAGAACGGCCTTCATCTTTGTTCAGACGAGCAGGAGCAGGCTGATAGCCGCGACCTTTCTCGACAGTGATTTCCATGCTCAGCTTGCCACCCGCAGACAGGTGCGCAATGACATGATCAGGGTTAATCACCTCTACATCATGCGGCAACTGAATGTCGGAAGCCTTGACGACACCCTCACCCTCTTTAGTTAGGGTAAGAGTGACAGAATCCCGACCATGCAGTTTCAGCACAACGCCTTTCAGGTTCAACAGGATATCGACTACGTCTTCCTGTACGCCATCCAATGCGGAATATTCGTGAACTACACCGTCAATCTTAACTTCGGTCGGTGCGTAACCGGCCATTGAAGAAAGAAGAATCCGGCGAAGCGCATTACCGAGAGTATGGCCATAACCACGCTCAAACGGCTCCATAACGACCTTAGCGTGAGCTTGAGCCAGAGCCTGCACATCAATAATGCGCGGTTTGAGCAACTCGTTTGCGTTAATTTGCATAAGTCAGTATCCCTTGCCAACTGGTTCAGGTTATTACTTGGAGTAGAATTCAACTACCAGCGATTCATTGATATCGCTAGACAGATCTGAACGCTCTGGCATGTTTTTGAACACGCCTTCCATTTTTTTAGCATCAACCTGTACCCAGCTCGGGAAGCCAATGCCTTCAGCCAAGCTCAACGCTTCCTGAATACGTACTTGCTTCTTAGCTTTTTCACGTACGGCAACAACATCACCCGCTTTCACTTGGAAAGAAGGAATGTTCACAACGTTACCGTTAACGGTGATTGACTTGTGGGAAACCAGTTGACGAGATTCGGCACGAGTAGAGCCGTATCCCATACGATAAACTACGTTGTCCAGACGGCTTTCCAGCAGCTTCAACAGGTTTTCACCAGTTGAACCTTTGCGGCGAGCAGCCTCTTCAAAGTAGCGACGGAACTGACGTTCCAGCACGCCGTAAATGCGACGGATCTTTTGCTTTTCGCGCAGATGTACGCCGTAGTCCGACAGACGCGTATTTTTCTTAGCGCCATGCTGGCCTGGGGCTTGTTCCAGCTTGCACTTGCTGTCGAGCGAACGACGAGCGCTTTTCAAGAACAGATCCGTGCCTTCGCGGCGTGCAAGTTTGCACTTGGGTCCAATATAACGAGCCATTTCTTACTCCGAAATTAGATACGACGCTTTTTCGCAGGACGGCAGCCGTTGTGCGGAACAGGCGTCACATCCGAGATACTGGTAATTTTGAAGCCCAGTGCGTTCAAAGCGCGCACTGATGATTCACGACCAGGGCCCGGACCCTTGATGCGTACTTCGAGGTTTTTAACACCATATTCTTGGGCAACTTTACCAGCAGCTTCTGCAGCAACCTGTGCGGCAAAAGGTGTACTTTTACGAGAGCCCTTAAAACCAGCACCGCCCGAGGTAGCCCAAGATAAAGCATTGCCTTGGCGATCAGTGATGGTAATGATCGTGTTATTGAAGGAAGCGTGAACGTGCACGATACCTTCAGACACGCTCTTTTTGACTTTCTTACGTACACGAGCTGTGTTTGCTTTAGCCATAATTTATGTCCTTAATTACTTCTTGCCAGCGATGGCTTTACGCGGACCCTTACGAGTGCGCGCGTTAGTTTTAGTACGCTGACCGCGAACCGGCAGGCCTTTGCGATGGCGGAAGCCACGATAGCAGCCAAGGTCCATCAGACGCTTGATGCTCATAGTGATTTCACGACGCAGATCACCTTCAACGGTGAATTTGCCTACTTCGTCGCGCAGTTTGTCAAGTTCAGCTTCACTGAGATCTTTAACTTTCTTGCTAGGCTCAATAGCAGTAGCAGCACAAATCGCTTTAGCGCGAGTTTGGCCGATACCGTAGATTGCCTGCAGACCGATCACAGTATGCTGATGATTAGGGATATTAACCCCAGCAATACGGGCCATACTTCTTACCCCAGGTTAAAAAGTCTTGGATTATTGTCTCGGAAATTGGCGAACCAATTAACCTTGACGCTGCTTGTGCCGTGGGTCGGTGCAGATTACGCGCACAATACGATTGCGGCGAATAATCTTGCAGTTACGGCAGATTTTCTTGACCGATGCTTGAACTCTCATGGTCTATCCTTTGGGAACAAAGAAAAATCCCAGTCAACAAAAGCATTGACTGGAATACGATGCGCCTACTGTCCCTGACTGCACCAATTCCAGAGCGCAATCGAATTCCAGTAAAGCCCACGACTATAACACACCGCAGAACTTATGGAAAGACGAACAATAGCCACACGTCAGTTAAGATGCCCAGCATATAGCTGGGCATCCAATTAAAACAGCACAACGTTTAGTTCTTGAAGTTTGCCTTTTTCAGCAAACTCTCATACTGGTGCGACATAATGTATGACTGCATCTGCGCCATAAAGTCCATTGTCACCACCACCAAGATCAGCAGCGAAGTACCACCAAAGTAGAATGGAACATTCCACTTCAAAATCAAAAACTCAGGAATCAAACATACTAAAGTGATGTACACGGCACCAATCAGAGTCAATTTCATGATCAGTTTTTCAATGTACTTCGCTGTGTGATCACCCGGACGATAACCAGGAATCATGGCACCACTTTTCTTCAGGTTTTCAGCCGTTTCACGTGGGTTAAACACCAGCGCAGTGTAGAAAAAGCAGAAGAAAATAATCGCAGCAGCATAGAGCAGTACATACAGCGGCTGACCAGGATGCAACTTATCACCGATCGACTTCAGCCAATAGAAATGCTCGCTATTACCAGTCCAAGACAAAACAGTGGCTGGGAATAGAATAATTGATGATGCAAAAATGGGTGGAATTACGCCAGCCATGTTGAGCTTCAACGGCAGATGCGAGCTTTGCGCTTGCATCAGGCGATTACCAACTTGGCGTTTGGCATATTGTACTGGCACTTTGCGTTGGCCACGCTCAACAAATACCACCGCCGCAGTAAGGAGCACCACACCAACAAAAAGGAATAACACCAACAAGATAGGCAGAGAACCTTGGCTAGTCAGCTCAAGTGTTTTCCCAATTGCACCAGGCACACCAGCGGCAATACCTGCACAAATAATGATCGAAATACCATTCCCAAGGCCACGCTCAGTGATTTGCTCACCCAGCCACATCAGGAACATCGTGCCAGTTACCAAGCTAACCATGGTCACAGCAACAAAAAGCCATTGATCCAGCACCACTAAATTAGGCTGGCGATACAGCATCATCGCAATACCGAAACTCTGAGCGCTCGCCAAGAGAACGGTAAAGTAGCGGGTGTACTGAGTAATCTTGCGACGACCAGCTTCACCCTCTTTCTTCAACTGCTTCAAGTTAGGCAGAACTTCACCCGCCAGCTGAATGATAATCGAGGCCGAAATATACGGCATGATACCAATCGCAAACACGGTGAAGCGTGACAAAGCACCACCAGAGAACATATTGAACATATTCAACAGGCCAGTCTGTGAAGACTGGAACAAGTTAGCTAGCTCAACAGGATTGATCCCAGGTACCGGGATATGAGCACCGATGCGATATACAATCAGTGCACCAACTACAAACCAGATTCTCTTTTTGAGATCAGCAAATTTACTTGCTGATCCAGCAATAGCGGGATTTGCCACGTTCTGCCTAAACCTTTAAAAATTACTCTGCTACAGAACCACCAGCAGCTTCGATCGCAGCTTTGGCGCCTTTAGTCGCAGCAACACCTTTCAGCGTTACAGCGCGGCTAATTTCACCAGAGAAGATCACTTTGCAGCTGATTGCGTGCTGAGAAATCAGACCAGCTTGAACCAGGCTCAGCATATCGATCTCATTGATCGGCAGAGCTTGAAGTTCAGCCAGAGTAACTTCAGCATTTTTGCCTTGAGCCAGTGATTTAAAGCCGCGTTTTGGCAGACGACGCTGCAGAGGCATTTGACCGCCTTCAAAACCCACTTTATGGAAACCACCAGAACGAGACTTCTGACCTTTGTGACCACGACCTGCAGTCTTACCCAAGCCAGAGCCAATACCACGACCAACGCGTTTTGGAGCGTGCTTAGCGCCAACGCCCGGGTTCAGGTTATTGAGTTCCATGATTAACCCTCCACCTTCAGCAGATAGCTGATCTTATTGATCATGCCGCGGTTTTCAGGCGTATCAATAACTACAGACGAGCTGTTAGTTTTACGCAAGCCCAGACCACGCGCACACGCTTTATGTGACTCCAGACGGCCAATCAGGCTTTTAACCAGAGTTACTTTAACAGTTTTCACGTCGCTCATTGTGCACCCCCGAGAATTTCTTCTACGGATTTACCACGCTTAGCAGCGATCTCAGCTGGCGTATGCAGCTTAGACAAACCATCCAGAGTCGCACGAACGATATTGTATGGGTTGGTCGAGCCGTGGCATTTAGCAGTAATGTTATGAATACCCATTACTTCAAATACAGCACGCATAGGACCACCAGCAATAATACCGGTACCTTCTGGGGCTGGCTGCAAGAATACAGTAGTCGCACCGTGTTTACCGAACACTGTGTGCTGCACTGTACCATTGCGCAGATTTACTTTGATCATTTTGCGACGGGCTTCTTCCATCGCTTTTTGTACGGCTACCGGCACTTCTTTTGACTTGCCTTTACCCATACCAACGCCACCATCGCCGTCACCGACAACAGTCAACGCTGCAAAACCAAGAATACGACCGCCTTTAACGACTTTGGTAACGCGATTTACGCTTACCATCTTCTCACGAAGGCCGTCCTGACGATCTTCAATTTCGTTCTTAGCCATATTTAAACTCCAAACTCAATTAGAAGACGAGGCCAGCTTCACGAGCCGCATCAGCCAGTGCTTTTACACGGCCGTGGTATTTGAAACCTGAGCGATCGAAAGCTACGTTTTGCACGCCAGCAGCTTTTGCTTTTTCAGCGATCAGCTTGCCAACTGCAACCGCACTTGCAACGTTGCCGCCGTTCTTCACTTCACCACGCACTGCAGCCTCAACGGTGCTAGCTGAAGCCAAAACTTGGCTACCAGTTGCATCGAAGATTTGTGCATAGATATGGCTATTCGTGCGATGAACAGACAAACGTGCAACTTTAAGCTCCGCAATTTTGGCACGGGTTTTACGTGCGCGACGGAGTCTGCTTTGATTCTTATCCATGATTCAGCCTCGATTACTTCTTCTTGGTTTCTTTAATCACCACAACTTCGTCCGAGTAACGAACACCCTTGCCTTTGTAAGGCTCTGGCGAACGATAAGCGCGGATTTCAGCAGCGACTTGACCGAGAAGTTGTTTATCGGCACCCTTCAGAATGATTTCAGTCTGAGAAGGGGTTTCACATTTGATGCCAGCTGGCATTGGATGCGCAACAGGGTGAGAGAAACCCAATGACAGGTTCAGCACATCACCTTGTGCATGCGCACGATAACCAACACCAACCAACGTCAGTTTGCGCTCAAAGCCTTTGTTAACACCATTTACCATGTTGTTAACCAGTGCGCGCAATGTACCTGACATTGAACGGGCAAATTTGCTATTGCCATTAGCAGCAAATGTCACGTTACCGTCTTTCACTTCGACAGCAACATCAGCCACCACTGGTTGAGCCAAAGTACCTTGCGGGCCTTTAACTACGATTTGACCAGCGTCGACTTTAACTTCAACGCCGGCCGGAATTGCTACTGGATTCTTAGCTACGCGAGACATTGTGACACCTCATCAAGCAACGATGCACAGCAACTCGCCGCCAATACCATTGGCACGTGCTTTGCGGTCGGTCATCACACCCTTGGAAGTAGACAAGATTGCCACACCAAGACCATTCATTACGCTAGGAATCTCGCCGCTACCACGGTAGTCGCGCAGACCAGGCTTAGACACACGGTCAAGACGCTCAATAACTGGGCGACCTGCGTAGTATTTCAGCTCAATAGTCAGTACCGGCTTAACATCACCAGTAACAACGAAAGATTCAACATAACCTTCTTCGTGCAGTACTTTAGCGATAGCCACTTTCAGTTTTGAAGAAGGCATTACCACCGAAGCTTTTTCTGCACGCTGAGCGTTACGGATACGAGTCAGCATATCGGCGATAGGATCATGCATTGCCATGTTTTAGTTCTCCTATTACCAGCTAGCTTTAACAAGACCTGGAATCTCGCCTTTGAAAGCAAGATCACGCAGTTTGCTACGACCCAGACCGAACTTACGGAACACACCGCGGGCACGGCCAGTCAATTGACAACGATTACGCAGACGAACTGGCGAAGAATTCCGTGGCAGTTGCTGCAATTTCAGGCGGGCTTGGAATTGCTCTTCCTCACTCACCTTGCTGTCGTTAATAATTGCCAGAAGCTTTTCACGCTTGGCTGCGAATTTAGCAACCGCAGCTTCACGCTTGGCTTCACGATTAATCAGTGCAAGTTTAGCCATGATCGCCTCAATTCTTGAACGGGAACTTGAAGGCAGCGAGCAGAGCGCGCGCTTCTTCGTCAGTTTTAGCCGTAGTAGTAATGGTGATATTCATACCGCGCAGAGCATCGATCTTGTCGTATTCGATCTCTGGGAAAATGATCTGCTCTTTCACACCCATGTTGAAATTGCCACGACCATCAAATGATTTGCCACCAACACCGCGGAAGTCACGTACGCGTGGCAGAGCCACAGTAACCAGACGATCCAAGAACTCGTACATACGCTCACGACGCAGAGTTACTTTACAACCCACTGGATAGCCATCACGAATTTTGAAGCCAGCAATTGATTTTTTAGCTTTAGTCACTACAGCCTTTTGGCCGGTGATTTTTTGCATATCGCCAACTGCGAATTCCATTACTTTCTTATCAGCAACTGCCTCGCCCACACCCATATTTACGGTGATTTTTTCGATACGAGGAACTTCCATCACTGACTTGTAACCGAATTGCTTAATCAATTCAGGAACAATTTTGCTTTCGTAGATTTCTTGAAAACGTGCCATTGCCATCCCCTTACGCGCCAACTACTTCGCCGCTAGACTTGAACACGCGCACTTTCTTGCCGTCTTCAATCTTGAAGCCAACGCGATCTGCTTTGCCAGTTTTAGCATTGAAAATAGCTACATTAGATACGTGAACTGGCATAGTCAGCTCAACGATACCACCCTGAACACCGCGCATTGGGTTTGGCTTTTGGTGTTTCTTAACTACGTTAACACCCTCTACCACAACACGATCAGAAGCAGGCAGAGCACGGACAACAACACCACGCTTACCTTTATCTTTACCGGTCAGAACAACGACTTCGTCGCCTTTACGAATCTTATTCATTACCCTACTCCTTACAGCACTTCTGGAGCCAGGGAAACAATCTTCATAAAGCGCTCGCTACGCAATTCGCGTGTCACTGGCCCGAAGATACGTGTGCCGATTGGCTCGAGTTTGTTGTTCAACAATACAGCTGCATTGCCATCAAATTTGATGAGTGCGCCATCTGCACGGCGAACGCCTTTAGCAGTGCGAACAACAACGGCGTTGTAAACATCGCCCTTTTTCACACGACCACGTGGAGCCGCATCCTTGATGCTCACCTTGATGATGTCACCGATAGATGCGTAACGACGCTTTGAGCCGCCCAATACTTTGATACACATCACTGTGCGTGCACCAGTATTGTCAGCAACCTCAAGCTTGGATTGCATTTGAATCATTTAAAAGCCTCCAACTTAATCCGCCTAATCGCCCGGAGAACCGGGTGCCCGGTCGAGCCGAGCCAATAGCGGCCAGTTTTGGATCCCGATGGGAAAACACGAGTCAAATTTCTGACTCGCAAGGAAAACGGGCATTCTACACAAGTTAGAATGCCCGCACAAGCACTAAGCGTTATTTTTCAATAAATTAAATAACGCGTGCTTTTTCGACCAGAGCCGTAACCACCCAAGACTTGGTCTTAGACAGAGGACGACCCTCTTCGATTGTCACCACATCACCTTCGCCGTATTGGTTTAGCTCATCGTGAGCGTGGTATTTTTTAGATTGACGAACCATTTTGCCGTACAGCGGGTGACGCACCAGGCGCTCTACCAATACGGTTACTGTTTTGTCCATCTTATTGCTAACAACACGACCGGTCAGCGTACGTTTGAGTTTAGTTTCGCTCATGCTTATGCCGCCTTCTGTGACAGAACAGTCAATACACGCGCAATATCTTTACGCACGCGTTTCAGTTCACTGGTTTTTGCCAATTGGCCAGTCGCATGCTGCATGCGCAGACTAAACTTAGCCTTCAGCAGTGACGTCAATTCAGCTTTCAGCTCTTCGACAGTCTTCTGTTGCAGTTCACTAGCTTTCATTTATTGCCCCACTTGGCGAGAAACGAATGTAACTGCAAATGGCAACTTGGCAGAAGCCAAGCGGAACGCTTCACGAGCCACTTCTTCAGATACACCGTTCAATTCGTACAGTACTTTACCTGGCTGAATCTCAGCTACGTAATAGTCAGGAGAACCTTTCCCCCCACCCATACGCACTTCGGCAGGCTTAGTCGAAATCGGCTTGTCTGGGAATACACGAATCCAAACGCGACCACCACGCTTGATATAACGGGTGATTGCACGACGAGCAGATTCAATCTGACGCGCAGTCAAACGACCACGGCTAGTTGCCTTCAGACCAAACTCACCGAAAGCTACTGTGTTACCACGAGTCGCGATACCAGTGTTACGGCCTTTCTGGACCTTACGGAATTTAAGTCTAGTTGGCTGCAGCATTTCGTGGCCCCTTACGTGGTTTCTTCTGGGTTTCTACAGGTTCAGCCGCGAATTTTTCGCCTGGCTTAACTTCACCCTTATAAACCCAAACTTTCACACCGATGATACCGTAGGTCGTTTTTGCTTCAGAAGTTGCGTAGTCGATATCGGCACGCAGAGTATGCAAAGGCACGCGGCCTTCACGATACCACTCAGTACGAGCGATCTCGATACCATTCAGACGACCTGAAGACATGATCTTGATACCTTGTGCACCCAAACGCATTGCATTCTGCATCGCACGTTTCATCGCGCGGCGGAACATCACACGTTTTTCAAGCTGAGAAGTGATGCTATCAGCAATGATTTGCGCATCAATCTCTGGCTTGCGAACTTCTTCAATGTTCACATGCACTGGCACGTTCAAGATCTTTTGCAGCTGAGCCTTCAGCTGCTCGATATCTTCACCTTTTTTACCAATCACTACGCCCGGACGAGCTGAGTAGATGGTCACTTTCGCGTTTTTAGCTGGGCGCTCAATCACTACACGGCTAACAGCAGCACCGGCCAATTTCTTTTTCAAGAAATCGCGCACCTCGATGTCTTCATTCAACATCTTGGCAAAACTGCTGCTGTTGGCGTACCAACGAGAAGACCAGTTTTTAGTAACAGGCAGACGGAAGCCTGTTGGATGAATTTTCTGACCCATCAGTAGCTCCTTAATCGCCAACAGTGAGTGTAATGTGACAAGTTTGCTTCTCGATACGATTGCCGCGGCCTTTAGCGCGAGCAGCAAATCGTTTCAGCGAAGGGCCTTTGTCTACATAGATTGTTTTCACTTTGAGGGTGTCGATATCCGCACCTTCATTGTGCTCAGCATTGGCAATTGCCGATTCAAGCACTTTCTTGATCAGAACAGCGCCTTTTTTCGGGCAGAAAGTCAGAATATTCAGCGCCTGCTCTACGGGCTTGCCACGAACCAAGTCTGCGACAAGACGTGCTTTCTGAGCCGAGAGGCGAGTGTTGCTTAGTACAGCAGATACTTGCATGTCTTCACCTTATCGCTTAGATTTTTTGTCCGCGGCATGGCCTTTGAAAGTACGGGTCAGCGCAAACTCACCCAACTTATGGCCTACCATGTTTTCATTCACATAGACTGGAACGTGCTGTTTACCGTTGTGCACAGCGATGGTCAAACCAACGAAGTCTGGCAGGATGGTAGAACGACGAGACCAAGTTTTCACTGGACGTTTGTCGTTATTGGCACGGACTGCTTCTACTTTTTTCAGCAGATGCAGATCAACGAATGGACCTTTTTTAACGGAACGAGCCATTATTCATTACCCCTTGTTCGCGAAACGACGACGAACAATCATGTTGTCCGTACGCTTGTTACGACGAGTACGATAGCCTTTAGTAGGTTGACCCCATGGGCTAACTGGCACACGACCTTCACCAGTACGCCCCTCACCACCACCGTGCGGGTGATCAACCGGGTTCATCGCAGTACCACGAACAGTTGGACGAATACCCAACCAGCGCTTAGCACCAGCCTTACCGTATGAACGCAGGGAATGCTCTGCATTACCCACTTCACCGATCGTTGCGCGGCAATCAACGTGCACCTTACGGATCTCACCTGAGCGCAGACGCAATTGAGCGTATGCACCCTCACGAGCCAGCAACTGTACAGCAGCGCCAGCTGAGCGAGCCAATTGCGCGCCTTTACCAGGTTGCAATTCGATGCAATGGATAGTTGAACCCACTGGAATATTGCGGATAGGCAGAGTGTTACCTGATTTGATCGGTGCTTCTGAACCCGATACTACAGTAGCACCAACCACCAAGCCTTTAGGGGCGATGATGTAGCGGCGTTCGCCATCTGCATAGCACAGCAATGCAATATGCGCAGTGCGGTTTGGATCGTATTCAATGCGTTCAACTTTCGCTACGATGCCATCTTTATTGCGACGGAAGTCGATCAAGCGGTAGTGCTGCTTGTGACCGCCACCGATATGACGTGTAGTGATATGACCGTTATTATTACGACCACCAGTTTTTGATTTTTTCACCAGCAAAGGTGCGTAAGGCGCGCCTTTGTGCAGATCTTCGTTAACAACCTTAACTACTGCGCGGCGACCTGGAGAGGTAGGTTTTACTTTAACCAAAGCCATTATTCAGACTCCTTATTGCGCAGCAGCCAGATCAATTTCTTGACCCGCCACAAGGCTAACATACGCTTTTTTCCAGTCTTTACGACGGCCAGCGGTGCGGCCAAAGCGTTTGGTTTTACCCTTCACATTAACAGTTGTAACTGCGTCCACTTTTACTTTGAACAGCAATTCAACTGCAGCTTTAATTTCAGCCTTAGTTGCATCAGTTGCAACACGGAAAACAACTTGCTCAGCTTTTTCAGCCAGCATGGTGCTTTTTTCCGATACAACTGGAGCAAGAATTACTTGCAACAGGCGATTTTCGGCGATTTTGATCATGCAAACATCTCCTCAAGAGCCTGCAGCGCATCACGAGTCAGCACTACTTTTTTGAAGCGAACCAGGCTAACTGGATCAGCTTGCGATGGCTCAAGTACCAAAACATGCGGCAGATTGCGCGAAGCAAGGTACAGATTTTCACTCAGTTCTTTGGTGATAATCAGCACGTTATCCAGCTGCAGATCAGCTAGCTTCTGAGCAAAAGCCTTAGTTTTTGGAGTTTCAACATCAAAAGAATCAACCACCAACAGACGCTCTTCGCGCACCAATTGCGAGAAAATCGTCGCAATACCAGCACGGTACATCTTGCGGTTTACTTTTTGAGAGAAATTCTCATCAGGGCTATTTGGGAACGCACGACCACCACCACGCCACAGCGGAGAAGACGACATACCAGCACGAGCACGGCCCGTACCTTTTTGACGCCAAGGCTTTTTGGTTGAGTGTTTTACATCAGTGCGATCTTTCTGCGCACGATTACCACTGCGTGCATTTGCAAAATACGCAGTTACAACCTGGTGCACCAGAGCTTCGCTAAACTCACGACCGAACAGTGCATCCGAACCTGCAACTGCCGCCTGAGCTTCACCTTTCAGATTTACAGATTTCAGTTCCATTACGCACCCACCTTCACGCCTGGACGGACAATGACTTGATTGCCTTTAGAACCTGGCACACCGCCCTTAACCAACAGCAGTTGACGCTCTACATCAACACGTACAACTTCCAGATTTTGCACGGTACGCTTCACATTACCCAACTGACCGGCCATGCGCTTACCTGGGAATACACGACCAGGATCTTGCGCCATACCAATCGAACCAGGCGAACGGTGCGAAACCGAGTTACCGTGTGATTCACGATTAGAGCTAAAGTGGTGACGTTTGATTGGACCAGCAAAACCCTTACCTTGGGTGGTGCCAGTTACATCAACAATCTGACCTACACTAAACAACTCAACTGACAGAGTATCGCCGGCTTTCAGATCCGCGATTTTGTCAGCCGCCAGACGAAACTCAACTAGAGCCTCACCAGCTTCTACACCAGCTTTAGCAAAATGACCTGCTTCAGCTTTATTTACACGACCAGCTTTCTTAGCGCCGAAAGTAACTTGAACAGCTGAATAGCCATCCACTTCTTCGGTTTTAATTTGCGTGACGCGGTTTGCAGCCATTTCCAGCACAGTCACTGGAACAGACACGCCGTCCTCAGCAAAAATGCGGGTCATGCCGACTTTGCGACCTACAAGACCTAAGCTCATAGTTATTCCCTTTATCAAGGGCCAGTTACGATTGACTGGCTATGACCATTAAAAAATAAACGGACTTGCCACCACCTGATGGCAAGTCCGCGATACTACCACACTAAATCCTTATACGGCAAGCACTTATATACGCGCCAACAAGGATTAGTTCAGTTTGATTTCTACATCTACACCAGCTGGCAAGTCCAGCTTCATCAACGCATCAACAGTTTTATCTGTTGGGTCAACGATATCCATCATGCGCAGGTGAGTGCGAATTTCGAACTGGTCACGTGACGTTTTGTAAACGTGCGGCGAACGCAGCACATCAAAACGCTCGATTTTAGTTGGCAAAGGAACTGGGCCTTTCACCACTGCGCCAGTACGTTTTGCCGTCTCAACGATCTCTTGCGCAGAGCGGTCGAT
Source organism: uncultured Chitinibacter sp. (assembly GCF_945957625.1). Lineage (NCBI taxonomy): Bacteria > Pseudomonadati > Pseudomonadota > Betaproteobacteria > Neisseriales > Chitinibacteraceae > Chitinibacter > uncultured Chitinibacter sp. Next base: position 35,881 of record NZ_CAMFLP010000018.1, read on the forward strand.
CAGAGAGTAGTCAAACGCTTTCAGGCGGATACGGATTTTTTGGTTTTGCATATCCAAATCCTTATTCGATGATCTTAGCTACAACGCCGGCACCAACGGTACGGCCACCTTCACGAATCGCAAAGCGCAGACCTTGCTCCATCGCGATTGGGGCGATCAGCGTCACAGTGATCGATACGTTGTCACCTGGCATAACCATTTCAGTGCCTTCTGGCAGAGAAATCGCGCCAGTTACGTCCGTAGTACGGAAGTAGAACTGAGGACGGTAGTTGCTGAAGAATGGAGTGTGACGACCACCCTCTTCTTTAGACAATACGTAGATCTCAGAAGTGAACTTGGTGTGCGGAGTGATTGAGCCTGGTTTAGACAGAACTTGACCACGCTGAACTTCTTCACGCTTCGTACCACGCAGCAGCGCGCCAATGTTGTCACCCGCTTGACCTTGGTCCAGCAGCTTACGGAACATCTCAACACCTGTACAAGTAGTCTTGATAGTTGGAACAATACCAACGATCTCGATCTCTTCACCTACTTTGATGATACCGCGCTCAACACGACCAGTAACTACAGTACCACGACCAGAGATTGAGAATACGTCCTCAACTGGCATCAGGAAGGTACCATCCACTGCACGCTCTGGCAGAGGAATGTAAGTATCCAGCGCTTCAGCCAAGCGGAAGATAGCTGGCTCGCCGTATTCGCCCTGATCGCCTTCCAGCGCTGAACGAGCTGAACCAACGATGATTGGGGTGTCATCACCTGGGAAGTCATATTTAGACAGCAGGTCACGAACTTCCATCTCAACCAGTTCCAACAACTCAGCGTCGTCAACCAGATCAGCTTTGTTCATGAATACGATGATGTATGGTACGCCAACCTGACGAGACAACAGGATGTGCTCGCGAGTTTGTGGCATAGGACCATCAGCAGCAGATACAACCAGAATCGCGCCATCCATCTGAGCCGCACCGGTAATCATGTTTTTCACATAATCCGCGTGACCTGGACAATCTACGTGAGCGTAGTGGCGAGTTTCAGTTTCGTATTCAACGTGAGCGGTATTAATGGTAATACCACGTGCTTTTTCTTCAGGAGCGCTATCGATCTGTGAGTAGTCTTTAGCTTCGCCACCGAATTTGCGAGTCAGCACAGTCGTGATCGCAGCAGTCAGGGTGGTTTTACCGTGGTCAACGTGACCAATGGTACCTACGTTAACGTGCGGCTTGGTCCGCGTAAACTTTTCTTTAGCCATTTTACAAATTCCTCAGATTATTTTTTAGCTGCCATGATGGCATCAGCAATGTGCTTCGGTGCGATAGAGTAGTGCTTAAATTCCATCGAGTAAGTTGCACGACCTTGCGACATTGAGCGCAGAGTAGTCGAGTAACCAAACATCTCAGACAACGGAACTTCAGCTTTAACCATCTTGCCACCAGCAGGATTGTCATCCATACCTTGCAAGATACCGCGACGAGAAGAGATATCACCCATGATATCACCCATGTACTCTTCTGGCGTCTCGATTTCCACAGCCATCATCGGCTCCAGAATCACCGGACCAGCACGACGCATTGCTTCTTTGAAGGCAATAGAACCGGCCAACTCGAAGGCGATCTGCGAAGAGTCCACATCGTGGTAAGAACCAAATGTCAGGCGTACTTTTACGTCCACAACTGGGAAGCCAGCCAACACACCAGACTTCAGTGTATTTTGGATACCCTTATCGACAGAAGGAATGAATTCGCGAGGAATTACACCGCCCTTAATTTCATCGATAAACGAGTAGCCATTGCCTTCCCCAGCTGGCTCGATAGTGATCGTACAATCACCGTACTGACCCTTACCACCAGACTGTTTGGCGTGCTTACCCTGAACATCAGCAGCGATCTGGGTAATGGTTTCGCGGTAAGCCACTTGTGGCGCACCTACGTTAGCCTCTACACCAAACTCACGCTTCATCCGGTCAACCAGAATCTCGAGGTGCAATTCACCCATACCAGACATAATGGTCTGGCCAGTTTCTTCATCGGTACGAACGCGGAATGATGGATCTTCTTTAGCCAAACGACCCAGCGCCAGACCCATTTTCTCTTGGTCAGCTTTGGTTTTTGGTTCAACTGCCACGTGAATTACAGGCTCTGGGAACACCATGCGCTCAAGCACGATAGCATGGTCTGGATCACACAGAGTTTCACCAGTCGTCACATCTTTCAAACCAATCGCAGCAGCGATATCACCAGCACGAACTTCATCGATTTCTTTACGATCGTTAGCATGCATTTGCACGATACGACCGATACGCTCTTTCTTGCTCTTAACCGAGTTCAGAACAGAGTCGCCTGAATTCAATACGCCAGAATAGACGCGGAAGAAGGTCAACTGACCAACATACGGGTCATTCATCAGTTTGAATGCCAGAGCAGAGAATGGCGCAGAGTCTGAAGCAGGACGAGAAGCTTCTTGCTCGCGATCATCCACACCTTTAACGTCTGGAATATCCAGTGGCGATGGCAGGAATTCAATCACAGCGTCCAACATACGTTGAACACCTTTGTTTTTGAATGCAGAGCCACACAACACTGGCTGAATTTCACACGCCAGAGTACGGGTACGCAGAGCAGCGATAATCTCTTCTTCGGTCAATTCGCCGGTTTCGAGATATTTGTTCATCAGCTCTTCAGAAGCTTCGGCCGCAGACTCGACCATCTTCTCACGCCATTCTTGAGCAACTGAAACCAGATCCGCAGGGATATCGCCGTATTCAAACTTCATACCTTGCGATGCGTCATCCCAGATGATCGCTTTCATTTTCAGCAGATCAACAACGCCTTCGAATTTGTCTTCCGCACCGATAGGCACTACAACAGGTACCGGATTCGCTTTCAGACGAATTTTCATCTGCTCAACCGCACGGAAGAAGTTGGCACCTGAGCGGTCCATCTTATTCACAAATGCCAAGCGAGGTACGTTGTATTTGTTAGCTTGGCGCCATACGGTTTCTGACTGTGGCTGAACACCGCCCACAGCACAATAAACCATACAAGCACCATCCAGAACACGCATTGAACGCTCAACTTCAATCGTGAAGTCAACGTGCCCTGGGGTATCAATAATGTTTACCAAATGCTCTTGGAACTGCATACCCATACCTTTCCAGTAGGTAGTGGTTGCAGCCGAAGTAATGGTAATACCACGCTCTTGCTCTTGCTCCATCCAGTCCATGGTGGCTGCGCCATCATGCACTTCACCGATTTTGTGATTTACACCGGTGTAGAACAGGATACGTTCGGTTGTGGTAGTTTTACCAGCATCAATGTGAGCAGAGATACCAATATTGCGGTACCGCTCAATAGGGGTTTTACGTGCCACGGTTTAATCCTTATTGGAAAAACGTAATTAGAAGCGGAAGTGTGCGAACGCCTTGTTAGCATCAGCCATGCGATGCACTTCATCACGTTTTTTCATGGCGCCACCGCGACCTTCAGCAGCATCCAGAAGCTCACCCGCCAGACGCAGATCCATTGACTTCTCGCCACGTTTGCGCGCCGCTTCACGGACCCAACGCATCGCCAATGCCAGACGACGACTTGGGCGTACTTCTACTGGTACTTGGTAGTTAGCACCACCGACACGACGGCTTTTCACCTCAACGGCAGGTTTTACATTGCCGATTGCGGTGTTAAATACTTCCAGCGCATCTTTGCCAGATTTTTTAGCGATCTGGTCAAGTGCGCCATAAACGATGCGCTCGGCAACGGCTTTTTTACCGTCCAGCATTACAACGTTCATGAATTTAGCGAGTTCAGTACTACCAAATTTTGGATCTGGCAGAATCTCACGCTTCGGTACTTCTCTGCGTCTTGGCATAAATTTACTTCCTTAATGTGACATTCAGTTGGGGATACCCCGCGGACATCTATAAAGATGGCCACTTACTTGACAGCTTTTGCTCTGCGCTGCCGCACAGACCGTGCAAATTACGCCTTAGGACGTTTAGCACCGTACTTAGAGCGAGACTGCTTACGATTTTTCACGCCAGCCAAGTCCAGAGAGCCGCGTACGCAGTGATAGCGCACACCTGGCAAGTCTTTTACACGACCACCGCGAATCAGAACCACGCTGTGCTCTTGCAAGTTATGGCCTTCACCGCCGATGTATGAGATCACCTCAAAACCATTGGTCAGACGAACTTTACAAACTTTACGCAAAGCGGAGTTTGGTTTTTTTGGAGTAGTGGTATACACACGAGTGCACACACCACGCTTTTGCGGACACGCCTGCAGAGCAGGTACTTTGCTCTTAGCGACTTCCGCGACACGCCCTTTACGGACGAGCTGGTTGATAGTTGGCATTGTTTCTAACTTCCTACCGCGTTTAAATAAAAAACCCTTAGCTTGCGCAAGGGAATTGAGTTTCCAAAAGGAAACGCTGCGACCGGCATTTCACCTGTCGCAGCAAAAGACTTTGAATTATAAGGAACTTGACAAGAGAACGTCAACGCCTTCCGCGCAAGCGGAAGGCGTTCCTATTATTCAGCTGCTGTTTCACCTGCTGATTCGGCCATCACTTCAGCCGCGATTTCTGCAAACGGCATCAGTGCTTCCGCTTTACCCTGCAGGCGCTTGCGGTTTTTGTGATACGCAAGACCAGTACCCGCCGGGATCAGACGACCCACGATCACGTTTTCTTTCAGACCACGCAGATCATCGATCTTACCCATAATCGCCGCTTCGGTCAGGACACGAGTCGTTTCCTGGAACGAAGCAGCGGAGATGAACGAGTCAGTCGACAGCGATGCTTTGGTAATACCAAGCAGGATATTGTCAAACTTCGCAGGTTCTTTGCCCTCAGCCAACAGTTTGTCGTTCGCGATCAACACTTCGGCGCGCTCAACTTGCTCACCCAAGATGAAGTCTGAACCACCGGCATCAGAAATCACAACACGACGCAGCATTTGACGCACGATAACTTCAATGTGCTTGTCATTAATCTTCACGCCCTGCAAGCGATAAACCTCTTGCACTTCATGAACGATATAACGCGCCAAGGCTTCAATACCTTGCAGACGCAAGATGTCATGCGGATCAATCGGGCCATCCACGATCGTTTCACCGCGGTTAACCACTTGACCGTCGTGCACCATCACATGCTTATCTTTAGAAATCAGATATTCATGTGCAACACCTTCAAGGTCGGTCAGCACCAGACGTTGCTTACCTTTGGTGTCTTTACCAAAGCTTGCAGTACCCGTTACTTCGGCCAACATGCCGGCATCTTTCGGTGAACGAGCTTCAAACAGCTCAGCTACCCGTGGCAGACCACCGGTAATATCGCGTGTTTTCGCAGATTCTTGTGGGATACGGGCCAGAACATCACCCACACCTACTTGCTGGCCATCTTTCACTGTAATGATCGAACCAACTTGGAACGAAATGGTGACTGGGGTTTCAGTACCCGCCAGTTTGATTTCATTACCAAACTCGTCCAGCAGTTTCACCAATGGGCGCACGCCTTTGCTTGAAGTTGCTTTCGCTTTCGAAGCAATAACCACCAGCGTTGACAGGCCAGTTACATCATCTACCTGTTTAACAACGGTCATCCCTTCTTCGACGTTTTCGAAGCGAACGGTACCCGCGTATTCAGTAATGATTGGGCGTGAGTGAGGATCCCATGTACCCAGCACTGCACCCGCTTTCACAGCGTCGCCATCTTTTACAGTCAGCGTAGCGCCATATGGCACTTTGTGTGTTTCACGCTCACGGCCATTGTCGTCCAAGACGATCACTTCTGCTGAACGGGCAATCACTACTGGCTCGCCCTTAGCGTTAGTTACATAACGCATATTCGAGCTATAAGCGATTTTGCCGCCAGATTTCGCTTCAACCTGATTGGCTGCTGCCGCCCGTGATGCCGCACCACCGATGTGGAACGTACGCATGGTCAGCTGTGTACCAGGCTCACCAATCGACTGCGCCGCGATAACACCAACCGCTTCACCGCTATTCACCAAGTGACCGCGACCGAGGTCACGACCATAACATTTCGCGCAAAGACCATAGCGGGTTTCACACGTCAGCGGTGTGCGTACCAGCACTTCATCAATGCCACGCTCTTCGATCACATCCACTGCATCTTCGCTCAGCATCACGCCGGCTTCGAAGATCGTTTCTTGTGTCGAAGGATCAACCACGTCTTTAGCAACTACACGACCCAAGATACGGTCACGCAGGGCTTCAACCACGTCACCGCCTTGAACTACGGCCTTCATCGCCACACCATTTTTGGTGCCGCAATCGTCCTCAATAACCACCAAGTCTTGCGTTACATCGACCAGACGACGTGTCAGGTAACCCGAGTTCGCTGTCTTCAGAGCCGTATCCGCCAGACCTTTACGTGCACCGTGTGTTGAGATGAAGTACTGCAGTACTGTCAGACCTTCACGGAAGTTAGTGGTAATTGGCATCTCAATAATCGAGCCATCTGGCTTAGCCATCAGACCCCGCATACCAGCCAGCTGACGAATCTGCGCTGCCGAACCCCGGGCACCCGAGTCAGCCATCATGTAAATCGAGTTGAACGACTCTTGCTCGTCCTGTTTACCGTTGGCATCCAGAACTGGCTCTTTACCCAGCTGATCCATCATCGCCTTCGCGATTTGATCACCGGCACGACCCCAGATATCCACGACCTTGTTGTAGCGCTCGCCTTGGGTTACCAGACCTGAGCTGTATTGCTGCTCGATCTCTTTTACCTCTGCGTGGGCAGCTGCTAGCAGTTCCACTTTCTTCGCTGGCACCAGCATATCGTCAACGCAAATCGAAATACCGCCACGCGTCGAGTATGAGAAACCGGTGTACATCAGCTGATCTGCAAACACCACCGTGTCTTTCAGACCGCAGCGACGGAATGAAGCATTGATCAGTTTACCGATTTCTTTTTTCTTCAGTGCTTTGTCGATGTGCGAGAAATCCAAGCCTTTTGGCAGAATTTCAGACAGGATCGCGCGGCCAACTGTGGTGTCACGACGCACCAAGCGGTATTCCCACTCACCTGCTTCGTTTTTCGACCATTGTTTCGTCCGCACAGAAACGCGGGTTTGCAGCGTAACGGCTTTATTTTGGTAAGCACGCAGCGCTTCAGACACGTCAGCAAAAATTGTCAGGCGTTCACCGGCATCGCTCAGGCGCTCACCTTTGGCATATTTTGCTTCGCGGGTCATGTAGTACAGACCCAATACGATATCCTGCGACGGCACAATGATAGGCTCGCCATTGGCTGGGGCCAGTACATTGTTTGACGCCAGCATCAGCGTCCGCGCTTCCATCTGCGCTTCGAGCGACAGTGGCACGTGAACGGCCATCTGGTCACCGTCGAAGTCGGCATTGAATGCCGCACAAACCAGCGGGTGCAGCTGAATCGCTTTACCTTCGATCAGAGTCGGTTCGAAAGCTTGAATACCCAAGCGGTGCAGCGTCGGCGCACGGTTCAGCAGTACCGGATGCTCGCGGATCACTTCTTCCAAGATATCCCATACGACTGGCTCTTGGCTTTCCACCATTTTTTTGGCGGCTTTAATGGTTGTCGCCAGGCCCATCACTTCCAGCTTGTGGAAAATGAATGGCTTGAACAATTCGAGCGCCATCAGTTTTGGCAGACCGCACTGATGCAAACGCAGAGTTGGGCCTACGGTAATAACCGAACGACCTGAGTAGTCAACACGTTTACCCAGCAAGTTCTGACGGAAACGACCGCCCTTACCTTTGATCATGTCGGCCAGTGATTTCAGCGGACGCTTGTTTGCACCAGTCATCGCTTTACCGCGACGGCCGTTGTCCAGCAGCGAATCGACCGACTCTTGCAACATCCGTTTTTCGTTGCGCACGATAATTTCTGGCGCACGCAATTCCAGCAGGCGTTTCAGACGGTTGTTCCGGTTGATCACGCGGCGATACAGATCATTCAGATCGGAAGTCGCAAAACGGCCACCATCCAGCGGCACCAATGGACGCAGCTCAGGCGGCAGCACAGGCAGCACATCCAGAATCATCCACTCTGGCTTGATACCTGAACGCTCGAAGGCTTCCAGCACTTTCAGGCGCTTAGCGATTTTCTTGATCTTGGTTTCAGAACCGGTGCTATCCAGCTCAGCGCGCAGTTTGCTGATCTCTTGATCAACATCCATGGATTTGAGCAGCTCACGCACCGCTTCCGCGCCCATCATTGCTACAAATTCGTCGCCGTACTCTTCGACTTTGGCGAAGTAGTCTTCTTCGGTCAGCAGCTGTGCGCGTTGCAGCGGGGTCATGCCCGGCTCGATCACGATGTATGCTTCGAAATACAGCACGCGTTCGATATCACGCAGTGCAACGTCCAGAACCATACCCAGACGTGACGGCAGCGATTTCAGGAACCAGATGTGCGCTACTGGGCTAGCCAGCTCGATGTGGCCCATGCGCTCACGACGCACTTTCGACAGCGTGACTTCAACGCCACATTTTTCACAAATTACACCGCGGTGCTTCAGGCGTTTGTACTTACCGCAAAGACATTCGTAGTCTTTGATCGGGCCAAAAATACGCGCACAAAACAGACCGTCACGTTCAGGTTTGAACGTACGGTAGTTGATGGTTTCTGGCTTCTTCACTTCACCAAACGACCATGAGCGGATTTTCTCAGGCGATGCGAGCCCGATCTTAATCGCGTCAAATTCTTCGTCTTGGGTGACTTGCTTGAAGAGTTCGAGTAAGCCTTTCATTCCAATATTCTCCAGTGAGGGCAATCAGGGTATTAGCTGCAAAGCTAGGCAGATCCTAGCCTGCAGCCCTATACCTCACAGCAATCAATAGGTTTCCAGATCGATATCGATACCGAGCGAGCGGATTTCCTTAACCAACACATTGAATGACTCTGGCATGCCAGCATCAATGCGGTGATCGCCCTTCACAATGTTTTCGTATACTTTGGTACGACCATTCACGTCGTCAGACTTCACAGTCAACATCTCTTGCAGGGTGTATGCAGCACCATAAGCTTCCAGTGCCCACACCTCCATCTCACCGAAACGCTGACCACCAAACTGAGCTTTACCGCCCAATGGCTGCTGAGTTACCAGCGAGTATGGACCGGTTGAACGGGCGTGCATCTTATCGTCCACCAAGTGGTGCAGTTTCAGATAGTGCATCACACCCACGGTCACTTTACGCTCGAAGGCTTCACCCGTACGGCCATCGTACAGTTGCATCTGCGTTTTGCTGCCATTGAAGTCAAGCTGCTGCGTGCGAGCATCTTCATCTGGATAAGCCAGATCCAGCATCGCGCGGATTTCGCTTTCTTTCGCGCCATCAAATACTGGGCTCGCGAAGGTCATACCCTTGCGCAGGCCTTGAGCCAGATCCAGCACTTCAAGATCAGTCAGGCCAGCGATGTCTTCTTGCTTACCAGCGCTGTTGTAGATGCGATCGAGGTAGCTGCGTACTTGCTCCAGGTTTTGCTGATCGCGCAGCATCTTGTCGATGCGTTGACCAATCCCTTTAGCCGCCCAGCCCAGATGCACTTCCAGAATCTGACCGATATTCATCCGTGACGGTACGCCCAATGGGTTCAGTACGATGTCGACCGGTGTGCCATCTGCCATGTATGGCAGATCTTCCACTGGTAGGATTTTCGATACCACACCCTTGTTACCGTGACGACCGGCCATCTTGTCACCTGGCTGCAGACGACGTTTAACTGCAACGTACACCTTCACCATTTTGATCACGCCCGGTGGCAACTCATCGCCTTGGGTCAACTTACGTTTCTTATCTTCAAAACGCAGCTCGAACTCGGCTTTAGTTTGTGCGATCAGGTCTTTATTGGCTTCCAACTGACGAGCGCTTTCTTCATCGGCCAGACGGATATCAAACCAGTCGTGCTTGTTCGCTTGATCAGCCAGATATTCAGCGGTAATGGTCGCGCCTTTAGCCAGCTTCTTCGGACCGCCGTTGGCAACTTTGCCCACCAGCATATCTTCAATCCGCTTGAACAAGTCGGCTTCTACGATCCGCAGTTGGTCGTTCAAGTCTTGACGGTAGCGACGCAGTTGCTCATCGATAATCGATTGGGCGCGTTTATCACGCTCAATACCTTCACGAGTGAATACTTGTACGTCGATCACGGTACCGGTCATGCCTGAAGGCACGCGCAGCGACGTATCTTTAACGTCAGAGGCTTTTTCACCGAAGATGGCGCGCAGCAGTTTCTCTTCGGGCGTCAGCTGAGTTTCACCTTTAGGCGTCACTTTACCAACCAGTACATCGCCGGCTTCAACTTCAGCACCGATATACACCACACCGGACTCATCCAGACGGCCGAGCATACGCTCTGACAGATTGGAGATATCACGGGTGATCTCTTCAGGGCCCAGCTTGGTATCACGCGCCATTACGCTCAATTCTTCAATGTGAATTGAGGTGTAACGATCGTCAGCAATCACCTTCTCGGAAATCAGAATCGAATCCTCGAAGTTGTAACCATTCCATGGCATGAAGGCGATGGTCATATTTTGACCCAGGGCCAATTCGCCCAAGTCAGTCGACGCACCATCGGCAACCACGTCACCCTTCGCCAGAATGTCGCCTTTCTTCACGATCGGACGCTGGTTGGTGTTGGTGTTCTGGTTAGAGCGAGTAAATTTAACCAGATTGTAGATATCTACACCGGCTTCACCCGCGATCACTTCGTCGTTGTTCACGCGCACAACGATACGAGTTGCATCAACGTAATCAACTACACCACCGCGCAGAGCGGTTACGGCCGTGCCCGAGTCGGTCGCACAAGTGCGCTCGATACCGGTACCTACCATAGGTTTTTCTGCACGCAGACAAGGTACGGCCTGCCGCTGCATGTTGGCGCCCATCAAGGCACGGTTCGCGTCATCGTGTTCAAGGAACGGAATCAGCGATGCAGCAACCGATACGATCTGGCTAGGTGCCACATCCATGAACTGCACGCGATCAGGCGAAGCCAAGATGGTTTCACCGGCTTCACGGCAAGTCACCAACTCATCGACCAGATTGTTGTCTGCATCGGTTTGGGCGTTTGCCTGAGCAATGACATATTTGCCTTCTTGAATCGCCGACAGATATTCGATTTCGCTGGTGACTTTACCATCCACGACTTTGCGGTATGGGGTTTCCAGGAAACCATACTCATTGGTGCGGGCGTAGCAAGACAGCGAGTTAATCAGACCAATGTTTGGACCTTCAGGCGTTTCAATCGGACACACACGACCGTAGTGCGTTGGGTGTACGTCACGTACCTCGAAGCCCGCGCGCTCGCGCGTCAGACCGCCTGGACCCAAGGCAGAAACACGACGTTTGTGCGTGATTTCTGACAGTGGGTTGGTTTGATCCATGAACTGTGACAACTGTGAAGAGCCGAAGAACTCTTTCACTGCGGCCGATACTGGCTTGGCATTGATCAGATCATGCGGCATCAGATTGTCTGATTCGGCTTGCGACAGACGCTCTTTCACTGCGCGCTCAACACGCACCAAGCCGGCACGGAATTGGTTTTCCGCCAACTCACCAACCGAACGCACGCGACGGTTACCCAAGTGATCGATATCGTCCACTTCCCCGCGGCTATTGCGCAGCTCGAGCAAGATGCCAATCACGGCGATGATGTCTTCAGTCGACAGCACGCCAGGGCCAGTAATGCCCTTAGCACCTACGCGCTGGTAGAAACGACGTTGCCAACCCGGCGCTTTTTCATCCAAGCGATCTGGGTAAGCACGGCTATTAAACTTCATGCGACCTACGGCCGACAGATCGTAACGATCTTCAGCGAAGAACAGGCCATTGAAGAGTGCTTGCACGGCTTCTTCAGTTGGCGGCTCACCAGGACGCATCATGCGATAGATCGCAACACGGGCTTGCCATTCGTCTGCAGTATCATCGGTCCGCAGTGTTGACGAAATGAAGCCACCTTGGTCAAGGTCATTGATATACAGCGTGGTGATGGCTTTAACTTCGTTCAGATCCAGTTTTACCAACAGATCTTCGGTCAGCTCTTCATTGGCTTTGGCAATGATTTCACCAGTTTCTGGATTCAATACATCTTTCGCCAAGACGCGACCATACATGTAGTCCAGCGGGACTTGTACATGGGTCATACCCGCGGTATTGATATCGCGGATGGTTTTGGCGGTAATACGCTTATCTTTCTGAACCAGTACTTTGCCTTCGTCAGTCACGATATCAAATTTCGCAACTTCACCACGCAGGCGATCCGGCACCAGTTCCCAGAAAATACCGTCTTCACCCAATTGGAAGGTATCGGTATCAAAGAATTCAGCCAGAATCTGTTCAGGGGTATACCCCAGCGCCTTGAGCAGAATGCTCACTGGCATCTTACGACGACGGTCAATCCGGAAGAACAGCAGATCTTTCGGGTCAAACTCGAAATCCAGCCATGAACCGCGGTAAGGAATAATCCGCGCCGAGAACAGCAGTTTCCCTGAGCTGTGGGTTTTACCCTTGTCATGCTCGAAGAACACACCAGGAGAGCGGTGCAACTGTGAAACGATGACGCGCTCAGTACCATTGATGACGAACGAACCGTTCCGAGTCATCAGTGGAATTTCACCGAAATACACGTCCTGTTCTTTTACTTCCTTGATTGTTGGCTTGGATGACTCACGATCCATGATCACCAGGCGCACACGGGCGCGCAATGGCGCCGCAAATGTGATGCCCCGCTGCTGACACTCTTTCACGTCAAACGCGGGTTCACCCAGTGTGTAGTGCACGAATTCGAGGCGTGCATACTCATTGTGCGAAACAATCGGGAAAATCGAGTTGAACGCAGCCTGCAGACCGATCTCGCGACGCCCTTCTAGGGGCACGCCCAGTTGCAGAAACTCGGAATAAGAGTCGATCTGAGTAGCCAGCAGAAACGGTACTTCGAGGACACTTGCCCGCTTCGCAAAACTTTTACGAATGCGTTTCTTCTCAGTGAACGAGTATTTCATACTCATAAACTCTCCATGGGTGGGGCGCAATGGACAAACCGCAAAACGCCCGCTAACAAATCAGTTGTGAGCGGTTTCTGGTTTGTCTGCTGCTGGTGCTACTTACAAACATGCTGTAAGCAAGCGCAGTATACAAACGCAAAAGGGCAGACGGATTGCTCCGTCTGCCTGAACTACTTAGCTAGCTAAGGATTACTTAACTTCAGCTTGTGCGCCAGCTTCGATCAGTTTCTTAGCGATCGCATCAGCATCAGCTTTAGAAACACCTTCTTTCACAGCTTTAGGAGCGCCGTCAACCAGGTCTTTGGCTTCTTTCAGGCCCAGACCGGTAACTTCACGTACAACCTTGATCACGCCAACTTTTTGTGCGCCAGCGTCGGTCAGGATTACGTCGAATTCAGTTTTTTCTTCTGCAGCAGCAGCAGCGCCACCAGCAGCAGCTGGGCCAGCTACGGCAACAGCAGCAGCAGAAACGCCGAATTTTTCTTCGAACGCTTTAACCAGGTCGTTCAGTTCCAGTACAGTCAGCGCGCCAACCGCTTCGAGGATGTCTTCTTTAGTGATAGCCATTTGTAAATACTCCTGAAAATCTTTTCGGATTAATATAGTTAAATTGCGAAATTATGCTTCGGCTGCTTCGGCAGCAGGAGCTGCGGCGCCTTCGCCTTTTTTCTCTGCCAGCGCAGCCAGAGCGCGCGCGAAGCCAGAAACAGGCGCTTGCATAACGAACAACAGTTTTGACAGCAGTTCTTCGCGGCTTGGTACAGATGCCAGGGCGGCTACGCCAGCTGCATCCATTACTTTGCCATCATAAGAACCGGCTTTCAGAACGATTTTGTCGTCTTTTTTCGCGAAATTGTTCAGTACTTTAGCTGCAGCAACTGGGTCTTCAGAAATACCGTACACCAGTGGGCCAACCATTTTGTCGGCCAAATCGGCGAACGGAGTTCCTTGTACCGCACGGCGTGCCAGCGTGTTTTTCAGAACACGCAGGTAAACGCCTGACTCACGCGCTTCTTTGCGCAGTTGAGTCATGCTGGAAACCTCGATACCACGATATTCAGCGACTACGATAGTCTGGGCTTTGGCAACTTCTGCCGCAATCTCAGCTACGACCGCTTTTTTGTCGTCAAGATTAAGACTCAAGGTCATTCTCCATTAGTTAAGTTCAGCGCATTGTTGATGCGCCACCCAATCAAACGGCGACCAATATTCAGGAGACTAATAACTAAACTAGGTTCAGCAAAAAGCCTGCATTGGGAGCACCGTCTGCGTAGGCTGGTGTTTGGGCACCTTGATTAAGCCAGCCAGATGGCTGGCACCTACGGTCTTTGACATTCTGGGGCCAAAGCCCCAGCCCAAAGTCGGATTACAGGACAGACGAAGTGTCTACGCGAACACCCAGGCCCATCGTGCTTGATACGGCGATCTTCTTGAAGTACACGCCCTTAGAGCTAGCTGGTTTAGCTTTTTGCAGAGCATCAACCAGAGCAGCCAAGTTTTCACGCAGATCAGCCACTTCAAAAGAAGCGCGACCCAGGGTTGCGTGAACGATACCACCTTTGTCAGTACGGTATTGAACCTGACCGGCTTTCGCGTTTTTAACCGCTTCAGCAACGTTAGGCGTAACAGTACCTACTTTCGGGTTTGGCATCAGGCCGCGTGGACCAAGAATCTGACCCAACTGACCAACGATGCGCATTGCATCTGGAGATGCAATCACCACGTCGAAATCAATATTGCCAGCTTTAACTTGTTCAGCCAGATCTTCAAAACCTACTACATCTGCACCAGCAGCTTTAGCTGCTTCAGCGTTAGCGCCTTGGGTGAAAACAGCAACGCGTACTGATTTACCAGTGCCTTTAGGCAGAACAACAGCACCACGAACAACTTGGTCAGATTTACGTGGGTCAACGCCCAGGTTAAATGACACATCGATTGATTCGTTGAATTTAGCAGTTGCTGCGCCCTTAACCAGAGCCAGAGCTTCATCAGCTGCGTACAGTTTATTGCTGTCAACAGAAGCACGCAGTGCTGCCAGACGTTTAGAAACCTTAGCCATTTACACGCCCTCCACTTCAATACCAATCGAACGAGCTGAGCCCGCGATGGTACGCACAGCCGCATCCAGATCAGCACCAGTCAGATCAGCCTGCTTGGTTTTTACGATCTCTTCCAGCTGAGCACGTGTCACTTTACCTACTTTGTCGGTATGTGGACGTGGAGAACCTTTAGTGATGCCAGCTGCTTTTTTCAGCAGGATGGTCGCAGGAGGCGACTTCATCACGAAAGTGAATGATTTATCTGCAAAAGCAGTGATCACCACTGGAATTGGCAAGCCTGGCTCAACACCTTGTGTTGCAGCATTGAAGGCTTTACAAAATTCCATAATATTCAGACCGCGCTGACCCAGCGCTGGACCGATTGGAGGCGAAGGATTTGCTTTACCAGCTGGCACTTGCAGCTTGATGTAGCCAATAATTTTTTTTGCCACAGGACTACTCCTTAAAACGGGTCAAACGCCAATGCGAACATTGGCTCCCCAACTCAACACCCCCGACATGCGGGGGCCTAGTTCATCAGGTTTTTTCTACCTGAGAAAACTCCAAATCGACCGGAGTGGCACGACCAAAGATCGACACAGCCACTTTCAGACGATTCTTGTCGTAATCAACGTCTTCAACCGTTGCAGAGAAATCCGCAAAAGGACCATCGATTACACGCAAAACCTCACCCACCTCAAAAGACACTTTGTGACGTGGTTTTTCAGCACCATCCTGCACCTGCTGCATCATCCGCTCCACTTCTTTGAGCGGGATTGGCATCGGCTTGGTGCCCGTACCACCGATAAAACCGGTCACTTTTGGCGTGCTTTTCACCAAGTGCCAGCTATCGTCGGTCATTTCCATTTCAACAAACACATAACCAGGGTAGAACTTACGCTCCGAAACCGCTTTGCGGCCACCCTTTACTTCCACCACTTCTTCTACTGGCACCAAGATCTGACCAAACAGATGCTCCATGCCAAGACGTGTAATTCGTTCAGTCAGCGCTTTTTGCACACTCTTTTCAAAGCCCGAATATGCATGCACTACATACCAACGCATTCCCATGCCTGATGCTCCGCCTTATTTACCGCGACCCAGCACGATATCGTAAAACACCCAAGCCAGGCCAGAATCCACAACCCACATGAACAATGCCAAAACCGCCACAAACAAGAACACAACCCCAGTCACCTGCCAGGTTTCTTTCTTGCTTGGCCACACAACCTTTTGCGCTTCTTTGATCGCATCACGGGCGTAATCAACAAAACCGCGACCGGTCTCGCTAAACCACAGCACCGCAGCCGCAGCCGCTAGACCCGCAACCACCGACAAAGACCCGACAAAGGACTGCCCTGCGGGAACCAAATAAAAGCCAGCCACACCCAGCGCAACCAACGCGAGTGCCGCTACCAACTTCAGGCGTTCAATGTTTTGCATTACTTTCTGGCGACCCATAAAACAAAGCCGCCCCAAATCAAATTTGGAACGGCTCCGCTGATATCGTGGCAGGCGATGAGGGTCTCGAACCCCCAACCCCCGGTTTTGGAGACCGGTGCTCTACCAATTGAGCTAATCGCCTACGGAGAGGCGGAATTATAACTTAACCCCGCCAATTTTGCAAACTACTTATTCAATAATTTTCGCTACAACGCCGGCACCAACGGTACGGCCACCTTCACGAATCGCAAAGCGCAGACCTTGCTCCATCGCGATTGGGGCGATCAGCGTCACAGTGATCGATACGTTGTCACCTGGCATAACCATTTCAGTGCCTTCTGGCAGAGAAATCGCGCCAGTTACGTCCGTAGTACGGAAGTAGAACTGAGGACGGTAGTTGCTGAAGAATGGAGTGTGACGACCACCCTCTTCTTTAGACAATACGTAGATCTCAGAAGTGAACTTGGTGTGCGGAGTGATTGAGCCTGGTTTAGACAGAACTTGACCACGCTGAACTTCTTCACGCTTCGTACCACGCAGAAGCGCGCCGATGTTGTCACCCGCTTGACCTTGGTCCAGCAGCTTACGGAACATCTCAACACCAGTACAAGTAGTCTTGATAGTTGGAACGATACCAACGATCTCGATCTCTTCACCCACTTTGATGATGCCGCGCTCAACACGACCGGTAACCACAGTACCACGACCAGAGATTGAGAACACGTCCTCAACTGGCATCAGGAAGGTACCATCCACTGCGCGCTCTGGCAGAGGAATGTAAGTGTCCAGCGCTTCAGCCAAGCGGAAGATGGCTGGCTCGCCATATTCACCTTGATCGCCTTCCAGCGCTGAACGAGCTGAACCAACGATGATTGGGGTGTCATCACCTGGGAAGTCATATTTAGACAGCAGGTCACGAACTTCCATCTCAACCAGTTCCAACAACTCAGCGTCGTCAACCAGATCAGCTTTGTTCATGAATACGATGATGTATGGTACGCCAACCTGACGAGACAACAGGATGTGCTCGCGAGTTTGTGGCATAGGACCATCAGCAGCAGATACAACCAGAATCGCGCCATCCATCTGAGCCGCACCGGTAATCATGTTTTTCACATAATCCGCGTGACCTGGACAATCTACGTGAGCGTAGTGGCGAGTTTCAGTTTCGTATTCAACGTGAGCGGTATTAATGGTAATACCACGTGCTTTTTCTTCAGGAGCGCTATCGATCTGTGAGTAGTCTTTAGCTTCGCCACCGAATTTGCGAGTCAGTACAGTCGTGATCGCAGCAGTCAGAGTGGTTTTACCGTGGTCAACGTGACCGATGGTACCAACGTTAACGTGCGGCTTGGTCCGCGTAAACTTTTCCTTAGCCATCGCTTTATTTCCTTCTCGAGAACTTGAAATAACAGATTAATGACGCATTGAAATGAATGGTGCTGATGGGGGGAATTGAACCCCCGACCTCTCCCTTACCAAGGGAGTGCTCTACCCCTGAGCTACATCAGCATTTAATCATTGGAGCGGGTGAAGGGAATCGAACCCTCGTCGTAAGCTTGGAAGGCTTCTGCTCTACCATTGAGCTACACCCGCGGCTTAATACTCAATTCGTTCTATCACACCCGCTTAGGGGGCAACTGGTGGGGAGGGAAGGATTCGAACCTTCGAAGGCTAAGCCGCCGGAGTTACAGTCCGGACCCGTTGACCGCTTGGGTAACCTCCCCGTCAAGAGCCACGCATTATGGAGATGAACTTTGCCGTCGTCAAACAGATTTTTCATCTCCACCCTCAGTTTTTGAATAAATACTTAATTTTGCTTGGTAATTTAGTTGGCGCGCGCAGTGCCGCGACTGCATACCAGCCACATCAACACCCCAATCACGATCATCGGCAAGCTCAACCACTGCCCCATGGAGAAGTTCATATACAGCAAGCCAAGGAAGTCATCTGGCTCACGCGCAAATTCGGCCACAAAGCGGAATGCGCCATACCCTAACAGGAATAGTGCCGAAATCTGCCCGGTTTTCCGCTGCTTGCTTGAGAACCACCACAAAATAGCAAACAGCAGCATACCTTCCAAAGTAAACTGATACAGCTGCGACGGATGACGCGGCAAACCATCGTGCGCCTGCGGGAAGACCATCGCCCACGGCATGGTGGCATCGGTTACGCGCCCCCACAATTCGCCATTAATGAAATTACCTAGTCGGCCCGCCGCCAAGCCCAGCGGCACCAGCGGCGCAATAAAGTCAGTTACCTGCAAAAAACTGCGCCCGGTTTTACGGCCAAATAGGTACATCGCCACCAATACACCGAGAAAACCGCCATGAAAGGCCATGCCACCTTCCCACAACTTAAAAACGCTCAGCGGATGCTGCAGATAAAAATCAAACTTGTAGAAGAACACATACCCTAAGCGCCCACCAAGGATCACCCCTAGCACACCGTAAAACAGCAGGTCATCCATTTCCGCCACATGCCAGCCCGGCGGATTGCCATTGCGAATCCGCATCCGCCCCAGCAACAAAAAGAGCACAAAGCCCACCAAATACATCAGGCCGTACCAATGAATACCCACCGGCCCCAAGTGAATGGCCACCGGATCAAACTGCGGATGAGTCAACATCAAAATCTTCCTATTCGGGATATGGCAGCGATTATATGCGCAGAGCGCCCTTGCTGCGCAGCATTGCGGCAAACCAGTATTTACAGTCGCCGCCTAACGTCCACACCAGCATGCCTGATTTTCGTTACAATGGCCGCTCAGTTATTTCACTGATAGAGATTGATCATGCCTGCTTATCGTTCCCGCACCACCACCCACGGCCGCAATATGGCCGGTGCTCGCGCCCTGTGGCGTGCCACCGGCATGAAAGACGGCGATTTTGGCAAACCGATTATCGCCATTGCCAACTCATTCACCCAATTCGTACCCGGCCATGTGCATTTACATAATCTGGGTCAGTTGGTGGCACGTGAGATCGAAAAAGCAGGCGGTATCGCCAAAGAATTCAACACCATCGCGGTGGATGACGGTATCGCCATGGGTCATGGCGGCATGCTGTATTCACTACCAAGCCGTGATCTGATTGCCGACTCGGTGGAATACATGGTGAACGCGCACTGTGCCGACGCGCTGGTGTGCATCTCCAATTGCGATAAGATCACCCCAGGGATGCTGATGGCCGCCCTGCGCCTGAATATTCCGGTGATTTTTGTTTCTGGCGGCCCAATGGAAGCCGGCAAGGTTAACTGGCAAGGCGAAGTGCGCAAACTCGATCTGGTAGATGCCATGGTGGAAGCCGCCAACCCGAACGTCTCTGACGACGAAGTGGCCGCCGTCGAGCGCAGCGCCTGCCCAACCTGTGGCTCTTGCTCCGGCATGTTCACCGCCAACTCGATGAACTGCCTGACGGAAGCCTTGGGCCTATCTTTGCCTGGCAATGGCTCGCTGCTCGCCACCCACGGCGATCGCAAGCAACTTTTCCTGCAGGCGGGTCGCACCATCGTCGAGCTAGCCAAACGCTATTACGAAGGCGAAGACAGCAGCGTATTACCACGTAATATCGCCACTTTCGAAGCTTTCGAAAACGCCATTGCACTCGATATCGCCATGGGCGGCTCCACCAATACGGTCTTGCACCTACTAGCGGCCGCCAATGAAGCCGGCGTGAACTTCACCATGCAGGACATCGACCGCATGAGCCGGAAAGTGCCATGCCTATCTAAAGTGGCCCCAGCCACTCAGAAATACCATATGGAAGACGTGCACCGTGCGGGCGGGGTAATCGGGATTTTGGCCGAACTGGATCGCGCCGGACTGATTCATCGCGATGTACCGACCGTTCACGCCAGCAGCATGGGTGCCAGCATCGATCAGTGGGACATCGTTAAAAACAGCCCGGATAGCCTCGCACACCTGCTCTACCGTGCCGCGCCAGGCGGCGTGCCGACCACCATCGCCTTCAGCCAGAGCATGCGCTGGCCAGAGCTTGATCTGGATCGCGCTAACGGCTGTATCCGCAATAAAGAAAACGCCTACTCGCAAGACGGCGGGATCGCCGTGCTGTACGGCAATATCGCTGAGCGCGGTTGTATTGTAAAAACCGCCGGCGTGGATGAATCCATCCTCAAATTTACTGGCCGTGTCCGGATTTTCGAATCGCAAGACGACGCCGTCGCCGGCATTCTGGACGATCAAGTAGTGGCCGGTGATGTGGTACTGATTCGTTACGAAGGCCCCAAAGGTGGCCCGGGCATGCAGGAAATGCTCTACCCTACCTCCTACCTGAAATCAAAAGGCTTGGGCAAAGCCTGCGCACTACTGACCGATGGTCGCTTCTCGGGTGGCACATCTGGTTTGTCGATCGGCCACGTTTCACCTGAAGCCGCCGAGGGTGGCGCGATTGGTCTAGCCAAAGAAGGCGACCAACTGGAAATCGATATTCCAAACCGCACCATCAATCTGCTGGTCAGCGCCGAAGAGCTCGCTGCCCGCCGCGCCGAAATGGAAAGCCGAGGCAGCAAAGCCTGGCAACCTGAACAGCGCGAACGTTTCGTCAGCGCGGCCTTGCGCGCCTACGCCGCAATGACGACTTCGGCCGATACCGGTGCGATTCGCGATGTGAGCCAAGTTGAGCGCAAAAAGTAAGTCAATTTGACTGATACAAAAAGCGGCCTGCGAGCCGCTTTTTTATTAAAGGGTATATCTCTAAACACATTGATCAATAAACCTTACGGGGCAATACCCCTATCCCGACCAATGGCATTGAGTTTATTTGCCCCCTGCCGATACAGGCCATTATCCAGCCCAGCAGGAGCGCATCATGCAAGCCCTCGACAGCAGCCGCTTTAACCCCAGCACATTACTACCAGGCTGGGCAGGCCCAACAACTAATACCCACCACAGCCAGCAACCCTCCGCCCTCAGTCAACACAATCAGCGGCTAGGCCGCGACACCAGTCAAGCCGCGCAAGCCATGCTCGGCCAGCTGGCCGGCCAATTATTTGGTCAGCAAAACTTCAAAATCGAATGGGATGAGGTAAGCCTTGCCGCTGCCACCACGGCCGGTGCAGCAGCGAGTGTCAGCAGCAATGGCGCCCAGCAAACCAGCAGCACCGCCTTTCTTTTGCGCGAAGAGAGTCAATTCAAGGGGCGCGGCACCATTAGCACTGCTGATGGCCGCCAATTTGAGTTTGAATTTGAACTTAGCTTTAGTCGCGAGCAAACCGCCGCATTTAGCTCGCAAACCAGCGCGGCGACACCCACCAGCGAGCGTGAGCCAGCCCAAACGCGCAGTAACGCTACCCCACTAAGTTTGCAGTTTGGCGGCCTCGCCGATGAGTTACTACAGCAGCTCAGCCCAGAGCCGGTGGGGCAAGCCGTTAAAATCAATGATCAACCCGCCCAGCTGCTGGTTAAGCTGCTGAATTTACCCGGTGGCGAACGGTTTCTGGATTGGCAAGGCCAGCGGCAAGGGCTCGATACCCAAGCCTAAATGCAAACAGGGGCTAGCCAGCCCCTGTTGTTCTACCATTCGATTGCAGTATTTATTTGCCGATGGCGGCGGTATCGATCAGATCTTCCAGCAAGCGCAAAACCGCGTCGCCGCTCATTTCAAATGGGGTAAATTCGGCCCGCGCCGAATATTTGAGCAACAGGGCCGCATTGACCTTGGCCAGATTCACCTGCCCCATGGTCCAATCAGAGAAGCGTCGCTCATTGATCTCGGCAAAGTGCAGCAATTCCACCTGCCCATGCCGCGGATCACGGCCAATGATGTTATACAGCGAAGATACAGCCGCGCGGCTGCCTTCCAGCACCTGCACAAAAGTGCCACCGCTATAGCAAAGCACGCCGGTGATGCCGATGGCCGGATTATTTTGCCGCGAGCTACGCAGGATTGAATCCAGCAACTCGGTATTCATCGCGCCAGCTGCACGGCTGGCATAAATCAAGCGCACCAACATACCCATCCTCACTTAACGTTTATTGTTAATCAGCGACAAGAATTCCAGCCGCAAGTGCGTATCTTTCAGGAATACGCCGCGCATCACGCTATTGATCATTTT
Organism: uncultured Chitinibacter sp.; assembly: GCF_945957625.1. Lineage (NCBI taxonomy): Bacteria > Pseudomonadati > Pseudomonadota > Betaproteobacteria > Neisseriales > Chitinibacteraceae > Chitinibacter > uncultured Chitinibacter sp. The sequence continues at coordinate 58,453 of NZ_CAMFLP010000018.1, forward strand.
TGAGTCACTGTCTTTCACACCACGCCAGTGCATGCAGAAATGATCAGCTTCCATCACAATCGCCAGGCCATCTGGATTCACCTTGCTCTGCAAGAGATCGGCCATCTGGGTCACGGCTTCTTCCTGAATCTGCGGCCGCGACATTACCCATTCAGCCAACCGCGCATATTTTGACAGGCCGATCAAGTTGGAATGTTGATTTGGCAGAATACCGATCCACAATTTTCCGATAATTGGGCACAAATGATGCGAGCAAGCGCTGCGCACGGTGATCGGGCCAACGATCATCAGTTCATTCAGATGCTCGACATTCGGAAACTCCGTTACCGCGGGCTGCTTCACATAGCGGCCACGGAACACTTCATTCAGATACATCTTGGCCACCCGGCGGGCAGTGTCTTGGGTGTTGTGATCGTTATCGGTATCGATCACTAGGCTATTGAGCACTTCTACCATCTTGCTTTGCACTTCGGCCAGCAATTCGCTCATTTCGCCTTCTTCGATAAAGTCAGCGATATTGTCATTCGCATGAAAGCGGCGGTCGGCCTGCAGCAGGCGGTAGCGAATACGCTGCGAAACAGGCGTCGCAGCCACGGCGGTCGAATCTGATTTGCTCACCATCACATCCTTGAGATTAGGGCCTGGCTCAACCAGTATATACCCAGAAACAAAAAAGGCTACTGACGAGTAGCCTATCACAAAGCCTGCGCCTTGCTCAGTGAAAATTTTTTGTCGCGCCCAATGGCTGGGCGAAAAAAAACCCGCTCAGCAGAGCGGGTTTTTAAAATTTGGTGGTGGCCAATCGCGGAATCGAACCACGGACACGCGGATTTTCAATTTTTCCCGTCGCGCCGAACAAGCCGAACTCATACGCAACTGCCCGTAAATACAAGCACCCAACCGGATTGAAACGCAAGCAACCGCAGTTAAGCGCACTGAACCGCTGATGGCTTTGACAGAAAAATGTCAGAGCACAACCAACGTCTCAGCTTACCCAGCCCGTGAAATAAATTCAACTTCTAATTAGTACCAAATTTCTGCAAATCTCAACACTGAACGTCAATTACCACGACTGCCAACACTATACAGAGTGTCAAAATTTGATGTGAAGGGGTTAAATCGATGTCGAAACCGGCTGCGGCGCATGGGGTGCATGCATTACTCACCAAAGCATCTTTGTGTGAACAACTGAAGATTTCAGAGCGGACCATCGAAAACATGGTCAGGCACGGGGTTTTTCCTCCTCCGGTCCGAATTGGCAAATATGTCTATTGGTCTGAAACTGCAGTCGTGAAATGGCAAGAACTCCGCTTCACTGCACAAAACGCATGGATGGAAAAGCTTGAGCAATGGTGACGTTGTTTGTTCGACGTGCAACAGAGCCGCAATCCGACCCTGAAATGTCTGCAATCGTTGCGCTTGCAGACGTTGAGCTAGCCTCCGCTGTTTTCTGCTAATCGGCGAGGCTGTGTAAAAACAAATGGGATCATTATCAACAAAAGCGCAATTACA
>NZ_CAMFLP010000019.1:0-46634 GCF_945957625.1 uncultured Chitinibacter sp.
ACCGCCGACATTCTGCTTGTAAGGCAGACGCTCTACCAACTGAGCTAACGACCCTTTCGCTGCAGAGCTATTCGCCCCTCGCTTGAAAGAGGCAGCATTAAAACATGCCCCTAATTTTGCGTCAACACCTTTTCTGGCGAAAACCCAGGAAAAAAGCGCCTTGGCCGGCGCTTTTTGGCTAAACCCATGAATCAAAAAGAAAACAAAAATACAGTTTTTTGCGATCTTTTGCCGCTTGGTGGGCTTTAGGCGTAGGTATCGATCTTGTTGCGGGTTTCATCCATGCGCTGGGCGGTGGCTTGGCGCTCCTGCATGGCTTGCAAGCCTTGCTGCGAGATATTCTCTTTTTTGCGATCTAGCCGTTCAGCGCCTTCATTAATGGCTTTGGCCGCTTGTTGGGAGCCCTGAAACATGGTCTGTGAAACGGTGGTGCTGAAATTCATTGCAGCGCTGATGGATGACATGATGGCAACTCCTGCGGCAAAACGGTTTATTAATTCAACTATATAGCTGACTATAACATCAATCACACTTTGGCTGATGGTCGGTACTTTGCGCAGTAGGGGCAAGCAGTTAAGATGACCGCGGTTTATTAGCATTTGATGGAACAGGTCATGGGTGTGGGTTTGCGCGAGCAGGATCAGCGGGGTGCCTTGCGGGTGCCTGTGAATTGCAAAGTTAAAATTCGCCCAATGGATCTGGGTTTGCCATTTTATGGTGAATGCACCGATCTCAGCGTGACCGGCATGACGGTACAAACCAGCTACGTGCCGCGCCCGGAAGAAGAATTCGATATCTATGTGATGCCGGCCAAAACGGCGGGGCGGCCGCAGGCTCCCTTTGCGGCGCGAGTGAAAGTGCGACGCAGTCATCAACTGAAGATGCACGCTTTATACGAATTGGGCCTCGAGATTATTCAGGTTCACAATTAATCCAGTAAAATAGCGGCTTTGTGCCCACCGCCGGTGGGTGTTTCCTGTTTCAAGTGGATTCATGAAGCTGCTTGCCCTCAAGATTGACGTCGATACGGCCAAGGCCGTGGCGGCTGTACCCCATCTGGCTGAACTCCTGCGTAGCCATCAGGCTGGCGCCACTTTTTTCTGGTCTCTGGGTGAAGAACGCAATGGCGTTTGGCTGCGGCCAGGCTATGGTTTGCGTCAGATGCCCGGTTCTAGCTATATACCGTTGCGTGAACGCTACGCTCGTAGCGAGCTGATTCTAGGTAGTCTGCAACCGGTGCGCGGGTTATTTAAATTGGCCAAACGCTATCAGGATGAGTTGACCGAAGCCGGGTTTGAGCATGCACTGCGCCCGCTGTCGCGTTATCACTGGCAACTGGAAATCGCTCGCTGGGACGCCGAAACCACCAAAGTCGAAATGTATCGTGCGCGCGATGCGCATACGCGCTGCTTTGGTGTGCCGGCGCGCGGGCATTCGGCGTTTGGCGGGCAGATGAATCGTCAGGCCTTCCGTTATTTGCAAATGGCCGGCTATGCCTATAGCTGCGATACGCGTGGCGTGGGGCCGTACTGGCCGATTGTCGAAGGGGAATATGTGCGCGTGCCGCAACTTCCTGTGACCTTGCCGATGCTGGAAGAGCTGGTGCAGCGCATGTCGGCCGAAGATGCAGTTTTACATATTCTGCATTTGAGCGAACAAGCCCAGCAGCCACAGGTGTTTAATTTTGCCGCGGATTTTGATAGCCGTTATCCCGAGGCGATCGCCGCCTTGCTTACTGGCTGGTTGTTGCAAGGCTATCAGCTCGTGGGCTTGGATCAGCTTTTGCTGCAGCTGGATGTCAGCAAACTACCTTATCACCATGTAGTGAAGGGTGAGGTATCGGGCCGGAAAGGTCAAATGGCCTTGCAGGGGGCTGTATACCCATAGAGGGTATTTCGAGCATGGTGTGTTGTTCGTCATAGCCACGCTCAGCAAATTAAAAAAGCCGACTTGGGTCGGCTTTTTTGTTGGGCGCTTGGCGCAGTTTAACCATCCGAGGTGATTTTTAGGGTGAGCTCGCGTAGCACTTCATCAACTTGCTCGTTTTCCACCTGGCAGGTGCCGGCGTTTTCATGCCCGCCTCCGCCATATTCCAGCATCAAAGCGCCGATATTGGTTTGGGATGAACGATTAATAATCGATTTGCCTGTGGCAAACACGGTATTGCGCTTTTGTACGCCCCACATCACGTGGATGGAAATATTGCACTGGGGAAATAGCGCATAAATCATAAAGCGGTTGGTGGCGAAGATGGTTTCTTCTTCACGCAAATCCAGAATCACCAAGTTATCGTAGAGGCGGCTGCAACGTTTGAGTTGTTCTTTGGCCAGTGCCGCATGCTCTTGGTATAACTCGATTCGCTCTTTCACATCGGGCAGGGCTAAAATTTCCTCGATGCCATGATTGCGACAATACTGGATTAAATCCATCATCAGCTGGTAATTGGAGATGCGGAAATTGCGAAAGCGCCCCAAGCCGGTGCGAGCATCCATCAGATAATTTAAGAGCACCCAGCCATCCGGGTGCAGAATTTCATCGCGGGTAAATTCAGCGGCGTCGGCTTTATCCACCGCCAGCATCATGTCTTCGCTAATATTCGGAAAACGCTCTTTGCCGCCGTAATATTCATACACCACTCGCGCGGCCGAAGGGGCGTCGGGGACGATGATGTGGTTATCGCGCTCGCCCGTGTTGCGAATGGTTTCGGAGAGGTGGTGGTCAAAAGCCAGATAGGCGCCGGGCACATAGGGCAGATTGGTGGTGATGTCGCGGGCGCTGATTTCGATCTTGCCATCCTGCATGTCTTTGGGGTGCACAAACAGAATCTCATCGATCATTTCCAGCTCATTGAGTAGCACCGCGCACACCAAGCCATCGAAATCACTGCGGGTAACCAAGCGGTATTTGTTTTCAGCCATGACAAACTCCTAGAAGACCTGATTCAGCTTAGGCGTTTTTCGGCATTTTGCCGGCTGGCGGGGCGATTTATTTCTGGGTGGCCCTATGCTGAAAATGGCCACGACGTGCGCCACATTAAGCTAGGACAAACGCTGGGAAATGCGGTGAATCTTGACCGACCGGCCAATAAAAAAGCGCACCCGCAGGTGCGCTTTGCTTGTCGCCATCTGAGTTTAGGCGGCCAGTTTTTCCAGTCCGCCCAGATAGGGGCGCAACACCGTCGGTACGGTGATGGAGCCATCGGCGTTTTGATAGTTTTCCAGCACTGCCACCAAGGTGCGACCCACGGCAAGGCCTGAACCATTCAGCGTATGCACCAGCTCGTTTTTGCCGGCTTCATTTTTGAAGCGGGCTTGCATGCGGCGAGCCTGGAAGCTGCCCATATTCGAGCAGCTGGAAATCTCGCGATAAGTATTCTGTGCCGGCAGCCACACTTCCAGGTCGTAAGTCATTTGGCTAGAAAAGCCCATGTCGCCGGTGCACAGCAGTACTTTGCGGTACGGCAGCTCTAAGAGCTGCAGAATGCGCTCGGCGTGACCGGTAAGCTCTTCCAGTGCGGCCACCGATTGCTCGGGGTGGACGATCTGGACCAGCTCCACTTTGTCGAACTGGTGTTGGCGAATCATGCCGCGTACATCGCGGCCATACGAGCCGGCTTCGGAGCGGAAACACGGCGTATGGGCGGTGAATTTGAGTGGCAGCTCGTCGGCTTTGAGTAGCGTATCGCGCACAAAGTTAGTCACCGATACTTCGGCGGTTGGGATCAGGTACAGCGAATCGTCGTTGTGCGGCACTTTGAAGAGGTCTTCTTCAAACTTGGGCAGCTGGCCAGTGCCGTGCATGCTGGCCGCGTTCACTAGGTAAGGGGTGTAAACCTCTTCGTAGCCATGCTCATTGCTGTGGGTGTTGAGCATGAATTGCGCCAGTGCGCGATGTAGCTTGGCGATATGGCTTTTCAGTACGGTAAAACGCGCGCCCGAGAGCTTGGCGCCCGTTTCAAAATCCAGGCCCAGTGGCGCGCCCAGATCCACGTGATCTTTTACTTCGAAATCAAACTGCCGCGGAGTGCCCCAGCGCAGGATTTCTTTATTTTCGCTTTCATCTTTGCCCACCGGTACAGATTCCAGCGGCAGATTGGGAATGCCGGCCAGCAGGGCTTCCATTTTGCCTTGCAGCTCGCTCAGTGCCGTTTCGCTGGCGGCCAGCTCGGCTTTCAGGTTTTCAACTTCGGCCATGATGGGCGCGACATCTTCGCCGCGGGCTTTAGCCTGACCGATTGATTTGGAGACGCTATTGCGTTTGGCCTGCAGATCTTGCGTGGTGGTTTGCAGGGTTTTGCGCTCGGCTTCCAGCGCGGCAAAGGCGGCGGTGTCGAGGTCGTATTTGCGGGTTTTCAGGCGTTGGGCAACGGCATCGAGGTCGTTGCGGAGCAATTGGATATCAAGCATCGTGGCTCAGCAGCAAAGGCAATAAAAAGAATAGCCCGATTCTAACATCAAGCGCCGCAGCTGGCGCGCTTGCGGCGGGTTTGTGCTTCGGGCGCTCGAGATAATATGGGGTATAGGGCTGCAGGCTTTTTAAGACAATGCCTGTAGCCCTATACCTCGCTTATTTTTTCAATGGGCGTTCCGGCGTGAGTAGGGTTGGGCGTGATTCGGTCTCAATGCCCGGATAGTCGCGGCTGTAGTGCAGGCCGCGGCTTTCCTTGCGCGCCATCGCGCAGCGCACAATCAGCTCGGCGGTAATGACCAGATTGCGTAGCTCGAGCAAATCGTTGGAAACGCGGAAATTGCGATAAAACTCGTGGATTTCGCTTTTAAGTAGCTCGATGCGGTGCAGGGCACGTTCTAGCCGTTTATTGGTGCGCACAATCCCGACGTAATCCCACATAAAGCGGCGCAATTCATCCCAGTTGTGCGAGATCACGACTTCCTCATCCGGATCGGTAACGCGGCTTTCGTCCCATTCTGGGACTTGCGGTAGGGCTTGCGGCGCTTGGCGCAAAATATCTTCGGCGGCTGCTTTGCCCAGTACCATGCATTCCAGCAGAGAGTTTGAGGCGAGGCGGTTGGCGCCGTGTAGGCCGGTGCAGGCCACTTCGCCAACGGCATAGAGGTTGGCTAGGTCAGTGCGGCCGTCCAGATCGGTCACCAACCCGCCGCAGGTGTAGTGGGCAGCGGGGACGACCGGAATGGGCTCTTTGGTGATGTCGATGCCTAGCTCCAGGCAGCGCTGATAGATATTGGGAAAGTGTTCTTTCACAAACGCCGCAGGTTTGTAGCTGATATCGAGGTACACGCAATCATAGCCGCCGCGCTTCATTTCAAAGTCGATCGCGCGGGCCACGACATCACGGGGCGCCAGCTCGGCGCGCTCATCGTGATGCGGCATAAAGCGGGTGCCATCAGGTAGGCGTAAAATCCCACCTTCACCTCGCACGGCTTCGGTAATCAGGAAAGACTTGGCATGTGGGTGATACAGGCAAGTGGGGTGGAACTGAATGAATTCCATATTCGACACCCGGCAGCCAGCGCGCCAGCCCATCGCGATCCCGTCGCCGGTGGCGACATCGGGATTGGTGGTGTAAAGGTACACCTTGCCCGCGCCTCCGGTGGCAAGCACGGTAAACGGGGCTAGAATGGTCTCGACCCGATCAGTAAGTTTGTCGTACACATAGGCGCCGACGCAGCGCGCGCTTTCGCCTTGGCGCTCGGTGATCAGATCAACCGCAATATGGTCTTCTAATAGCGTGATATTCGGGTGCGCGGCGACTTTGATGGCCAGCGTGTCGATCACGGCTGCGCCGGTGGCATCGGCCGCGTGGATAATCCGCCGGTGGCTATGCCCGCCTTCGCGGGTGAGGTGATAGCCCTGATAGCTGGTGTCGCCCGATTCGTCTTTGGTGAACGGCACGCCCATGCTGATCAGCCAATCAATGGCGTCTTTCGAGTTTTCGACGATAAACCGCGTGGCGGCCGGATCGCACAAGCCCGCGCCCGCGACGTGCGTGTCTTTGATATGCAGCTCGATGCTATCGGCATCATCCAGTACGGCGGCAATGCCGCCTTGCGCCCAGCCACTGCCGCCGTCGCGCAATTCCCGCTTGGTAATCAGACCCACTTTCAGTTTTTCGGCCAGCTGCAGGGCAATCGTCATCCCGCCCAGGCCACTTCCTAAAATCAGCACATCAAACTTTTGCATCCGGCGTGGTTCCTATCCAGTGTTGCTACGCTATCCATTTCAGAGCGCCAATACTAGCAGAGCTCAAATGCTTATGCCGATAGGCAAATCAAAGCGCGGCATGAAATCTGGCGCTGGGCTTGTAATTGCCTAGACCGCCCATAGCTAATCGACCTAGAATCCATGTTCCATCCGCAAAGGAAGAGTAGGCTTGAAAACCGGTGTAACCCAGGGTAGTGATCGCGAACTCGATCAGGAGCTCGTACGGCGGGCGCAGGCCGGGGATCAGCGTGCTTTCGAATTGCTGGTCATGAAGTATCAACGCCGGATTGCCCGACTACTGTCGCGCATGATTCGCGATCCGGCCGAGCTCGAAGACGTCAGCCAAGAGGCGTTTATCAAGGCTTATCGCGCCTTGCCCTCGTTTCGCGGCGAGAGCGCGTTTTATACTTGGCTGTATCGCATCGCGATTAATACGGCGAAAAATTACTTAGCTTCCCTAGGGCGCCGGCCGCTGATGGCCAGTGATTTCGAGGATGAAGACGGCGAAACCCTTGATGCGGTGGCACAAGTACCAGATTATCACACACCGGAAACTGAACTATCCAACCGGCAGATTGTCAGTACTGTGAACGAGGCGGTAGAAGCGCTACCGCCCGATTTGCGCGAAGCAATCACCTTGCGCGAAATGGAAGGGCTGAGCTACGAAGACATCGCCGCAGCGATGGATTGTCCGATTGGAACTGTGCGCAGCCGGATTTTTCGCGCCCGCGAGGCCATCGCCAACCGCTTGCGTCCGCTTTTGAATGGCGTGGGCAAGGATAAGCGCTGGTAGGCCGTATGGGAGTACATCCAAATGAATGAAAAACTATCTGCATTGCTTGATAACGAGCTCGACCCGGCTGAATGGGCCGCGGTGCTGGATGCCGTCAAGCAAGATCCGCAACTGCAGCAGCAATGGCAGGAGTGGTACATTGCTCGGGATGCTTTAAGTGGGCATGTGCCGCTGTCGGGCGACTTTATGCAGCGCTTCTCGGCGCGGCTCAGTGCCGAGCCAGTGGTGATTGCGCCGCAACGGCTGACTGCGCCCAAAGGCAAGCGCTGGCTAGTGCCGATGGCGACGGCGGCTTCGGTCGCCTTTGTGGGTCTTGCCGTGTGGCAATTCTCGTTCCGCCCAGCCGCCCAGCCGCTGCCGCAAATGGCCAGCGTGAGTGTGCCGGCGCATGCGCAAGTGAATGCGGCTGAAGTGCGAGCGTATTTGGCGGCGCATCGCAATGGGGTGGCTGATCCACTGGGCGGCGACCATTTGACTACCGTATCGTTTGAAGTCGGAGAGCAACGCTAGCATGCGGCGATGGAGTGTGAATCAAGTCAGTCGGTGGGCTGTGTTGTTACTGCTGATGCTGGGTGGCGCGGCCCACGCTGCCGAGCAGCTAGATCGCGATAGTGCGCAAAAACTACTGGAGCGTGCAGCGGCGGCGGCCAAACAGGAAAACTATGCCGGTACCTATGTGTATCAGTATGGGGATGAAGTTGCCACGTATCGGATGATTCACCTCAATGATGGTCAGCTCGATGCCGAGCGGCGCGAATCGCTGGATGGCCCGCCGCGCGAGTATTACCGGGCCGGTACGCAGGTGAGTATTTATCCTGCCGATCAGTCAGGCGGCTCGCTCGATCGGCGCTACACCGCCAAGCTATTCCCACGCCAGCTGCCAGAGCAGCCCGAAAAACTGTTGAATGTGTATGGCATTAAACGTCTAGGCCATGAGCGCGTAGCTGGCTTACAGTCCACCGTGTATCAGCTTGAGCCGCTTGATCAGTATCGCTATCCACATCGTTTCTGGATGGATGATCAATCGGGGCTGCTCTTGAAGTGGATTGTAATGGGTATGCGTACCGAGGCTATGCAGACCTTTGCGTTTACGAATATACAGCAGGGGAGTAATGTGGATCGCCGCTGGTTGAAGCCGACCCGCGCCCTGCAACCGGTGACGATTGATTCCAGCGTGGGTACCGCCAAAGTGGCGCAAGAGCCAGGATGGGACATCAAAGCACTGCCCAATGGTTTTCGTTTGCTCAAGCAAACAAGCAAAACCTTGCCCGGTAAAAACCGCACGGTGATTCATCATTTGTATAGCGATGGCCTCACCACGGTGTCGGTGTTTATTGAGCCTTACCATCAGCGTTTGCCGCTGGGGCTGGCGCACCAAGGCGCAACGCATTTATTTGTGCGCCAAAGTGGTGGCGCGCTGGTGATGGCGCTGGGTGAAGTGCCGGCAGTAACGGTCGAGGCATTTGCCACTGCCTACAATGCGCGGTAAGGTGGCGCATCGTATAACCCGCAGCTTTTATCATGATCGAAACTCAAGCCCAAGTGGTGCGCACTGACGGCGACTACGCCTGGATTAAAATCCGCCCCCATACCCCCTGTGGCAATTGTGACCCGGAAAAAGGCTGTAAGTCGGTCGCGATCACTCGCTTATTTGGTCAGGCGCAGGATCAATACCGGGTGCGCAACCCCCTGGCGGCGCAGGCGGGTGAGCTGGTGACCGTGGGTCTGGCTGAACAGGCGTTGCTCAGCTCGGCGTTATGGGCCTATGGCTTGCCGATGTTGCTGTTGCTGCTCGGTGCCTTTGTAGGCAGCTGGTTGCCACTGGCGGGCGAGGCGGGCACCTTGGCCGGCGCCGCGCTTGGTTTTATTACCGGTTTTCTGTGCTTGAAAAAGCAGGCGAAGAACCCCATTCACAGCAACGAACCGGCGATTATTGCCAAATTGCCAGCCAGTGCGGCTGGTTCTTCCTGTTCTTCATCACGCACTATTTGATCTCGGGAGCTCTGTCCGATGTTGAATTCCAAACTGAACCGTTTCTTGCTCGGTAGCGTACTGCTGGGCGCCAGCTGGGCTGCGCAAGCTGCACCAGCGGGCTTGCCCGATTTCACCACCATTGTGGAAAAAGAAGGCAAAGCGGTTGTGAATATCTCGACCACCGCCACTGTGCGCGACGACGAAGGCCCCGCCGCCAATGGTTTTGACCCCGATACCCTCGAGTTTTTGCGCCGCTTCGGCTTTCCGGTGCCACCGGGTGGTGGACGCGGCATGCAGCCACGCCAGCATCAGGCGCAATCGCTGGGCTCAGGTTTTATCATCGATAGCAATGGTTATATTTTGACCAATGCCCACGTGGTGGCCAAGGCGGATGAAATTACCGTCAAGATGGTAGATAAGCGTACGTTCAAGGCCAAAGTTGTGGGTGCTGATGCTCGCACCGATGTGGCGCTGTTGAAAGTCGAGGCTAGTAATCTACCCAAAGTGGCGCTTGGAGATGTAAATAAACTCAAGCAAGGTGAGTGGGTGCTGGCGATTGGGCAACCATTTGGTCTGGATAACACCGTGACCGCGGGGATTGTTTCAGCCAAAGGGCGCAATCTGCCGGATGAAAATTTTGTGCCGTTTATTCAAACTGATGTGGCGATCAACCCTGGCAACTCGGGTGGGCCACTATTTAATCTGAACGGCGAAGTGGTGGGGATTAACTCCCAGATCTATAGCCGCTCCGGTGGCTATATGGGCCTGTCATTCTCGATCCCGATTGATGTGGCCATGAAAGTAGCCGATGAGCTCAAGGCCACGGGTAAAGTGACTCGCGGCCGGATTGGGGTGGCCATTCAGGATGTGAATGAAGAGCTGGCCAAGAGCTTTGGCCTGAGCAAGCCGACCGGTGCGCTCCTGAGCTCGGTCGAAAAAGATGGCCCTGCTGACAAAGCCGGCCTGCGTGCGGGCGATATTCTGCTGAAATTTAATGGCCAGACCATTGCTAATTCGGGTGAGCTACCGCGGGTGGTGAGTGCAGTGAAGCCGGGGAGCAAAGTGCCGGTGCAAGTTTGGCGCGACAAGGCTAGCCGCGAGCTGATGATTACCGTGGGTGAGCTTGAATCGAGCGACAAAGCCAGCGAAGCTCGCGAGTACAAAGGCAAAGCGGATGACAGTGGCAAATTTGGGCTGGTGGTGCGCGAACTGAACCCGCGTGAGCTCAAGCAGCTGGGCATTACCGCTGGGCTCTTGGTGCGTGATGTGCAGGGCGAGGCGGCCAAGGCGGGTCTGCAGCCGGGCGATGTGATTGCCGGCGTGGGCGGGCAGGAGCTGAGTTCCGCGGCGCAGCTGCGCAAAGCACTCAACGAGGTGAAAGCGGGGCAGAGTATCGCGCTGCGGATCATTCGCAATGGCAACTCGGCCTTTATCGTGCTGAAAGCGCCGGCACAATGAGGCAGCTAACGTTATATGGCCGCGAATATTGCGGCCTCTGCCATGTGATGCGGGATGCGCTCTTGGCCCAAGCGGCTGGGCGCTTCACCGTGCAATGGATTGATATTGAAGATATTGATGAGTTGGAAGCGCGCTATGGCGAGTTGGTGCCAGTATTAACCGACGAAGCCGGGCAGGAAATCTGCCATTATCATCTCGACCAAGCTGCGCTGGATGCTAGGCTGGCCAATTTAGGCTAAAATCGCGCACCAACGCAATTCTCGGGCACGCGTAACGTGCCCGATTTTTTATAGAATTGCCCTGAAACACGATTGGCTGGACACATGGATCATATTCGTAATTTTTCTATCATTGCCCACATTGACCACGGCAAGAGCACCTTGGCTGACCGCTTTATTCAATTTTGCGGTGGCCTGGAAATGCGCGAGATGAGTGAGCAAGTGCTCGACTCGATGGATATCGAGAAAGAGCGCGGGATTACCATCAAGGCGCAAACCGCTGCGCTCAATTACAAGGCGCGTGATGGCAAAGTCTACAACCTGAATCTGATCGATACCCCAGGGCATGTGGATTTCAGCTATGAAGTGAGCCGCTCGCTCGCTGCCTGCGAAGGCGCGCTGCTGGTGGTGGATGCTTCGCAAGGGGTGGAAGCCCAGACCGTCGCCAATTGCTACACGGCCATCGAGCAAGGCGTAGAAGTGCGCCCGGTACTCAATAAAATCGATCTGCCTGCGGCTGAGCCGGAGCGGGTGGCGCAAGAAATCGAAGACATTATCGGGATTGAATCGACCGGTGCCGTGCATGCTTCGGCGAAGTCGGGTATTGGCATTGAAGATATTCTGGAAGAGGTGGTCACCAAGATACCCCCGCCGAAAGGTAATCCAGACGGCCCGCTGAAAGCGTTGATTATCGACTCATGGTTTGATAACTATGTAGGCGTCATCATGTTGGTGCGGGTGGTGGATGGCGAGCTGCGCCCGAAAGACAAGATTCTGTTTATGTCGTCCAAAGCCCAGCATCTGTGCGAACAGGTTGGGGTGTTTACGCCTAAATCGGTGCAGCGTGAAGTATTGCGCGCGGGTGAAGTGGGCTTTGTGATCGCCGGGATTAAAGAGTTGGCGAGTGCCAAGGTGGGCGATACCATCACCAGTGCCAAAGAGCCTGCCGCCGAGCCGCTGCCTGGCTTTAAAGATGTGAAATCGCAGGTATTTGCCGGTTTGTATCCGGTAGAAAGCCATGATTATGAAAAGCTACGCGATAGTTTGGAAAAACTGCAGCTCAATGATGCATCGCTGCATTTCGAGCCGGAAGTGTCTTCCGCGCTGGGCTTTGGTTTCCGTTGTGGTTTCTTGGGCTTATTGCACCTGGAAATCGTGCAGGAACGCCTAGAGCGCGAGTTTGATATGGATCTCATCACCACCGCACCGACGGTGGTCTATGAGCTGGTGCTGCGCAACGGCGAAGTAGTGCAGATCGAAAACCCGTCCAAACTGCCTGATCCATCAAAATACGACGAAGTACGTGAGCCGATCATCACCGCCACCATTCTGGTACCGCAAGATTACGTGGGCCCTGTGATGACGCTGTGTAATCAAAAGCGTGGTGCGCAAGTGAATATGCAGTATCTGGGTCGGCAGGTGATGTTGACCTACGATTTGCCGATGGCCGAAGTGGTGATGGATTTCTTCGATAAGCTCAAGTCGGTATCGCGTGGCTATGCCTCACTGGATTACGAGTTTAAAGAATTCCGTACCGGTGACTTGGTGAAGCTGGATGTGCTGGTGAATGGCGAGCGAGTGGATGCCTTGAGCTTGATCGTACACCGGGCCAATAGCGTTTACCGTGGCCGCGAGCTGATCGCCAAAATGCGTGAGCTGATCCCGCGGCAAATGTTTGATATTGCGGTACAAGCCGCAATCGGTAGCCAGATTATTGCCCGCGAAACGGTGAAGGCCATGCGTAAAGACGTATTGGCCAAGTGTTATGGTGGCGATATCACCCGGAAACGCAAACTGCTGGAAAAACAAAAAGCAGGTAAAAAACGCATGAAGCAGGTGGGCAATGTGGAGATTCCACAAGAAGCCTTCCTGGCCATTTTGCAAGTGTCAGACAAATAACATCATCGGTTGGGGTAAAGCATGAACTGGCTGTTGCTAGGGGTAGCGCTGTTGATTTTGGGCCCGGTACTGATCGGGGCTGGCGCCAAGCATGAGCGCAAAGGCAAGGAGCCGCCACAATTGGTGCAGTATGGCTACCTCGCCTTGGTGGTGGGCTTGTTTGTGCTGATGGTGCAGTTTTTGTCGATCTCCACCGCCATGCTGTTGTTTGTGCTGATTACCGGCGTGGTGTGGGCGCTGGATAAATTTGTGCTGCAGAAGAAACGCGGCGATGCACAGGTTGAAGACTGGGTCGAGTATGGCCGTGGGTTTTTTCCGGTGATCTTGGTGGTGTTTTTGCTGCGCTCGTTCTTAATCGAGCCATTTCAGATTCCATCTTCATCGATGCGCCCTGGTCTGATTGTGGGCGACTTTATTCTGGTGAATAAATACGCTTACGGCTTGCGCCTGCCGGTTACCAATTCCGTCGTTGTGCCTGTGGGCGCGCCGCAGCATGGCGATGTGATGGTGTTTAATTATCCAGTTAACCCCAGCGTAAACTACATTAAGCGGGTCATTGGTTTGCCGGGTGACACCATCGAATATCGAAATAAAAAATTGACCGTGAATGGTGTTGCCGTGCCGACCGACAGTGTGGGTGAACACACCTATGTTGAGCAGGGCGTTTATCAGATCAAAAACGCGCAGTTCACTGAAAAATTAGGTGAACACGTGTACGCTACTTTAAATATGCCTGAAGCACCGGTGCTGAGCCTGAGCGAAGTGGCTGACTTCCCTGGCCGCGAAAATTGCCGCTATGATGAGAGCGGATTTACCTGCAAAGTACCCGCCGGGCAGTATTTCGCCATGGGTGATAATCGAGATCACAGTGCAGATAGCCGTTATTGGGGCTTTGTGGATGATAAATACATCGTCGGTAAGGCTTTCCTGATCTGGATGAACTTCGGGCATCTGAATCGGATTGGTTCGCTGATTAAATAAAGAGGGAGATCAGGATGCATACGCAGCGTGGATTGTCTTTTTTTGGATTTATTATTATTGCAATGGCCGTGGCGATGGCGATGATTACGGCGTTTAAGGTGGTGCCAGCCTATATTGAGTATTTCAATGTCAAACAGGCAGTGACTACTGTTGTTAAGCAAAATGCTGGTGCTACACCTGCTGTGTTAAGAGAGTCTTATTCAAGACATGCGGAAATCAGTGACATCAAGGCTGTTGGGCCTGCAGACCTAGTTATTAGTCAGGTAGGTGGCAGTACAGTTATCCGTGCCGACTATGAGAAAGTAGTGCCGCTGGTGGCAAATGTGAGTTTTCTGTTCCAGTTTCAAGTGGAGCAAAGTTCTGGTGCTGCTGCACCCTAATCCCAGAT
This sequence comes from uncultured Chitinibacter sp., assembly GCF_945957625.1. Taxonomy (NCBI): domain Bacteria; kingdom Pseudomonadati; phylum Pseudomonadota; class Betaproteobacteria; order Neisseriales; family Chitinibacteraceae; genus Chitinibacter; species uncultured Chitinibacter sp. The sequence goes on from NZ_CAMFLP010000019.1 coordinate 13,892, forward strand.
AGTAAGGATTTATTTTGGCGGTTGTACTTCCTGCCGAGCGCCTGCAACAGGCGCTCGGTTATGTTTTTTCTGAGCCTAAGTTATTAAAGCAGGCGCTGACCCATCGTTCATTCTCCAGCATACATAACGAACGTCTGGAGTTTGTGGGTGATGGTATTCTCAATTCGCTGGTGGCCCGGCAGCTGTTTTTTGCTTTTCCACAATTCAGTGAAGGCGATTTGTCGCGGGTGCGTGCGCATTTTGTGCGGCAAGATTCATTGGCGGTGATCGCCAATGAACTGCAGCTTGGCGATTATCTGTGGCTGGGTGAGGGCGAACTCAAAAGTGGTGGCCATCGCCGCCCTAGTATTCTGGCCGATGCACTTGAAGCGGTGCTGGGCGCCATCTGGCTGGATGGTGGCTTTCCTGAAGTTGAGCGCGTGGTCACGCAGTTATTTGCAGCGCGGATCGCGGCGGTTGATCCGACTAGTGCCATGAAAGACGCCAAAACTGCATTGCAAGAATGGCTGCAAGCGCGCAAGCTGGCCTTGCCGCAATATGAAGTGATTCGCCAAGTGGGTGAATCACCCGACCAGATTTTTGAAGTGGCCTGCACCTGTGTGGAGTTAAAAACGGCCACACGGGCAGAGGGCGCAAGCCGGCGTGCGGCCGAACAAGAAGCCGCTGGCAAATTATTACATCTGCTGCGCGAGCAGCACCCGGGCAAAAAGGTGGTCCGCAAATGAAAGAACTTGAACTGAATGACCTGCTGACCCCGACTGTAGCCGACGATTATCGCTGTGGGTTTGTGGCGATTGTGGGCCAGCCCAATGTCGGTAAATCCACGCTGATGAACCATTTGATTGGGCAGAAGCTCAGTATCACCTCGCGCAAAGCCCAGACCACCCGCCATCGGATTAATGGTGTTTTAACCCGTGAAGACGCTCAATTTGTTTTTGTCGATACTCCCGGCTTTCAAACCAAGTATCGCAATGCGCTGAATCAAGCCATGAATCGCAGTGTGACCACCACGCTTGCTGATGTAGATGCGATTTTGTTTGTGGTCGAAGCGGGCCGTTATGGCCCGGCCGACGAAGCGGTACTGAAACTCTTGCCCAAAGATCGCCCAGTGATTCTGGTTATCAATAAAGTTGATTTATTGGCAGATCCTGCGCGTTTGCTGCCGTTTATGGAGCAAGTGGCGGCGCAGTTTGAATTTAGTGCCATCGTGCCAGTGGCCGCGAAGAAAAATCAAAAGCTTGATGTCCTGCTGGATGCAATTTTGCCGCTGTTGCCGGAGTCGGTGCCGATGTTCTCGGCTGAGCACCTCACTGATCGGAATGAGCGCTTTCTAGCTGCCGAACTGATCCGCGAGAAGATCTTCCGTTTGATGGGCGAAGAATTGCCCTATGTGATGGCGGTAGAAATTGAAAAGTTTGACGATGAAATTCGCAAAGACGGTAGCGAGCTGCGCCGGATTTATGCCGCCATTATGGTCGAGCGTGAAAACCAGAAGGCTATCCTGATCGGTAAAAATGGCGAAAAACTTAAGCGCATCGCCACCGAAGCGCGGGTGGATATGGAGCAGTTGTTTGATGCCAAAGTTTTCCTGCAGGTGTTTGTGAAAGTGAAGAGCGGTTGGGCGGATGACACCCGCTTGGTACGGCAACTCGGCTACGAATAAGGCATGGCGCGCAGTACGCCCAAACAGAAAATCAATGCGCAGCCGGCCTTTGTGCTGCACCAGCATCCCTATCGGGAAACCAGCCGCTTACTGGATGTGTTCACCCGTGATCATGGCCGTCTGACCATCTATGCCCGGGGGGTGCAACGCCCCGGCTCACAAGTGCGCAGTGTCTTGCTGGGGTTTCAGCCGCTGCTGCTGTCTTGGTTTGGCGCCGGGGAAGTCAAAACCTTACACGCGGCGGATTGGCAGCCTGGGCTGCCGCAGCTGAGCGGCTTGCCATTGCTATGCGGCTTTTACCTCAATGAATTACTGCAACAGCTGCTGGTGCGGGACGAGCCGCATCCGGCGCTGTTTGTGGCCTATTTTGATGCCATCAAGGCATTGGCGCGCTTACAACAGCAAAGTGCCCCCGATGTGGAGCCGATTTTGCGCCGGTTTGAGCGGCAATTACTGCAAGAATTAGGCTTAAGTCCCGCTTGGCATGTGCAGGCTGACAGTGGTGAGGCTTTGGCTGCGGAGGGCTATTACCACTTCGTGCCGCAGCAGGGCTTTGTAGCCAGTACGGCGACAGAGGGCTGCCCCAGCCACTTGATCGATGCCTTTGCGCGCGATGATTGGCAAGATGAAGCGCTCAAACCTTGGGCCAAGCTGTGGATGCGGCAATCATTAGCCCATGTGTTGGGCGAGCGGCCCTTGCATACTCGGCAACTGTTGATCGATTTGCAGCGTATCTAGGGTATATCCCGCATTATTAGATCAATAAACGCTCTGGTATATATACCCGCAATGGGTATGTGACGTCAGTGACTTGCTCACCCAGTTGCAACGAATGGTGAGGTGTTTCGGTCTAACTACTGGTGGAGAAATCAGCAAAAAGGCGGGTTTCACACTATGTTGACAGAAAGCAGGCGCGTCAGTGCGCGCGGGGAGGCCTTATGATCAGTATTTCACACGAAAGCCAGTATATTCATGTGGTGATTTTTGGTGATTTCACCCTGCAGGATTATCGGGAGTTTGAAGAGAATGTCTTGTATGACATTCGTTTTCATGGCCCCAGCCGTTTATTGTTCGATTTAAGCGAAATGACTGGCTATACGTTGGATATGGCGCTTGAAGAACTTGATTTCAGCATCAAGCACAAGCAAGATTTCGAAAAAGTCGGTATCGTCACACATGATCAGTGGATTGTCTGGTCAGTCTGGATCAATCGCGCCCTGAGCGATGCAAATGTGATGGTATTTGATACCCTTGACGGGGCGATTGCTTGGCTGACCGAGCCCACGGCAGAAATGGTTGGATGACTACAATAACAACAGGCTGGATGAAGCATGCTTGATCGGATTACTGCACTATTTGCCAAAGATAAATCACCGCTGGCCAATGTCAAAATGGCCTCACAGTGGTGCAAGAATCTGGATCTGGTCGATCCGGCCACCCGCAGCTCGCGCGTGCACGGGATTGTCAGTGATTTTATTGCTGGCAATCAGCCGCCCTCGCTCGATAGCCTGCAAGCCTTGATGCTGATCGATGAGCATGTGCAGGAAGCTTACGATGCCGTGCGCTACCAGTACATTGCAAATCCACGTATGTCCAAAGAGATTGAGCAAAAACTCTGGAAAGACATTGTTTCTTATGCGCAGGATATGGTGGCGGCCTACCAGCGTTTTGTCCAAGCCGAATCGAATGAAGCCTTGCAGGCACAGTTCGCGCCACTGATGCCGATGGTTTTGGCCCGCAGTCTGCGTTATCTGGCCATTCAGGCCAAATGGCACTACTTCCGCTTTGAAAAAGTGCCGCCTAAGCTCTGGACCAGTGCCCATCAGCTTTATCGTCTGTCTGAAATTGGTGGGTTTGATAGCAATCCATTTGCGGTGTACCCATCGGATGGCAGTGAAGTTTCATCCTGTGCCGATGAATATATCCAGATGCTGATGCTCAATACCTTGGCGAACAATAATCTCTCGGTACGCCAGCTTGATCTTGTTGATCAGTGGCTGGAAAAATGGTCCAAACTAATCCAGATTTCACGCAAATATGTAATCGAGCGGCATCATTTCTGTGTCAATTTGCAAGAGCCGCATGGCGCGCAGAAACTCAACCCCGAATTAATGGGGGAGCCATATCGCTATTGGGGCTTGAATGAGCTAGTGAATCAAGTGCAAGAGATTTTGGGGCGCCTGATGACTGGCGCCAGCCATGCCTCGCTTGATTTGGGCCCAGACGCGCGTGGCCCAGCAGTGACCGAACTCTTGAAGCACCTGGATGTGTTCTGGACCATGTGCATGCGCAATAGCCAGGTGAAGCGCAGTGAGCGCACCAAAGTCACCAAGGCGGCGGATGTGATCTACGGTCTGGATCGGATTTGCGGCTTTATCAAGGAAGACAACGACAAATTCATGCGCCAAAGCCGGGATGCCAAAGAGCAGATCGATTACGACGAAATCATGGATATGCGCCTGTATGGCTTTGTATCATCCCGCACCAAGCAAAAAACCATGGGTGGCAATCCGTATGCGGTGAATAAAAAACAAAACGATTGGCATACTTGGGCGATTGATAATGAGAGTAACGGTGGCTTTGGTGCCGTGCTGCGCTTCTCTGAAAATGAATGGATACGCCCCAACTTATTACTCGGTTTGCGGCTCAATACGGGCGAAAACTGGCAAATCGGCGTGCTGCGGCGGATTGCGCGCCTAAGCGATGATGAGATTTCCGCCGGGATTCAGATTATTACTACCACCCCGGTGATGGTGGGGATGCATTCCGAGCAAAATGACCGCATTGAAAACATGACGGTCACCGAACTGGGTTTCACGGGCGGGCTGGAGTTGCCAAATGTGAAAACGGCGTTGTATGTGCCGCATCAGATTGATGGTAAAAGCGTAAATACGCTGATCATGCATTCGGCAGATTATGGTTTGGATAAAATTTATCAAATCCGCGCGCGGGATAAGAAATTCTCAGTGAGCTTAGGTCTGGTGCTAGAGAAAGGCGTCGACTGGATCTGGGTGGCGGTGAATGTGTTGCGGCAGGATAATTAAGCTTAGGTTCCTGAACTAGTTAGCAATAAAAAACGGCGCGATGAGCGCCGTTTTTTATTGCCGCATGTCACTCCACCATCAGGCCAGCCGGGCGGTTAAAAATGCACCAATCCGCTGAATTTCTGGCAGGCACACCGAATGCTGAATCGGGTACGTATGCCATTCGACGTTCACGCCCAATTGTGTGACCGCCGCGCGCGCTTGTTCACCCAGCGTGAGACCGACTACCGGATCATGGCTGCCATGTGCGGCCAGCACCGGCGTGGCCTGATTGGCGGCGATGCTTTGCGGCGTGAGTAATTCCGGCGTCGGCAGGTAGGTGGACAAAGCCACAATGCCAGCCAGCGCCTCAGGGTGGGTTAAACCTGCGGTGTAGGCAATCGCCCCGCCTTGCGAAAAGCCCGCGAGTACGATGCGCGCGCACGCAATGCCTAGCGCATTTTGTTCCGCAATCAGCGCGCGGATGTGGCCCACACTGGCCTCTACGCCGGCGCGGTCAGCCTGGCGGCTAATCTGGTCAAAATGCACGATGTCATACCACGCGCGCATCACATAACCGTTATTGCAGGTAATGGGCATGGTGGGGGCATGCGGAAAAATAAAGCGGACAGCCAGCCCTTCGGGAAGGCCTAATTCGGGTACCACCGGGGCAAAATCATTACCATCAGCGCCCAGACCATGTAGCCAGATTACGGCTGCGGTGGGGTTCGGGCCCGTTTCAAGGGTGACGCAGGGTAGGGTACTCATTAGCTTTCCTTAGGCGGGCGGCGGGCAGCTTTGGGGCGAAAAGCTTCGACCACCGCGGGGTCGGTTTCAATATACGGGCCATCCAGCAATTGAATGCAATAGGGAACGGCGGCAAAAATGCCGGGTACTAGCACTTTACCGCTGGCATCTTGCAAGCCGGCCAGTGTTTCGCTGATTGCTTTTGGCTGGCCCGGTAAATTTAAAATCAGGCTCTGGCCGCGAATGCCGGCCAGCTGGCGCGATAAAATCGCAGTGGGCACAAATTGCAGACTGATTTGCCGCATTTGCTCGCCAAAGCCCGGCATCTCGCGCTCAATGACTGCGCGGGTGGCTTCCGGGGTGACATCGCGTTTGGCCGGCCCAGTCCCGCCGGTGGTCAGTACCAATTGGCAGCCCTGCTGGTCAACCAAGTCAATCAGCGTGGTTTCGATCAGCGCCTGTTCGTCGGGGATCAGCCGCTCGATAAAATTCACTGGGCTCGTGATAGCGCGCGCGAGCCAATCGCGCAGGGCTGGCAAGCCTTGGTCGGGATACACCCCGCCACTGGCGCGATCGGAGATCGACACCAAGCCAATAGTGCAAAGGTCTGGGGTGTCGCTGGGGTGAAGTGCTAGATCATTCATTTCGATCGCGGCCCTAATCAATCAAGCACCAGCAAATGTCAGTCGTAGCTGAGCATGCTCTTGCGTAATACCCAGCTGGGTATAGTCTGCAATCGTCCATTGATGAAGGTTTTGATCGCAATACCCTCCAGCCGCAGTAACTAAGCAGACGGCTGCCCCCGCATGATGCGCGCTGGCAATACCCGCGCCGGCATCTTCAAAGGCAATGCAGTCGCTGGCCGACAGTCCCAAGAGGGTCGCGCCGTGCTGATAAGGCGCCGGATGCGGCTTGCCCTCGCGGACATCGTCTGCGCCAATCAGGTATTTGGGCAAGGGCAAGCTAGCATAGGCCAGCTTGGCCAGTGCCAGCTCGCGCGGGGCCGAGGTGACCACCGCCCACTGCTCGGGGGCCAGCTGCTGCAATAACGCCGCAGCACCCGCAATGGCCACTGTGCCATCAAGCTGGCGCATTTCCTTGGCAATCAGGGCGGCTACTTCAGCGTTCGCATCCAGATGGGGCGCCACAATGCTAATGGTTTCAATGCCGCGCCGGCCGTGCATCACCTGCACAATCTGCTGGTAATCAACCCCGCGCTCGGCCGCCCAATCCTGCCAGAGCTTTTCAATGCAGGGGCGGGAATCCACCAGGGTGCCATCCATATCAAACAGCAGGCCGCGCGCGAAAGGCATGGTTTATTCCTCGTCGCTCGCGTCGGCCGCGTCGTCTGCGGCGTCATTCAGGCTAGGCAGTTTCGGCTCAGGAATGTATTGCTTAATCAGCTGAAACAGCTCGCGATACGCTTTGGGCGCAACTTGCTTGCCTTCCTGCTGTTGCTGCTTTTCTTTATTGGCGTTGCGAATCAGCTGGCGCAGCTGCTGAATATCCACAGCTGGAAAGTCCGCAATAAACTGCTCGGTGGCTTTCGGGTCGAGCAGCAATTTTTCACGTAGGCGCTCGATCTGGTGCAGCCAGGCGGTATGCTGATCCGAATCGCCATTCATGGCATCCAAAAAGGCCTGAATCGGAGCGGGATCAACATCGCGCATCAGCTTGCCGATGTATTGCTTATGCCGCGCGATGGCTCCATTCGCGGTGATTTTTTTCGCTTCACGGATGGCATCGATCAGCTTTTCGGGCAGGTTCAGCGGTTCGAGCTGCTTGGGGGAGTAGGCCAGCAGGCTGGCGCCGAGGTCTTTAAGGGCTTCGGCTTCGCGTTTGAGTTGCGATTTACTGACGATTTCGATTTCGTCATCATGATCATGCTTCGCCATGGTATCTCACGTCAGTGCAAAAGCAGTATGATAGCAAATTTGGTTCGCCCAAGGCGGCGGGCCTGGTTTTCACCTTAGCTACGGAAGCTCACTACGTGTCGGAATTTACCTACAGCGAAGCGGCATTGCGCGATCTGGCCTCCCAAGTACTGGCTCTGGCCAAGGCGCAGGGCGCCACGGCTTGCGATGTCGAAGTCTCGGAAGGCGCCGGGCAAAATATCTCGGTGCGGCTGGATGAAGTGGAAACCATCGAATACAACCGCGATAAAGGCGTGAGCGTATCGGTGTATCTGGGCCAGCGCAAAGGCCATGCCAGCACCAGTGATTTTTCGCCCACGGCGCTGGCCGATACCGTGCAAGCTGCGCTGGCGATTGCCCGCTACACCGCGGCCGATGAATTTGCCGGCCCGGCTGATCCGGCGCTGTTGTGCACCGAGTTTCCCGATTTAGATCTCTATCACCCCTGGGATTTGCCCGTAGAGCAAGCCATTGCGCTAGCGCAGGAATGCGAGCAAGCCGGCCGCCAAGTGGATGCGCGGATTAATAATTCGGATGGGGCGACCGTCTCCACCAGCAGCGCGCGCTGGGTCTATGGCAATTCCCAAGGCTTTCTGGGCGCCGGCACCAGCACCCGCTATAGCGTCTCCGCTGCGCTGATCGCCGAAGACGACGTCGGTATGCAGCGCGATTATTGGTACACCGCTGCGCGCGCGCCCGCTGATCTGGAAGCCGCCGCCGCCGTTGGCCGTAAAGCGGGCGAACGCACGGTGCGCCGTCTGGGCGCTCGTCGCCTGAAAACCGGCGAATATCCGGTGCTATTCGAGCCGGCGGTAGCCAGCTCGCTGATTGGCCACTGGGTGAGCGCGGTGTCGGGCAGTAGCCTGTATCGCAAATCCAGCTTCTTGCTCGATAGCCTGGGGCAAAGCGTGTTTGCGCCCTGCGTGACCATTACCGAAGATCCTTTCACCTTGCGGGGCTTTGCCAGCGGCGCTTTTGATGGCGAAGGGGTGGCCACCAAGGCGCGCACGCTGGTCGATGCTGGCGTGCAGCAAGGGTATTTCCTTTCCAGCTATTCGGCGCGCAAGCTCGGTATGCAAACCACAGGTAATGCGGGCGGCCCACACAATCTATTTGTGGCGCCTACACTGCCCGCCAGCCAAATGCTGGCTGAGCTGGGCACCGGCTTGCTGGTGACCGAGCTGTTGGGTCATGGCATTAATCTGGTGACCGGCGATTATTCGCGCGGCGCGGCGGGTTTCTGGGTGGAAAACGGCGTGATTCAGTATCCGGTGGAGGAAATCACCATCGCCGGCAATCTGCGCGAGATGTATCGCCAGATCGTGGCCATTGGTGATGATGCGCTGGCATCCAGCAGCCGCAAGGTTGGCTCGATACTGCTGGAGCGCATGACGGTCGCGGGGGACTAATGCCGGCCCCGGCCATTCATCGCCCGCCGTATTGGGATCAGGCCGTGGCCGAGCTGGCCGCCGCCGATCCGGTGATGGCCGAGCTGGTTGAGCGCTATCCGGCCGTCAGCTTGCTAACCCGTGGCGATGCCTTTCACACACTGGCACGCTCGATCGTTGGCCAGCAAATTTCGGTCAAGGCGGCGGATTCGATCTGGGCCCGGCTGCTGCAGGCGCTGGGCGATGTGACCGCGCCAGCGGTGCTTGCCAGCAGCGTAGAGGCTTTACGCGCCTGCGGCCTGACCCAGCGCAAAACCGAATACCTGCTCGATCTGGCCCGCCATCAGCAAGCTGGCCGGCTGGAGCCGAGCGACTGGCATAGCTGGGACGACGAAGCGGTGATCAAAGAGTTGGTCTCGATCCGTGGCATTGGCCGCTGGACGGCGGAGATGTTCCTGATTTTTTATCTGGCCCGCCCCAACGTCTTGCCGCTGGATGATATTGGCCTGATTCGCGCGATTGCCCAGTTTTATCACGGCGATGAGCGCCGCCCGCGCGCCGAGCTGATTGCCTTGGCCGAGCGCTGGCAGCCTTGGCGTTCGGTAGCGACGTGGTATCTGTGGCGCAGCCTGGATCCGGTACCGGTGGAATATTAAGGCTAGCCTTGCGCTGGTTCGGCTTTGCCGAGCAGGCTTAAACTAAAACAATCATAAAAAATAAAGGGTATTGCCAGCTGGGCTAATCAATATATAGCCTGGTGGGCAATACCCTTAGTTTTTCTTTACAGCGTTTTCAGTTTGCCACGGAAATCATCCGGGCTGGTGTAGCCTTTTTCATCCATGAGCTCGGCCAGCTCGGCCAGTACGCGCGGGAAAATACCCGGGCCTTCTTCATACAGCGCGGTGCCCAGCTGCACCAGCGTGGCGCCCGAGAGGATATGTAGGAAGGCTTCGCGGCCTGATTTCACCCCGCCACAGCCGATAATGGCTTTGTCCGGGCAGCGGCGGTAAAACGCGTTCACATTCGCCAGCGCCGTCGGCAGAACATAATCACCCCCTAACCCGCCAAAGCCGTCTTTGGGCTTAATCAGCGTGGTTTCGCTGTCCAGATCAATCATCAGCGCATTGCCAACCGAATTAATGCAGGTAATAAACGCCACCAGCGGATAGCGATTCAGAATCTCGGCCGCTTCATCAAAATGCGCCATATCGAAATACGGCGGCAGTTTGACGCCAAATGGGCGTTGATAGCCTGACGACACCTCGGCGAGCAGCGTATCCATCGCTTCAAAGTCATAGCCGATTTGCGATTTGCCGGGCACATTCGGGCAGGATAGATTCACTTCCAGAATGGTGGGGGTGACCGCATCTTTCAGGCTGTCGATCATGGTGAGATTATCGTCCAGCGTCAGGCCCGAGAGCGACATAAACAGCGGCTTGGCTTCATGATCGTGGCGCTGGGCATAATGCAGATAATAGGCAAAGCCCTCATTGGGCAGGCCCATTGAATTGATACTGCCAAACAGCTGGCCGGCATCGGCTAGCACCCGATAGCGGGGCTCCGGGTTGCCATCGCGTGGTTGCAGCGTGCAGCTTTTGGTCACCATTGCTCCCGAAGTCGATTCGGCCAGCGCCTCAAGCTGCGAGGCCACACTGCACCAAACACCGGAGGCATTCATCAAGGGATTGGCAACGGGCAGATCAAGAAAATGCGTGCTCAGCTTGGCCATGGCGGGCCCTCCTGTATTCATCATTGACAACCATTGTAGGGATTGCCGCCAGGCGGCAATGTGAGCAGCGTCAAACATTGCGCAGATGCGCGCCGGCCCAAAACGCGTCCGGTGCGGGGACTGCATACGCGGTGGCGCTGCCGCGAGCGCCGCCGCTGGGTGAACAGGAAATGGTCTTAGATCAAGAAGTCAGACCCGATCAACGGTAGAATAGTCGGCATGATACTGTCTTGGGCTGGCCAGACTTTGCGCTGGATCAGCCCTTAGTGTGAATATTCCCAAAAGTAGGGGCGGCGTGTCGGCCCCTGCCACAGACTAAGCCCTCAACCCTTCGTGCGAGATGCCCATGACCAGCACTGCCATCAAGTTTTCTTTTACCCAGCTTGCCACCGAACTAGAACGTGTTCGCACCAATACCCCCCTGGTGCATGTGCTGACCAATGAAGTAGTGCAATGCTTTACCGCCAATACCCTCTTGGCCGTTGGTGCTTCACCCGCTATGGTGGTGGCGCAGGAAGAGGTTGCTGATTTTGCGGCGCTGGCCGACGCCGTGCTGATCAATATCGGCACGCTTTACCCGGAGCGGCTGGCGGCAATGCAAGCGGCGATTGCTAGCGCCAATGCGGCAGGCACGCCGTGGGTGCTGGATCCGGTGGCGGTGGGCGCATTGCGCTATCGCACCGAAGCGGCCAAAGCCATGCTGGCCAGCCGGCCGGCTGCGATTCGCGGCAATGGCTCGGAAATTATCGCGCTGGCCGGTGGGCTGGGCGGCGGCAAAGGTGTCGACAGTACGGCCAGCTCCGCTTCGGCGGTGGATGCTGCACTGGCCTTGGCGCGCAGCACCGGGGCGATTGTGGCGGTGACCGGGGCGATTGATTACATCACATCATTGACAACCATTGTAGGGATTGCCGCCAGGCGGCAATGTGAGCAGCGTCAAACATTGCGCAGATGCGCGCCGGCCCAAAACGCGTCCGGTGCGGGGACTGCATACGCGGTGGCGCTGCCGCGAGCGCCGCCGCTGGGTGAACAGGAAATGGTCTTAGATCAAGAAGTCAGACCCGATCAACGGTAGAATAGTCGGCATGATACTGTCTTGGGCTGGCCAGACTTTGCGCTGGATCAGCCCTTAGTGTGAATATTCCCAAAAGTAGGGGCGGCGTGTCGGCCCCTGCCACAGACTAAGCCCTCAACCCTTCGTGCGAGATGCCCATGACCAGCACTGCCATCAAGTTTTCTTTTACCCAGCTTGCCACCGAACTAGAACGTGTTCGCACCAATACCCCCCTGGTGCATGTGCTGACCAATGAAGTAGTGCAATGCTTTACCGCCAATACCCTCTTGGCCGTTGGTGCTTCACCCGCTATGGTGGTGGCGCAGGAAGAGGTTGCTGATTTTGCGGCGCTGGCCGACGCCGTGCTGATCAATATCGGCACGCTTTACCCGGAGCGGCTGGCGGCAATGCAAGCGGCGATTGCTAGCGCCAATGCGGCAGGCACGCCGTGGGTGCTGGATCCGGTGGCGGTGGGCGCATTGCGCTATCGCACCGAAGCGGCCAAAGCCATGCTGGCCAGCCGGCCGGCTGCGATTCGCGGCAATGGCTCGGAAATTATCGCGCTGGCCGGTGGGCTGGGCGGCGGCAAAGGTGTCGACAGTACGGCCAGCTCCGCTTCGGCGGTGGATGCTGCACTGGCCTTGGCGCGCAGCACCGGGGCGATTGTGGCGGTGACCGGGGCGATTGATTACATCACTGACGGTGAAACGGTGTACTCGGTCGAGCTGGGCCACCCGCTGATGACCAAGGTGGTGGGCACCGGTTGTGCGCTGTCGGCCGTGGTGGCGGCCTTTTTGGCCGATGCGCCGGATCGCTTGCAAGCGGTGGCGGCGGCCTGCGCCCTGATGGCGCTGGCGGGTGAGCGGGCAGTGGAATGCTCGGATGGCCCGGGCACGTTTGTGGCGCCATTTCTCGATGCTTTGCACATCATTCACCCCAATCAACTGCGGCAGGTGGCGGCATGACGGGCGCAGAAACCACCACGCTGCGCGCGCGCAATCCGATTGATGTGAGCCTGTATCTGGTGCTCGATCCTGAGCTCTGTGGCGGGGAAGCTGGCATGGTCGCCACCGCCCTAGCCGCCGCCGTGGCTGGCGCTACCGTGGTGCAATTGCGCGCGCCGCAGTGGAAAAAAGGCCAGTGGCTGCGTTGCGCGCAGGCTTTGCAGGCGGTGTTACAGCCGCTGGGCGTACCGCTGATCATTAATGATCATGCCGATGTGGCGCTGGCCGTGGATGCTGCCGGTGTGCATGTGGGGCAAAGTGATTTGCCGGTAGCGGCGGTGCGCGCGCTGCTGGGGCCGCATAAAATCGTCGGTTTATCGACCAATAATCTGGACAACGTTGCCGCGCTGCTCACCCCCGAAGTCGCCGCGTGTATTGATTACATTGGTGTGGGGCCGGTGTACCCAACTACCACCAAGCTGGATGCCTCGCCGGTGATTGCGCCGGCCGAAATGCAGGCGATGTTTGCCGCCTGCCCGATGCCGGCCGTGGCCATCGGCGGGATTAAAGCCGGCCGCGTGGCGCCGTTGCTGGCTGCCGGGGCGGATGGGGTGGCCGTGATTTCGGCGATTTGTGGCCAGCCTGATGTAACCCAGGCTACCCACACTTTGCTGGCCGAAATGAACGCCGCCCGCGCTGAGCGTTCAGGCCATTAATTTAAAAACCGAAGGAAGCACTATGACTGCAATGCGATGCCCTCATGCCTTAACCATTGCCGGCTCGGATTCGGGCGGCGGGGCGGGGATTCAGGCCGATTTGAAAACTTTTAGTGCGCTGGGCGCTTACGGCATGAGCGTGGTGACTGCGCTCACCGCGCAAAACACCTGCGGTGTCAGCGCGGTAGAGCTGGTGTCGCCCGAATTTGTACGTGCCCAGTGTGATGCGGTGTTTCACGATATCCGCGTTGATGCGGTGAAAATGGGCATGCTGGCCAATGCCGGGATTATCCATGCCGTGGCCGCTGCGCTGCGCGAATATCAGCCACAGTTTGTGGTGCTGGATACGGTGATGATCGCCAAGGGCGGCCATGCCTTGCTTGACCCTGCGGCGGTGAGTGCCCTGCGCGATGAGCTGTTGCCCTTGGCCAGCCTGATTACGCCCAATCTGCCCGAAGCTGCGGCGTTACTCGGCTGCGAAGAAGCTCGTACAGAGGCAGACATGCTGGCGCAGGGGCGGGCGCTGCTGGCGGCGGGCGCGCAAGCGGTGCTGATGAAGGGCGGCCACTTGGGGCAGGCGCAGAGCGAAGAATGCCCAGATTGGCTGATTACCCCTGCAGGCGCGGTGAATTTTCCGGCCAAGCGGATCGCCACTCGCCACACCCATGGCACCGGCTGCACTTTGTCGGCTGCGCTGACGGCCTTGCGCCCGCAGCGGCCAGATTGGGCCAGCACCGTGCAGGATGCCAAGGCCTGGTTGCTGGAAGCCATTGCTCAGGCCGAACGCCTGCAAGTGGGCCAGGGCATTGGCCCTGTGCATCATTTCCACCGCTGGTGGTAAGCTGCGCCGCCGCGCGATAACCGGACTGGTAGCGCGCGGTTGATTGGCTATGATGAACCATCTGCGCGTCTGAGCATAACAAGGGTTCATCATGAATATCTCGCAGCGTTTGCTGGCCATGCTGGCCATTGCCCTAGCGGCCTTGCTGGTGCTGGCCGGGTTTGGTACTTATAAGTTGCGGGTGGATGCCCGTAGCTTCACCGAGCTGGATGCCAATATTATTCCCAGTCTGGTGGTGATCAATTCGCTGGATCACGCCATCAATGAAAACCGGATTGCGCTGTACGCGCATATTCTGGCGCCCAATGATCAGCAAAAAAGTGAAATCACCCAGCAAATTGCTGAGCGGAACAAGAGCATTGAGCAACTGTTTGCCCAGTATGAGCAATTGGTGCTCAGCGAAGAAGAACGCACCCTATTTGCTGGCCTGAAAGAAAGCCACGCCGCCTATCAAGCGGTAGCGCAGCAGGTGATTCAACGCTCAACCAATCGCGATCAGACCGGTGCCTATGCGCTGGCTGATGGCATGTCTTCTTCCTTGTATCGCAAGCTGGGCGTGGCGCTGGGCAAAGAGATTGACTTTAATCGCCAGCATTCCAATGCTTCGGTCGAAGAGTCGGTTGCCAGCGCCAATCGGGCGGTCATGCTGTTTATTGGTGTGGCTTTGGCCGCCATGGTGGTGGTGGCGGCTTTAGGTGTGTGGATTTTACGCGCCATCCGTGGGCCGCTGCAGCGCTCTTTGCAGGCCTTGTCGCATATCGAGAGCGAGCTGGATTTTACCCGCCGGATTCCCGCGGCAGGGAAAGATGAAATTGGCGAGCTGGTGGGTGCGTTTAATCGCCTGCTCGATACCGTGCAAAAAAGCTTTCGCACTATTAACGAACATATCGTGCAGATGACCCATGCCGCGCACACCATGGCCGAAACCTCGCATGGGCTCTCGGGGGTGGCAAATAATGCCAGTGAAGCATCCGCGCATATGGCCGCCACCGTGGAGGAAGTGACCGTCAGTATCAGCCATGTGGCCGAGCGGGCGCGCGATGCCGAGCAACACGCGCAATCTTCCGGCCATCAAGCGGCGGAAGGAGAGCAGGTGATTCAGGCCTCGGTGAGCGAGATTAATAGTATTTCCGGCTCGGTGAATCAGGCGGCCGATGAAATCAATGCGCTGCGTGAGCAAAGCCAGCAGATTCATACAGTGCTGGGGGTGATTAAAGACATCGCCGATCAAACCAACCTATTGGCGCTCAATGCGGCGATCGAAGCCGCGCGCGCTGGCGAACAAGGGCGCGGCTTTGCGGTGGTGGCCGACGAAGTGCGCAAACTGGCCGAGCGCACCAGTAATTCCACTTTTGAAATCACCCATACCGTGCAGCAAATTCAGGATGGGGCCAATCGGGCGGTGACGCGGATGAATCAGGTGGTGGAATCGGTTGAGCAAGGGGTAGGCTATGCGCGCGATGCCGGGGAAGAAATTGGCCTGATCCGCCATGCTTCTGAAAACGTGGTGCAGTATGTGAGCGATATTTCCGAATCGATTGCCGAGCAAAGCATGGCCAGTACGGCAATTGCCCAGCAGGTTGAGCATATTGCGCAAATGGCTGAGGAAACCAGCTCCGCCGCCCGCAAAGCGGCAGAATCGGCAGCGGAATTACGCCAGCTGGCCGATGCGGTACAGCAAACCATCGCGCACTATCGCATCAGCTAATGGCGGGTATCGTTGCTTAGCGTATCCAGGCCCGCTGCCAGAGGCGCAGCACCAGCAGTAGGCTAAAACTCAGCACCAGCAGCGTGAGCGCTAGCGCATGGGCTTGCGGGTAATTGAGTGCTTCCACATGATCGTAAAGCTGGATCGCCACTACCCGCGTTTGCCCCGGGATATTGCCGCCGATCATCAATACCACCCCAAATTCGCCTAGCGTATGGGCAAAACTCATGATCCCCGCGGTGTAAAGTCCCGGTTTGGCCAGCGGCAAGACCACCCGCCAAAAAGTCTCCAGCGGGCCGGCGCCGAGGGTGGCAGCCACTTCCAGTGGCCGCGGGCCTATGCTGATAAAAGCCTGCTGCAAGGGTTGTACAGCAAAGGGCAGCGAATAAATCAGCGACGCCACCACCAGGCCACTAAAGCTGAACGACAGCAGCCCCCAGCCCAGCCATTGTGTGAATTGCCCGAGTGGGCTATTGGGCCCCAGCGCCAGCAAAAGATAAAAACCAATCACCGTCGGTGGCAACACCAAGGGCAGCGTTACGATGGCTCCCAGCAGGCTTGCCCAGCGGCTTTGGCTGCGCGCCAGCCACCATGCCAGCGGCGTGCCCAGTAAGAGCAAAAGGGCCGTGGTGATGCTGGCCAATTGCAGGCTCAGCATCAGTGCGCTCCAGTCTTCGCTACCCCAGTGCATTATTGATAACCGTAGCGTTGCAGCGTAGCGCGAGCGGCTGGGCTGCGTAAAAAGGCTAGCCATTCGCGCGCGGCGGCTTGGTTTGCCCCTGCGCGCAGCAGCACCGCATCTTGCTGTAGTGGTGCATGCCAGTCGCTGGGCACCCACCAGCCCTGGCCACTAAGCCAGCGCCCATCGCGCCAGACCAGCGAGGCGGCCAGCAGCCCATATTCGGCGTGGCCCGTGGCCACAAATTGCTGGGTCTGGCTAATGTTCTCGCCATACACCAGTTTGGGCCGCACTTGTGCGGCGATGCCTAGCCGTTGCAAGACGGCCATGGCCGCTTGCCCGTAGGGCGCAACAGCGGGGTTGGCAATGGCCAGATGCGCAAATTGGCCGGCGCTTAAAGTTTTCTCATTGGGGGTATTGCCTGCTGCGCTCCACAATACAAGGCGGCCAGTTGCATACGTAAACTGGGTATCTGCAAGCGCCAAACCTTCTTGCCCCAAACGAGTCGGCGTGGCCGTATCAGCCGCCAGCAAGACCGCAAACGGCGCGCCTTGGCTGATCTGGGCGTAGAGCTTACCTGTGGCCGCGCTGCTGAACGTAATGCGATGGCCACTTTGGGCACTAAACTGGCGGGCGAGTTCTTTGGCAGGTTCAGCCATATTGCTGGCGACGGCCACCAGCACTTCGGCGGCGTGCGCCGGCGCGAGCAATAGACACAAGGCGGCGAGGGTAAGGTGAGTGAGCAGGCGATGCATGCGATGGCGTTTCTGACTGATTAGTAGTTTGGATGAGCGGCTAGCAGCCTAGTTAGTGCTGCAGGTACACAGCTGCCGCGTGTGGTGCGCCAATACTAGCAGCTGTTACGTCTTGATGCCCTATTGCGTCAGCCTGGCCGCATCTAGTGTGCAGGCGACCATATTGCTTGCGACAGCTTGAGCGGTGCTGGTGGCTGTTCGCGACGCCGATGTTGCCGAATGGCAGACTGACATCTCACCCGATGCTGTTTCTCGCGCCGCTCAGGCAAATACCGTGCGGGCCAACTTAATGCTGGCAGCCCGGCCCGCATTGATGTGGCGTAGCCGGCCCCGTGCTGCTGGTTTTCTGGCTGGGCTTGAGCGCAGCGGCGCTGAGCTGCTTCTGGTATTGCGCGGCTTGGCACACCGGGCAAGTGGTGAGCGGGGCATCAGCCAGTTTTTGCAGATGTTCGCCCTGGTGTTGGCAAGCGCTGCAGCGATAAACATACAGTGGCATTGGCGTAAATCTCCTGTGGATGAGGCTTTGCAGGATAGAATACGCCAACTTCGCGGTCAGCCGCGGGAAAGTATCAATAGCCGTCGCTCGGTGGGTGCGGTAAAACCAGCGCATCTTCAGGAGAGACGCAATGATGTTCGGACAGCAGCTGCAGCTAGTCCTGCAGCTTTTGCAGCAAACCTGCATTTTTCTGGTTATCGCCTGGCTACTGGCGCGCACGCCGCTGTTTCGCCCGCTGATGCAGGTCACCATTCGCCTACCGCATAAGCTCACCTGCTATCTGGTGTTTTCCGGCTTTTGTATTCTGGGTACCTATCTGGGCCTCAAGGTCGATGATTCGATTGCCAATATCCGCGCCATCGGGGCGGTGCTCGGTGGTTTGCTCGGCGGGCCGTCGGTGGGGCTGGCCGTAGGCTTTACCGGCGGGCTGCATCGCTATTCCTTGGGTGGGCCAACCGATGTGGCCTGCATGATTTCCACCGTGTGCGAAGGCTTGCTGGGCGGGCTGATTCACCGGGCGCTGCTGGCGCGTGGGCGAGTGGATTTGCTATTTCAGCCCATGCTGGCCGCCGGGGTGGCGCTGGTAGCCGAAATGCTGCAAATGCTGATTATTTTGCTGCTTACCCGGCCGTATCACGTGGCATTTAGCGTGGTGGATCATGTGGCGCTGCCGATGCTGATAGCCAATAGCATCGGCGCGGCGATGTTTATGCGTCTGCTGCTTGATCGGCGCGCGCTGGCCGAGCAATATTCCACCGCGTTTTCGGCGCATGCGCTGCGGATTGCGGCTCGCACCGAAGGGGTCTTGCGCGCAGGGTTTAACGAAGCCAATTCGATGAAAGTGGCGCAGATTATCTTTGAAGAAACCGGCGTGGGCGCGGTGGCCATTACCGACCGCGAAAAGCTGCTGGCCTTTATCGGCACGGGTGCCGATCACCATTTGCCCGGCACGCCGATTACCTCGCAGCATACGCAGGAAGCGCTGCGCGATAATCGGGTGGTGTACGCCGATGGGAATGAAGTCGCCTACACCTGCTCGATTCATTCCGATTGCAAATTGGGTTCGACCTTGGTGATACCGTTGCAAGATGCCGACGATCAGGTGATCGGCACCATCAAGCTGTATGAGCCCAAAGGGCGGCTGTTTGCCAAACTTAATCGCACGCTGGGCGAGGGCATTGCCAAGCTGTTGTCGCGGCAGATTCTCACCGGTCGGATTGAGGCGCAGCGGGCTTTGCTCGCGCAAGCGGAAATCAAGCTCTTGCATGCGCAGGTCAATCCGCATTTTCTATTTAATGCGCTCAATACCCTTAATGCGGTGATCCGGCTCGACCCGGAACGCGCCCGCGCGCTGGTGCAGCATTTATCGACCTTTTTCCGCAAAAATCTGAAACGCCCGGATGAAATGGCCACGCTGGCCGATGAAATCGAGCATGTGAATGCCTATCTGCAGATCGAGCTGGCGCGTTTTGGCGAGCGCTTGCAGGTGGACGTGCAACTGGACGGCATTGATACCCGCCAACGATTGCCAGCGTTTTCGCTGCAGCCCTTGGTAGAAAACGCGATCAAGCATGGCACCGCCCAGCTCTTGGGCATTGGGCGGGTGCGGCTGTTTGCCGAAGTGGATAATGGCCAGCTACTGGTACATGTGGAAGACAATGCTGGCCTGTATGAGCCGGCGCGCAAAAGCAGCGATGGCATGGGCATGGGCTTGGTAGATCGGCGCTTGAAAGTCAGCTTTGGGCCGGAATACGGGCTGCGGGTGAGCCGCATTCCGGATCGCTTTACCCGCGTCACCCTGGCCGTACCGCATCAGCCGGCACTGGAGGGGATGTAATGCGCATACTGTTGGTGGATGACGAGCCGCTGGCGCGGGCCGAATTACGCAGCTTATTGGCCGAGGCCGGCGAGCACGAGATCATTGGCGAAGCGGGCAATGCCATCGAGGCCATGCAGCAAATCAATGCGCTGCACCCTGAGGTGGTGTTTCTGGATATCCAGATGCCAAGGTTGTCGGGGCTGGAGCTGGTGGCCATGCTGGATGTCGAGCGCATGCCGCTGATTGTGTTTGTGACCGCCTTTGATGAACACGCGGTGCAAGCATTTGAAGAGCATGCCTTTGATTATCTGCTCAAGCCCGTCGAGCCCGAGCGGCTGGCCAAAACGCTGCGCCGGTTGCATAAGCAATTGCAACCACCGGATTACCAGCTCCTCACCGCCTGCCAGCAGCTCAAACAGCTACCCTGCCATCGCCACGACCGGATTGTGTTGCTGCCGCTGGCGGAGGTGGAAGCGGTGACGGCCAAGCTGTCGGGGGTGTATTTGCTGGATCAGGCAGGGCAGGCCCACTTTACCGAGCTGACCCTTAAAACGCTGGAAGCCCGCACCCCGCTGCTACGCTGCCATCGTCAGCATCTGATTCACCCCGAGCGCATTGCCGAGATTATCCTACTGGATAACGGCGCGGGCGAAATCATCACCCGGGGTGGCCAGCAGGTGCCGGTGAGCCGGCGCTATCTGAAAAGCCTGAAAGAAATGCTAGGGGTATAGCCCGCTAATCAAGTTGATATTTGATTCTGGTGGCTATACCTGGCTGGGTATGTTGTAGTGGCCCTGTGCCACGTGGCCAGCTACGGGCTAGCATTGCCGTGCCTGAGAATGAGGGTGCAGTGCACATTCAAATGTCGGCAGTCATTTCTTCATCTATTGCCCTGTCATGTAGTCGCCGCTCAGTCGCTACATCAACCGCTTAATCGCGCCCATCACCGCTCACTGAAGTGAGCCGCCGCAACGCCCGCCCGGCGATTTAGTCTTAGCCCGTCAAAAATCCGTTTGAGGTGTGTCATGCCCAATCCCAAGCAGTGGTTAAGCTGGCTGGTGGTGGCGCTGGTGGGCGCGTTTTCGTTCGCCATGCTGGCCCTGTCGCGCGGCGAGCATGTGAATGCGGTCTGGCTGGTGCTGGCTGCGGTGAGCTGCTACAGCATCGCCTATCGTTTTTATTCCAAATTTATCGCCGAAAAGGTGTTCGAACTGGATGATCGCCGGCTTACCCCGGCGGTGCGGCGCAATGATGGTCTGGATTATGTACCGACCAATAAATGGGTGCTGTTTGGCCACCACTTTGCTGCGATTGCCGGTGCGGGCCCGCTGGTGGGGCCGATTCTGGCGGCGCAAATGGGTTTCTTGCCGGGCACGATCTGGATTTTGGTTGGTGTGATGCTGGCGGGCGCGGTGCAAGACTTCTTGGTGCTGTTTATTTCCACCCGCCGCGATGGCCGCAGCCTGGGTGAAATGGCCAAGCAGGAATTAGGTGCGATCCCTGGCTTTATTGTGATGGTGGGTGCCTTGGGCGTGATGATTATCATCTTGTCAGCCTTGGCGCTGGTGGTGATCAAAGCCTTGGCCGAAAGCCCGTGGGGCGTGTTCTCGATCGCGATGACCATCCCGATTGCGCTGTTTATGGGCGTGTATATGCGCTATCTGCGCCCGGGCCGGATTATGGAAATCTCCATTATTGGCTTTGTGCTGATGATGGCGGCAATTATCTTCGGGGGTGATATTGCGGCCGACCCATACTGGGGCCCGCTGTTTACCCTGACTGGCCCGCAGCTGACGATAGCGCTGGTGATTTACGGCTTTGTGGCCTCTGCACTGCCGGTGTGGCTGCTGCTGGCGCCGCGCGATTATCTGTCTACTTTCCTGAAAATCGGTGTGATTGCCGGCTTGGCGGTGGGGATTGTGTTTGCCACGCCGGAGCTTAAAATGCCCGCGGTAACGCGCTTCATTGATGGCTCTGGCCCGGTGTTCTCGGGCTCGCTGTTCCCGTTCCTGTTTATCACCATTGCCTGCGGCGCGATTTCCGGTTTCCACGCGCTGGTGTCATCGGGGACAACGCCGAAACTGGTGGAAAAAGAAAGCCATATGCGTATGATTGGCTATGGCTCGATGCTGTGCGAATCTTTTGTGGCCATCATGGCGCTGATTTGTGCTTCGGTGCTCGATCCGGGCGTGTATTTCGCCATGAATTCGCCCGCGGCGGTGATTGGTAAAACCGTAGAGAGCGCTTCCACGGTGATCAATGGCTGGGGCTTTGTGATTAGCCCGGAAATCCTCACCCAGATCGCCAAAGATGTGGGCGAGCACTCGATTCTGTCGCGGGCCGGTGGGGCGCCGACGTTTGCAGTGGGCATGGCGCATATCATCAGCGAGATTTTCAATAGCACGGCCATGATGGCGTTCTGGTATCACTTTGCCATTCTGTTCGAAGCACTGTTTATCCTGACTGCGGTAGATGCCGGCACACGGGCTTGCCGCTTTATGGTGCAGGATACCGCCGGGGTGTTTATCCCTGGGATGGCCAAAAGCCAATCGTGGGCCGGCAATATGCTGGGCACCGCGGTGGCCGTATCGGGCTGGGGCTTCTTTGTGTACCAGGGCGTGACCGACCCATTGGGTGGCATTAATACGCTGTGGCCGCTGTTCGGGATCGGTAACCAGATGCTGGCCTCGATGGCCTTGCTGCTGGGCACGGTGATTCTGTTCAAGATGAAAAAAGAGCGCTATGCCTGGGTAACGCTGGTGCCAACCGCTTGGTTGTTTGTCACCTCAATGACTGCTGGCTGGCAGAAAATCTTCCATGAAAATCCGAAGATCGGTTTCCTCGCTCAAGCGCAGCGCATTCAAAACGCGCTGGCCGAGGGCACGGTGCTGGCGCCGGCCAAATCATTGGCAGATATGGAACGCATTGTGTTCAATAACCAGATCAATGCCGTGCTGTGCGGCTTCTTTATGCTGGTGGCGCTGACCATGCTGATTGCCACCATCGTGCATGTGCGCAAAGCCCTGGCCAATCCGCAGCCGAGCGTGCATGAAGCCACGCCCGCGCTGAATGAGGCCAGCCATGCTTGATCTGAGCTTTTTGCTACCGAAGCCACCCGCCGCGCCGCCCACCAGCGCCGCGGCGCGTGAAGAAGGGCTCAGCGCCGCCTACGCCCGCTATTTGGCCGAGCAAAAAGCCGCCAGCCCGCAAGGGCAGGCGATGAGCGCGGCCGATTTCGAGCGCTACAGCCTGGGCTCGGGCTGGCTCACCGGGCTAAAAGACACGGCGCAAAAAGTGGTGCAAACCTGCCGGCTGATGGTCGGGATTCATGATTATGAATACTACCTTGACCATATGCGCAGCCAGCACCCCGAGGCCACGCCCTTAAGCCGTGAGGCGTTTTATCGCTATTGCCTGGATGCGCGCTTTCCCGGCGCCGGTAACGTCAACAAATGCCCGTGTTGAAGTGCGGGTAGAACCAACAAAGCAGCGCTGGGCGCTGCTTTGTTTTTGATTGTGGGTGTTGCTACCGGGGTATAGCTTTGTAACCTAGAAATGCTGTTGTATTAAAGGCAATACCACCGGTGGTATAGTGGCCCAATTATGTCCAGCCACTACTCGCGCCGGATTCATCTGGCGCAAAACTATATTAGCCAGCATTTTGAAGATGAGATTGTCTTGGCCGACGTTGCCAAGGCGGCTCATCTGTCTCCCTATCATTTTCATCGCGTTTTTACCGCCTGTACCCAAGAAACCCCGATTGATTTTCTGCGCCGAATCCGCGTCGAGCATGCCGCTCAGTTGCTGCTGGTTCAACCACCTATTCGCTTAATCGATATTGCTGTGCGCTGCGGTTTTAAATCGCAGGCGCTATTGGCGCGCGCATTTCGGGCGCATTTTGGCATGACGGCGAGCGCATGGCGGCGTGGAGCCTTCTGGCAACATGATGGACATTACTGGCGCTGGAAAGCTGAGGGGCGTCAGCAAAACAGCAAGCATTGCAAAAACAGCCAGCGGGCTCAGCCGGTACTATCAACGCTGTTTCAAATGCGGACAGCCGAATTTGTGGCGGTACGGCAGGGCCGGCAACCCAGCTATGTTCGTGCCTTACGGATCGAACACAAAGCCCCCATTCAGCGGATTTTTCTCTGGCAGCAGGGCATTGGGCGAGAGCAGATGCTGGCACTGTGGCAAGTGTTACTGCGTTGGGGAATTGCTCAGGGGTGGCTGCAAGCTGTCATTGATACGCCGGGGGCTTTAGGGCTGACCCCAACTGCGCCGGTTTTGCTGGGGATTTCGCGTACGGTGGACAACCCCAACATCACCGAGCCGACCCGCTGTCGTTATGAAGCTGGCTTTGTTTTACCGCCGGGCTTGAGCCTTTCAGTTGCGCAGTGCCGGTGTGGGGATAATGAATTACTCCGAGATGAGTTGCCCGGTGGGCCATGTGTGGTGATCGACTTTGTGGGGCGCCTGGCGGATGAGCCCCTGATGGTGGAGTACTTTTATAACGTTTGGTTGCCGCAAAGTGATTGGGTGCTCGCAGACAGGCCCGCTTATCTCGAAGTGCCACTCAGTAATGCCGGGCAAGTTTTGCATCCAGATATGCTGCTCGAAACGCGCTGGTGTATCCCTGTGCGTAAAAGAAGGGGCAGAGCAAACGAATAGGACGGTGATGATGACGCAAGCAAACTGTGGTAGAGCGAACCCTGCAATATCGATACACAAGCCAGCGCCATTAGTGCCTTGTTGCTCTCTGCTTGCAGTACTTCTCACGTTGTTCTGTAGCACCCAAGTGCAGGCGGCCAAGCCGACAATCCAGCCTAAGCGTGAATACTGTCGCCCAGCGTGCGAGCAGCCCCCGATGGGCGGTACGGAACGCCAACTAGGCGAGCCGCTGCGTTGCACGCCTTGCGCGCAATAGGGCTTGCTGCTGAGGTGTTGGCCTAGGTGCAGTCCGCCACGCGGCTCAGCGCGGCGGCGAGAGTACTCAAGCTATTGAATCTGAGGCATCCGCAGCCAAGATCATGCGTTTAACTGAATATACCCAGGTGGGGTAGTTGGATTTACGCTTTATGATTAGGCTAATTTGAAGCTATACCCACTAGGGTGCTTTAGCCTGTAGCTGGCTCAGCGGTGGGTAGCGGCGCTGGATTTCCTGCTGCATGCTGGCCAATTGCTCCTGCACCCGCGCGCGCACGGCGCTACTGCCCAGATTTAGCAATACGCTATTCGTCGGGCGCCAGCTGGCTTCAAAAATTACTTCGCTGCGCTCCCCCAGTCCCTGAATGCGGGTACTGCTATTGAATTCACCCTGCGAATTCTGCAGCGATTGGCAGAGGATTTCCTCCGGGGCGCGTAGCTCAATGCGGGAAATCGAATCGGCCACCACGCTAAACGGCCCCAGTTGATGGCGTGATTGTTGTTGCAGGCGCAGCACTTTGCCTTCTCGCGCCAGCACCTTGCTGCTGAGTAGCCCGGGAACAAACTGCTGCATCC
This sequence comes from uncultured Chitinibacter sp., assembly GCF_945957625.1. Taxonomy (NCBI): domain Bacteria; kingdom Pseudomonadati; phylum Pseudomonadota; class Betaproteobacteria; order Neisseriales; family Chitinibacteraceae; genus Chitinibacter; species uncultured Chitinibacter sp. The sequence continues at coordinate 38,866 of NZ_CAMFLP010000019.1, forward strand.
GCTCGTAATCCGTCAGCACCGCAAACACCTGATCTGGGTTGGCGGCCACTTGATAGCGGCCACGGATTTGCAAGGTTTGCTCTTGCCGGCTGACTTCTACTTTGACGCTGGCCAGCTCTGTGCCCCAGCTATAGCCCGTGAGCATCAGGCTCAGCACCGCAAAGCTTAAGCGGTGCCAGATGTTGGAGCTTGGGTGGCGAGGGGGCTGCGATGGGCAGATTTTTGTTGGGCGCTGAACTAAGAGCATGGCCGGGTTCCTCCTGCCGACAGACTAGGGTGAAACAAATGTCGAAATGATGACAGGCCGCGGTGCGGTGGGCGGATGAAACACTTCGTGTATCGATGGCTGTCCCATTGTTTGAACTTGTATTTCGATTTTAGTAAGCAATAATTGAAACTCTTGTTTGTATTGGGGAAGGATCATGACATTGAAGCGTGTGCTGGTGCTGTTGGGGGCTTTGGTTTGGTCAGTGGCTGTGACTGCGGTGGCTGAAGATTTCGCGACCGCCAAAGAGGCTGAGGCGATGGTGATTAAAGCAGTCGCCGCCATCAAAGCCAATAAGGCAAAGACATTGGAAGAAATCACCAATAAAGACAGCAAATGGGTCGTGGGCGATTTGTATCCAGTGGTGTATGACTTGCAGGGCAAAGTGTTGGCGCATGGCCAAAATGCCAAGCAGGTGGGGAAAGATCTCTTGGAACTGAAAGACCCCGATGGCAAGCTTTTTGTGAAAGAGCGGGTTGAGCTGGCCAATAGCAAAGGTAAATTCTGGCAAGACTATAAATTCACCGATCCGGTCACGAAGAAAATTCTGCCCAAGCAAATGTATTGCGAAAAACTGGATGCGATGGTGGTGTGCGCCGGTATTTATAAGCGCTAAGTTGCGCGTTTTGGGTCGCACTGCGGCGGGGTTACGACCCGCCGCGATTCTTCGTGCAGCTTAGTGGATCATGATCATGCGTCTGCTTTATCGTTTGCTCTTGCCTCCCTTGGTGACCTTGCTGATGCTGCTGGCTTTTGCTGGCCTCATGCTGCTGGCCGGCAAGTATGTCCGCACCGGCATGGATGAAATCAGTAATACCCGCTTTGCTAATCTGGCGGCGGTTAACTCACTCGGCTTGGGCTTGCAGCAGGCGCAGGTGCAAACCTACCGCACCTTAACCTGGACAGGTACCTTGGGCGCGGAGTATTTCGCGCGTGAATCCAAGGGGCTGGTAGCTGGCTTAGGCGATGCCCTGGCCAAATTCAAACAATGGCAAGAGCAAGCCCAGCTTTCCACCGACGAAAAAGAGCAGGCTGCGGCTATCTTGAAAACCGCAACGCAATATCAGAAATCGGTCAGTGAAGTGCTGGATATGGCCTCGGATGACATCAATATGGGTGTCACCATGATGCAGTCAACGGACAAACTGTTTGCCGATCTGAGCGCTCAAGTGCATGAACTGAAAGCGCTGGAAACCACGCTAAGCCATACCGCGCGAGATGAAGTGGATCAGCAGTTGCGGCGCATACAGTGGCTGATGATGATCGGTACGCTTGTGGCCGCCGTGCTGGCGGCGCTACTCAGTATTGCGGTGCTGCGGCGGATTTCGAGCCAGATTTATTCCGCCAGTCGTATTGCCAATGCCGTAGCGAAAGGGGATTTGCGCCAAGAAATCAAGCCGCAGGGCGAGGATGAGCTGGGGCAACTACTCAAGGCCTTGGCCCAAATGCAGCAGCAGCTGCGCGAAATGGTGGTTCAGATTCATACGCATACCGAGCACCTAGAAAAATCAGCCAGTGAACTGGATCATGCCTCGGGCACGATTACTCAGGCGGTGCGGCGGCAAAATGAATCAATTGGTACGGCCGCGGTTGATCTGGAGGAAATGGCCGGTAATTTACATCAGGCGGGTGAACATGCAGATGCTGCACAGCAGGTGGCGCAGCGTACGGCCGAGATTGCCGATAACGGCCAGCAATTGGTCAATGCGGCGGCAGATGAAATCCAGAAAATTGCCGCATTGGTGCAGTCTAGTAGTGCAGGTATGCAGCATTTACAGGCTAGCTCGGATGCGATTAGCAATTTTGCCAATGTAATTGCCGAGATAGCCGCGCAAACTAATCTACTAGCGCTGAATGCCGCCATTGAGGCGGCCCGCGCCGGTGAAGCTGGGCGGGGCTTTGCCGTGGTGGCGGATGAAGTGCGCAAACTGGCGGAAAACACATCGACTGCCACCAGTGAAATCAAAAAAATGCTGGAGCAAATTCAGCTGCAAAGTGGTGAGGCCAGCCAGCAAATGCAGTCGGCCAGCACTCAAGTGAGCACCGGCGTCGAGCATATTTGCGCGCTGAAAGAGCCGCTATCCGAGCTCAACCAATGCTCGCATTCCGCACTGGCGGCCTTGGTGGAGCTGGTGGGAATTGTCCAAGATCAGCGCCAGCATGGGGATCATTTGGTGCAAATGACCGAGCAGATTGCCCAAGCAAGCAATGCCAACGTGCATAGTTCGGACGAAGCACACCGCGGGGCGAAGAGCATTCATCAAACTGCCGGCCAGCTGCAGCGCTTGATTGGTCATTTTCGGGTGTGATCTTTACTTGCGACTTGCGTTAACGCTTTTTGCCAAGTAGATGTGCACTAAACCGGATCCACATGCGTCATTACATCCAGCACGGGTAATTTGGCCATGGCATTGGTGCGCGCCGCCACGGCGATGGCGTGGCCCTGCTGCACGGTAAGCTGCCCATCTATTTCCAGGTGCACATCCACCAACACCATATCCCCCATTTTTCGGGTGCGCAGATCATGCAAGCCTTGCACCCCCGGGGTGTTGCGTAGCGCCTGTTCGATTTGCTTTACGGTGGCTTCATCGGCCGCGCGATCCATCAAATCACTCAGCGCATTCCAGGCAAATTCGAGCCCCGATTTACCGATCATAAAGCCGACCAATATCGCTGCAATGGGGTCTAGCCACGGATAGCCCAGCAGATTACCGGCAATCCCCAGCGCCACGACCAAGGACGAGGCGGCATCGGCACGGGCATGCCAGGCATTGGCCACCAACATGCTCGAGCGCACGCGCTCGGCAACGGCCAGCATATAGCGAAACAGCAGCTCTTTGCTTAGCAAGGCAATGAGCGCCACCACGAGGGCGGCAGGATGCACCGTTTGCAAGGGGCTCGCGCCGCTAATCTTGGTGGCGGCACCCCACAGCATGCCCACTCCGGCGGCAATCAGCAGCAAGCCCAAGACAAGGGCTGCGGCGGTTTCGTAACGATAATGACCGTAGTGGTGATCATCGTCCGCCGCCTTTTGGCTATGGTGGCCGGCCAGCATGGCCACAAAATCTGCGAGCAAATCGGATAAAGAATGCAGCGCATCGGCCACCAGGGCTTGCGAGCCTGCCCACAGCCCAACGATGCCTTGTACGGTGGTTAGCACCAGATTGACTGCCACGCTGACCCAGAGACTGCGTTTGGCGGCGGTTTTTTCTGCGGGAGAAACACGGCTTAATTCGGTTTGATCATGCATGGTGGTGGCGTATCGCGATAGAAACGAGAGCTTAGTGTGTGAAGCTTAACTGAAGATGAAGTACTGATTGAATCTTTGCGATGTGCACTAGCGTGGGGATGATGGATGACTCATCCAGAGCGGGGGCAGGCTGGGGGTAAACCATGTTAGTGGGCAGTTTCGAGCCGGCTGCTAACGGAATAGATAAGCAGGGTTGCTTAACCAATCCGCTAGCTGTCCATAGCGCAATCCCTGCAGCCAGCGTGGTTTAGTCTTTGTTTGCCGCTTCGAGTTTGGCCCGCAGGCGTGCTTTGGCTGGCTCGGGTAAGCTTGGCGCGTGATCTGTAGTTTGCGTTTCGCTCGCGAGTAAGGCGTTAAGCTCTTGCAGCTGGCGGCGGTTGCGTCGGCAGTTGCGGCAAATCAGCAAATGCAGCCGGATTTGTAGCTGCCGATACAAAGTAGGTGGTGTTTCAGTTTGCAGGGTGAGGCTGCTGCTAACTTCACGACAGGTGAGCATGCTGACCTCCTTCACTCAGACATACCCGCAAAGTTTGGCGGGCGCGTAACAAGAGTTGATACAAATTCGCCTGACTAATGCCCAAGCTTTGGCACACCAGCTCGGCGGGCTCATCCTGCAATTGGCGTAGCCAGATCAGCTGCGCCATTCGGCGCGGCAGGCGCGCCAAGCAGCGCTCTAGTCGCTGTTGCAATTGCTTGCGATCCAGTAGCTGCGCGGGGTCGCTCCATTCCACGGGCTCATGCGCCCAGTGGCCATCGGCGCTAAAAAGGTCATCTTCCCCCACGCTTTGCTCGATTTCATCCTGACTGATTGGCGCATGCCAGCGCTGTTGCTCTCGGATCTGGTCAATAATCTTGTATTTCAATATCCCAACCAGCCAAGTGCTGACACTGGCGCGCCCTGCGTAGCCGCTGGCATTTTCCAGCGCGGCCAATAGCGTATTTTGTACCGCTTCCTCGGCCTGATGCGCATCACTCAAGCGGCGTAGTGCATAGGCATACAGCATATCGCCGTGTTCTTCCAGCCACAGCAAAGCCTGCTGACTCATCATCGATCCCTTAGTTTTAATTTCGAAGCTGTGCAACAAACCCCGCAGGGCTGTCGCTATCGCCCAAGATAGCTCAACAATGGCCACCACAGCTAAAACAGTAGTGAGTGCGCCTACAATTGTCGCAATCGATTACACCTCGGCGCACACCCACGCGGTATTCACGCTCAAATTTGGACAGATTTGGCCACGGTACGGCATGGCGAGTTTTTGGCTGGCATCCAAGCGGGTAGCCGACCGGGGGCGCCCACCCATTACTGATTGCACGACCAAGACTAAAGATTAGTCGAGCGGATCATCTGAATCTGACAGCGATTTGGGAGTACTAGAGCTTTGCATGGACGGCATGCGAGGTTGATTGTTGCGCTCATGGCAATGGCAAATAAAAAAGCCCTGAAAAATCAGGGCTTTTTTATTGAGTATTGGGGTGGGGGGAGTTGAATTTGTTAGCTTTAGCCTTGTATTTACTAGATCTCTTCGATTTGAGTACCTAATTGTACCCCTAATTGTACCCTTATCAATCACACGCCTGTTTTCCAGGGGGGCGAGTTCAACGAGAAGTGCAACAGACTGAAATCGGTATCAAGGGCAGAGAAATTGCGTACATTTCTGCGCTTAATGACTGGCCAGTCAGTCAGGAGCACATCATGCCTCATCACCATTTCGCCGCTGCGAAACGATACCAGATTCAGGCTTTATTCGCAGTGGTCATAACATAGCTCAGCAAGGGGTGACAACGTCAACGCTGGCAACTGATGTTTGATGAATCAGCAGCCCCCTTGCGCAAAGAAGGCTGGAGCCTCGAGCAAATTAGCGGCGTATTTCGCGGTAGTGAATACAGCGTGAGTCACGAATGGCTATATCAGCACATTGCTTCTGACCTGCGCAATGGTCGCCAGATCAAGGATTTGCGATGCATTAGCGAACGTCCAGCTGAAGTCGAGACATGTGAGGAACTAGGACACTGGGAAGCCGATATGTTGATCGGTTCCGCCCATCAAGGTGCACTGGGCACGCGGGTGGACCGCAAAAAGGGGCTTACTCGCATCGCGCATGTCCCGAGTAGAGCCGCAGCTGGCGATACCCAGGCCATCTGCCATTTGCTTGCACCGCTGAAGGATCAGATCAGGAGTATCACCTTCGATAACGGCAAGGAATTTAGCGGGCATGCCAGGATTGCACGACGTTTGCAGCGGATTGCTACTTTGCCGACCCGCATTTGTCCTGGCAGCGCGGGAGCAATCAGAATACCAATGGGCTGATTCGGCAATATGTCTCGAAGAAAACTAGCTTAGCCACAGTCAAGCCCAACGAGATTGCTGCGGTGGAAAAAAACTAAATAATCAAGCAAAAAAAGACTCGGATTCAAGTCTCTGAACTACGCATTCGGGCAGGCGAAGTTATTTTAGGTGGCTTCATGGCTATTACATTTAGCTAAATCCTGATTGTTTTTATTAGTGCATTTTGTAGGGCGCTGCAAGCAAAGTGGGTCTGTTGTCAAGTTCGATCTATTTGTGCTGTTCGTCATCTGAACAAAAAATAGGCTTGCTGTTAGGTGTTATTGGCTGGAGAGTTTATCTTAAACGGTTTCCCAAGTTGCAGTTGAGACTATACATCACATCGAGTTGCCTAAATAAATCTGCTTGATTGAAGGAATGCCAATTGCTTGTGTTGAGGTATCTTAAGAGTTGGCATTTCAGGTTGAGGTTGGCATGCAAGTGAAATTAGTCCTGCCGGAGTGCTAATATCAAGCCTTCGAGCATGAATTGCGCTATGGTTTTAGTTGCTCTATGTGCTCGGTCATTAACTGTACGTATCGAATTCGATTAGGTAAATGAGTTGGGCTGATGGTTTCCATTTTGACAAGTAGTTCAATAATTTCTGCCCGGCTTAGCTCATATTTTTCACATAGTCCATCCAGTGTATCGATTACCTTTTTTGATAAAATAAAGTTGTATTGTTTTTTGTCTTTTAGGTTTTTTCTGTATTTCTTTTGGTTGAATTTCTTTTTTAAACCTTCGATCCAGTACTTTTTTTCAATTTCGCTGGGTGAAGGGTTTGTTGAATCAATTGTAATTAATAAGTCTTCTAGTGTGGTTGTTGAGCTAAATGGTTTTGCTGTGTTGTGTTGTGGAATTAATTTTTCAATCTCGGCTCTTGCTATTTCGAGTTTTGACTTTGGGTCATCTGTCTTTAACCATTCAAAGAAATGCTCTCGTCTAAGTTTGGTTTCCCATTCGGTCTTTAGGTATGAAACTAGTCTATTTTTTTGATCTATTGTTGTGTTTATTAAGTCGATTGATAGGATTGCTTTTTCCTTTAGGCTTATGTTTCCTAGATCGTGAGTGCTTTCAGGGTATAGTTTTGAGATTGAATTTATAAGCCAGTATAGTTGGCGCTTTTCATCTTTTATCCAGTCTATTTTTTCGTTGTTAATTGTTGCTATTGATTTGTATTTTTTGAATGTATCTAAGAGGTGTGGGTATAGATTTATGTAAAAAATAATATTGCTTCGTGAGTTGTTGTGAGGGGGGATATGCTGAGCTAGCAAGGGGTTTTCTTTCGTGAATCTGGCTAGCATGTAATTTTCAATTCGCTTATCTAATTTACTGTCGTTAAATATCTGAGCGTACGCATCACTATCATGTATCGCCATTTCTCTCTCCGATGTTGAAAGTCTCTAGAGGTTTGGTAGAGTTTTTATTTTACTAAAATTGTAGTTTATGAGAGTGTATGTAGAATAAGAATAGTATACTTCCATGCGATTGCAATCCTTGTATTAAGAGGGGATAGCAATGCTGGTGTCACTTCCATGAGCAACTGATGGCATAGTAGATACGGTAAACCTTAGGGGCTGGCCTGTCGTCTGTAGGTTTGGTCTTGATGTTATCGAATGCATGGAGATTATGGATTTTTATCCAAAACAATGTAGAAATTCTCGAGTTTCTCAAGGTTTGTCAAGTTTTATAATTTGAGTATGGAGTAGATTTCTAGTTTTGATCTAAAGATGAATCAATATGTACTGCTGGATAATTAGAGGTTGACTTTGACTCTACTTTGACCTCCTCCCGAAAAATGGTAGCGGTGGAAAGTAGAGATTTCTGGCAAATTTAACCTTATCTGGGTAGGAGATTTGTCATGAAAAAATCGAATTTCACAGAAGAACAGATCGCTTTCGCCTTGCGCCAAGCGGAGTCGGGTACGACTG
>NZ_CAMFLP010000020.1:0-45288 GCF_945957625.1 uncultured Chitinibacter sp.
AAGCCGGCTAGCAAACGCGAGCTGGCTAATTTCCTGATTGGCGCGTATCGCGTCAGTATCAGGCGTGCCACGGCCGTTATTCAGCTGCGGCAAGCGACGTACTTTTATCGTCCCCATCCTCGTGACGATCGTGCCGAGCGGCAGCGTATTCGGGAAATTGCTGCCACGCGCATTCGCTATGGGGCGCGCCGCATTCATGTTCTGCTGCGACGCGAAGGCTGGCGGATCAATCACAAGAAGACCTACCGGATTTATTGCGAGGAGGGGCTGAACCTGCGACGCAAGCGCCCAAGGCGGCGCGTGGCTGCGGCTCATCGGGTGGCACGGCCGACCGTTTCTAGTTTGAATGCGTGCTGGAGCATGGATTTCGTCGCCGATCAGCTGTTTAATGGCCAGCGGATCCGAGCCTTAACTGTAGTGGATAATTTTAGTCGGGAAAGCTTGGCGATCACGGTAGACTTCGCCCTAAAGGCCGAGGATGTCGTCACGACGATGCGGCATGTGCAAGCTTTACGCGGTACGCCCCAGCGGATTCAGGTGGACAACGGCAGTGAATTTATTTCTCTGGCGCTGGATCAATGGGCCTATGAACAAAGTGTGACGCTGGACTTCTCGCGACCAGGAAAACCCACGGATAATCCCTTTATCGAGTCGTTTAATGGCAGCTTGCGGGATGAGTGCCTGAACGTACATTGGTTTCTGTCATTGGATGATGCCCGTGACAAGATCGAACGTTGGCGACAGGATTACAATGAGTTTAGGCCACATAGCTCTCTGGGCGACCGGACTCCCAGCGAGTTCCGACTCGCCCACCTTGAAGCCCGGGATCTCTAAGTCAGACCGCTCGGTTTGTAGGGAGGAGGTCAATCCTTTGTGGTAGCACTACGTTGCCAAGCGTCTATCCAGATTGCAAGCTGGCTAGAGTCCGTCAACATGAAGTGATGCTTTGCATCCAAACTATTCGCGGATGCAGGCTTTTTCACTTCCTGCCATGCTAAGACCTGACTCGGCTCTAATAACTCATCTTTTTCACCGTAAACAAGATGCAGCGGTGCAACTAAATAAGGTTCTACTTGATACTTATACTCTTTCGCTTGAATTTCTAATTGGGCTAATGTTCTAACTCGCTGCATAGGGCTATTAACCCCAAGAGCTTGCCAGTCAGATTCTGAACTCGGAGTATTGTGCGGATAGCTTAATGTAGGACTATGCTGCGCAGCAACAGCAACCCAGCTGGGTAGATTCCCCGACAACTCCAGTTTCCTAGCTAATTCAAATGCCATTAAGCCACCAAAACTCTGTCCATAGATCGAAAATGGCCTATCAATTAGCGCCATAGCTTGGTTCTGCAATCCATTGAGCAGCGAATCTAGAGTGTCGTAGTCTTGATAGCTTAGAACCCACAACTCCCATTCTGTGGATAATGCTTGCGCTAAAGCAAAATAACAGTATGGCGATGCTCCAGCTGGCGTAAGGCAAAGCAACTTGTACTTCGCTTGGGGATTTGGAATTAAACACTTCACAGTATTCTCAAGCGGATTCACCTTAGAAGGCACGAGTTTACAAAGTGATTGAAGCCCCAATTTTATTTGTTGAGCTGACAATCCAAAGTCGACAAGACAAGCCACCTCATCCACTCCTAATTCATGCCAACGCTCCAGTTTTGCGTAACACTCTTCTGTGCTGCCTATCAATGCCTGACTTTTGCGGTAGCGCATCGCCGCGAACCTTATCAACTTCTCCCTTTCCTCTGCGCCTTGAGCATGCAATGCTTTGCTACCTTGCTGCCATAAATCTGCAGAACTATGGAGATATTCATGCAGCGCTGGTGTGACCCACTCGTTTAATTCATCAGGATTGTCGTGCACAAAACAATGAACCATCAGCGTTACTCTACCCTGCTGAGATGAGAATCCCGAATCGACCAACGATTGCCGATAGTATTTAATATTTTCGGCCAACTCGTCTTCCGTCTGGCTTAGCAAAGCCGTCAGTAGATTAACGCCTAAGCTCCCTGCCTCAATAAATCCTTCTTTCCGGCGATTGCAAGTTAGCCATAACGGCGCTAACGACTGGAAAGGTTTGGGATATGTAGTCAGCGAGATGGAGTCTCCAGATGGGTTGATTAAAGTTTCAGGCTCTTGTTGCCAGAATCGTCGGAGTTGCTGAATTTGTTTACCAAGAGATTCAAAACGATTGGTGTAGGCATCTGACGAACTCAATACAAAGTCATTCTGATTCCAGCCTGCCGTAATTGCTATTCCTGCGCGACCTTTAGACAGTTGGTCAACTAAAGACCACTGTTCTGCAATACGTGCAGGATGATGCAACGGAAGTACGACGCTACCCGCCCGCAATCGGAGATTCTTAGTTACTTGGCTGAGTGCACTAGCAAGAACTGCAGGGTCTGGGAATGCAGCTCCAAAGCGATGAAAGTGTCGCTCAGGTAGCCAAATTGCCTCAAACCCATGCACGTCAGCAAACTCGGCAGTTTCACGAATCAATTCGTATGGATTTTCATCACGAGTAGCTTCGCTTTGCCCAAAAAAGAATAGACTTAAGCCGAGCGAAGATTGAGAACTGGGCTCACTCAGTTCGACTGCTGAGCAGGCTTGCTCTGATACTGAATTGTTCACAGTTTCGACAGAGGAAGATTCTGGACTGTAGCTCTCGCACAGTAGTGCTGATATTTGATCAATACGTTCGACTTGCCAAAACCACTCGACTGGCAGCGATTTGTTCCAGTGTTCTTCGAAAGCCACGGAGCATTCGACTGCAATAATTGAATCTAATCCGAGGCTATTTATAGCAGTGGAACGCTCCACTTTAGTGGACGGCTTAACATTTTTCTGGAGCCAATTAATCAACCATTCTTCATAAGGTTGCTGAGCCGCATATGTGGCAATTGCAGGGCTTTCAATTTCTTCATCGAATGTATTCAAATTTCTTGTTAATTCAGCATTCGTTTGCCAGGATAGGCGAGCTTCAATGTCATTAGGCGGAGTAGCCTTTTGACTGCCGAGCGGACCAATTTGGCTGTCTAGCTGAACACTAAGCGCTAATAACTCAGTCTCCGGATAACGATCGATAGATAAGTTTGTTTTAGCAAAGGCTTGCTGCAAGCGGGATTGGATAAAAAGGATCTCGTCTTCGTGCTGGCAGAAACTTTCTATTAGACATAAACAAACCAACTCTCCGCTAACGTAATATGTCCAATCTTGGTGAAGTGATTTCAGAGCATGCTCTTCTTTCCAAGCCCGCAGTTTTTCAAATGGAGCAATTGCTTCGAATTTCGTGAATGCTTTTTCTAATTCTTGTTCTTGTTGCCACAATCTCTGGCCTAAGTGGCTTAACAGCGTTTCAGTTGGGCCCTCGAAAATTCTGAGAAGTCGAGCATCTCGCCAGAGCTGTGGCACCAAACTATCTTCGATGTAACCACGCCCTCCTAATCCTTGCTGGAGTTGATCGATCGTTTCTCCAAGCCACTCCGGTGCAAGGCATTTTCCAATTGCATAAATATCGCTAGAGACTTCAATTTCCATATCGCGTTTTAATGCAATCCGCTGGCTGAAACGCTCTATCAAGTCAGCCTTTTTGAGTCCCTCACGTAGCCACAGCTGGATTAAACTCTGATCAATTAAGCGTCCCGAAGCAATTTGCCTCTCTTGCGCATGTCTGAGAAGTTGTTGGCAACAACGCCGTAAAGCGCCAACACATATAGCCATAATGCCAAGTCGTCCCGTATGCATTGCAGTTTCTGCAATACGGAAACCGTGCCCAACCTGACCAAGTACTTGCTCATTCGTCAATGAAACTCTGTCGAACCAAAGCGAATTTTGCACCATAGCGCGCATGCCTGTTGTCATCGCTTCTGGGCCAATGTGTACTCCCTCTTGTTCTGTATTGACTAAGAAGGCGCTCAACCCAAGGGGCTGCTGAGTAGTGCTCTCACTTTTTGCAATAACAAGCAAGGTATCTGCCCATCCGGCATTGCCAATCCAGCACTTATTACCGGACAGCATCCAACCAGTTGAGCTTGCTTTGGCGAGGCTCTTTAGCGAACGAGGATTCGCACCAGCATTCGGCTCACTTATGGCAAAAGCAGCAAGAGATTGCCCACGGGCAAGAGAGGGCAAATGCATGACCTTCTGCTGATTCGAGCCGTGACGGACAATTGGCTCTACGGCCAGAGCCAGATGTACTCCAAGCATGGCTGCTATGCTGACATCCATCGCGCCCAACTGCTGCATAACCCGCAGGGTCTGCTGTTGCGAGAGGCCCTGTCCACCATATTGGGCAGGAATATTCAGGCCAAAAAAGCCGCGCTTACCCAGTTGCAACAACAAATGCGGATCGATACTCCGACGTTCATCCATTTGTTGCGATTGCAAACGACGAAGTTGATACTCTCGCAGCCACTCAATCAAGCTTGTACTCTTGTCCGTCTCTATAACGTCGTCGGTAGCTCTTTTATTCCCTGTAGTAAATATGCTTTGCCAATGATCATTTTCCCAATATTCGCGGCATGCCAAACGCCGACGTTTGCCACTTGACGTAATGGGCAACTGACCAGGTTTAAGAAGTGCCCCCGCAGTCAATTGGATCGATAATTCATCGGAGATAATTTTGACTATCGCCTGCCAAACATCGGCTGGGTTACATTTGCGTAACTGACTTCGTTCAAGCTCAGCGACAAGAGCCAAGGATTGACCCTGTGTCTCCTCGATAGCGAAGGCAACAATTCGCTGAGAATTTATTGCTGGATGAGCCTTGCTAACGAGGTTTTCAATATCCGATGGGTATAAATTTCTACCGCGAATGATAATCATTTCTTTCAGTCGTCCGGTTACATAAAGTTCCCCTTGAGATAGAAAGCCAAGATCACCTGTACGCAGCAAAGGCGCTGAGTCATCTAGATTCAAGAATAGCTCGTCGTCCAATTCTGGCTTTTTCCAATAGCCTCGAGCATTCGAAAAACTACGGACACATATTTCACCAATTTGATTTTCAGGTAAAAAAGCACGTGTGCGCGAATCAATTATAAAAATTTCGGTATTATTGCTTGGAGAGCCGCAGCTAACCAAACGATGTTCGCTATTAGGTAGGGTAACAACCACCCCGTGCTCTAGTGCAGACTTATCTACCTCTAATGTATTTGCAACAAGCCCTTTAGGCTTAAAGCCACTAACGATAAGCGTGGTCTCAGCCATGCCATAGCAAGGTAATAATGCATTCTGTCGGAAACCGACATGAGCAAATCGGGAATAGAAGTCTAGTAGTGTGTTTGCTTGAATAGGCTCTGCTCCGCAATAAGCTTGGGCCCATTGGCTTAAATCTACCCCTATCAAGTCATCATCATTTATGCGGTCTATGCAGTACTGGTATGCAAAGTTAGGGGCTCCGCTTGTCGTTACTTGGTAACGAGTTATAACTTCAAACCATAATTTTGGCTTGCGTAAGAAGTCTTGTGCGCCAAAGAAGTATTGCTGGCATCCGACATAAATAGGACAAAGCAAATGTCCTACCAATCCCATGTCATGATAAAGCGGTAGCCAATTTGCCCCAATTGTTTCTTTGGTTAAATGAAAGCATTGTCTGATTTGCTCAAGGTTTTCCAGTAACTCACGATGATAAATAGGTACACCCTTCGGAGTACCTGTTGAACCCGAACTGTACTGAATAAATGCCAGATCCTCTTCACACCATTCATTAATAAATGAGCAAGCATCCTCACTTTGCTGGGTTAATTGTAAATCGCTGAGAACACAGAGCTCCAACTGACTTTCAGAGGAGTCACCAAGCCATTTCAGGCATTTTTCTTTGAACGCGGCATTTGTGAGCGCCAGTTGAGCTTGCGAATCACCAATAATCGCAAGCAGTCTAGCGCTTTGCTGTGATTTTGTTGGAGGGAAAACTGGTAAAGGTACTACACGAGCATAAAGACAGCCCCAGAATGCAACGACAAAATCTATACCTTGAGGAAATAAAAGAAGGCACCGCTGACCAGGTGTCAATCTCTGGCGCAACGCATGCGCGATTGCACACGCTTGGTTATGTAGCTCCAGATATGAAAGTCGATACTGAACATCACCATCGCTATTGAGAAAGAAATAAACAGCATGATCAGATTGTTCGCGGCTCCGCTGCCACAGGTACGTCATTAAGGTCATTAAGGTGCTTCGTAAGGATGTTTTAACTGACAGAATAAATACATGTGTATTCCATCATCATATCAGATCGATATTTCTGATTGATTGTCGCGAGTCGCCAAAACTCTTTTTGCGGGTCAATCTCCATGGGGGAGTCGACGTCCACCCCATCTTGAGTAAGGCGTTACTTTAGATTCCAATCCACCATAGCAAGGAGTTGGACATAAAGAAACGATTCACCGAAGAACTAATCATCGGCTTCCTATGGCAGAAGCCGGCATGCCCTTAGCCGAGCTGTGTCGCAAGTACATCTTCTCGGATGCTAAGCGTTTCAAAGTATCGCTATTATTGAGCCCACCCTAAGCTAGTCGCTCTATTTGGATGGCTGCAGCATCAATATGTCGACGTATTGACGCAATGCACGGCAAAAACCGTGCAGAAAAGCCATCGTAATTTTGAATCGCCCTCAAAAATGCGTCTGCTAACTGCAAGGCTTCACGCCAGATTTCGTTTGGCACGGCTGTGCTTAATGTGGCTGGCGCTAAAGTATCAATGATCGAGCCACTGCTTCGCGGAGCAAAGGCCATCGGCAACATATCGTAGGCGGGTGCTAATTGGTACGTACCCCCTTCGCTGCCAATGAATGACAAGTTACCCGCATGCATGTCCGTGTTGCCGATCAAACAGCCGAAGGCCCATAGTCGAGCGGTTTCTGAAACTGCTGATGATTGGAGCAGCCCAACTGCCGCAAGCTTAGTGACTAATGTCGGCCATGGCGCTAGCGCATCGCCCACGAATTCCATATCTAGAGCACGTAGTGAACAGATACCGACTCGGCCCAGTTGGCCTGCTCGGTCAAAACGAGGCACTTCTAGAAATCGCTGCCCCCCGAAATCATAGACCTCTGTCTTGACCCCGAGTACTTCTAGCGCCAAGTGCTCAGCCAATAACAGGTCGCGCCATCGCTCACTTACTGGGTTATCGGTGGGGGCCGTGAATTTAACCAGCACGTGTCCCAGTACACTGTAAGCACAAAATTTCGGTTGTTCGCCTCCGGCGGATGAGCCTGGGGCTTCGCCTAATGCCGCTGCCTTGGCAAGTACTGGGTAATCTTCCGCTCGGTTCACCGGCACAGGCAGTGGCATGTTAAGGAATCGATCTCGGGCCTCTGAACCGATCAGCAGGTTGCCCATGTTGTCATGCCCATGTGTTAACAGTGCCTTCAGTACTTCAGCATCATTCCAGTGTTCTGGGTTAGGCGGCAAATGAAGACCCGCAGCGTAAACCGAAGCATAAGCTCGCCCAAGAAAGCCTTGTGGTCGCATATCTACTAACCACCAAGGTAGTCCTTCGCTGTATATCGTTTTTCCTGTGACGTACTGCATCACAAAACCTTGGGGGCGTACTGGAACAAGAGTGCCTAACTCTTCAATTTTCCCAGCAGAACTCACCCGGTAAATTGGCGTTGCAACAAGCCCTCGGAATTCATCTTTTATGGCGTATTGAATAGAAGGACCAGCGCCAATCCGAACAATTGATGCACCCAACTTAGATAGAGCACGTGACACGGTGGGCTGGCTTATTCCTGCCTTTTCAGCGAGTTGGCGTGCTGTACAAGGCCCTTGATCAAGTGCGTGCCTCAGAATTTCCGTATGAATGCGCATGGACTGAATAGATTAATGAATAGATAAATATGCTGATGATCAGTGTAGCTGCTTAGGGGGGAGTTGTCAGGTCTCCAAGTAATTCGATTCAACGCACAACCATATATCAATCGGCAGAGCCCCCCGTTGAGTTCTGTTTACCATTTTCCGTTTTAAGTGTGGGCATGAGCCTTTCCGCAAGAGGGCAGGTGCCAGCTTATTGTCAAAACAGGCTCAAAAGGGATGGACGGTTCAAGGGGCACTTGCCGGTTCATAGGTTTGAGGACAACTTATCTGGTGAACTCACCAACGGTCAAAACTGCGTTTCTATTTAACATCAAAATTACCGCTTTTTTGGTTTGACTGACGTATTCGTATGGAGCGCCAAGGGGCGGATAAATGGCGAGTTACGGTAGAAAAACTGTTGTAAAACATAGAATATTTGCCTAATATGTTGTTTGGAGAGTGTGTGTAGGATTGGCCTCATAACCCGAAGGTCACAGGTTCGAGTCCTGTTCCCGCAACCAAAATGAAAAACCTAGGTTTCAGGCCTAGGTTTTTTTTCGTCCAAAATTGGCCAGCGGCTGTTTTTGCGATGTAAGCCTACCCAATAAGCACTCCATTTCCATCGCTTCGACTTCAATGTGGATAGATCGTCATTCAGTTTAGAATGCTGTGATCAATCGATAGGGTGCGCGCATGATTTACTTCTTTACCGGAGCAGGTATGGCTGCTGATTCTGGCTTGCCAACATTTCGTGCGAGTGATGGCCTGTGGGAAAAGCATGATATCAATCTGGTCTGCAATTTCGATCGCTATCGCCTCGACGCGAGTGTCCGTCAGCTAACGCGTGAATTCTACAATGCGCGGAAACGGCAGTATGGCGATGCACAACCGCACGCTGGTTACGCGGCCATTGCACAGTTGCAGCAGAAAACACCCGTTACGGTGATCACCACCAATATTGATTTACTACATGAAAAAGCAGGAACTCAAGACGTCATCCACCTGCATGGGCGGGTGGATCAAATGTCCTGTGCCGCCTGTTTGCATTACTGGCACATTGGCGATCAGGCATTCCAGGCCGATGATTGCCCCGCCTGCGGTAGTGGCATCACTAAACCGGGCATTGTCTTTTTTGGTGAGCCAGCCCCTCAATACGAAACCCTCTATCAAATTGCTAGTGATTTAACCGAGGATGATATTTTTGTCGTCGTTGGCACTAGTCTGAACGTGGTCGACCCGATTCATCTAATCCGCTCGATGCAACGACTACCGCGCATCGTGATGATCGACCCCAATATTCCCGATTCTGCACGCCAATATGGCGCGGAGTGTATTCCTGCTCCAGCGCTACAGGGGGTTTGTGAATGGATAGCCTCTTTGGAGGCTAATAGAGATTGATAAAGCCTCACAGGCTAATATATTGACTGATCAAGGTGTGTGGGGGCTCTAAACCGCGTGCACCTGACACCAGAGGTTGCGTCGCAACAGTACCAAAGGCCATCGGGTCGCTCGGTTTTCTAGCACAAAGCCACATCACAGCGACTATAGTTCACGCAAAGTAATCGGCAGGCGAAACCCCTGACTAAACATGGCGATTTGGGCTCAGATATGGCGAGGTGGTGCGGTTCGGCGGGGGCTGAGGTTGGCCGCCTGCGTACTGCTGACGACGAGCCAGACGGTGTGGGCCGATAATTGGCCGGCGCTGACGATCTACACCGAAAATGATCCGCCCTACGTCACCCTCGATGAGCAAGGGCAGCTAGAGGGGCTCACCAAGCCGCGGCTCAAGCGCTTTTTGCAGGCGATTAATTATTCAAGCAAAGATATTAAAGTACAGCCGTGGGTGCGAGCTTACAAAGAGGCGCTGAGCCAGCCCAATGTACTGATTTTCCCAATCGCCAAAACCCCCGAGCGTGAGGCTAGCCTCACCTATTTATACCGGCTATTTAATGCAACGGTTTATTTCTATCGCCTGACCGAACGGAGCGATATTCGCATTAATAATTTGCAGGCAGCCAAGAAATATCGGGTTTGTGCCGTGCGCGGCGACTATCGAGCTGAATTTTTGCAGCAAAAGCAGTTTGCGCAAATTGATTTAGCGGCTGATTCATCACTGAATATCAAAAAGCTACTCGCTGGTCGCTGTGATCTGGCCATTCTCACCGAAATAGGGATGCGCAGCAAACTGGCGCAGCTGAATGAAAAATATGAGCGCGTGAGTATTGCCTTGCCTTTAGATGAACTCGATAGCAATTTGTATATTGCGATTAACAGCTCAACCCATCCTGATGTGATTAGGCAGCTGAAAAAACGCGCTGCAGCAATTGATTAATCATGCTTTATATTCAGGGTTGGTTGTTTTGTGTTGTTCAATTCGATTAAATCGATTGTCGAATTAAATTTTTAGCTGATTTTTGAATAAGCGCAATCAGTTGCGAATGTGAAACCCGATGTGAGTGCTGGTTACCATACAAAACGATGCATCCCTCGGTCGCGACCGCCAGTAGGGTCACTAGTTCATTGACAGCCGCAGGTGATGCCTTGGGGAAATTTTGCTGCAGTAACTGCGCTGTAAGGGCAATGCTTTGGGTGTAAAAAGTATCCATAGCGATAGCAATTTCCTCGTCATGCAGCGATAGTGACCAAAGCTCGCGAAATAGATGCACGGTTTTTTTGTCGATTGCATCCACCATTAGCCAATTAATTAGTTCATTCAGACTGTTCTGCACATTCTTTGAGGCCAGCATTTGCTCAAACCGCTGCTGGTACTGCGCCAATAGCTCGCCAATCATCGCTTGCACTAAGCGCTGTTTGCTGGGGAAGTGGTAAGTGAGATTGCCCAGCGAGATCCCCGCACGTTCAGCCACGCGACGTGTGGTGAAGGCTGCTTGCCCTACTTCAATTAATACCGCCATGGCGGCATACAGAATTTGGCTGCGAGTATTGCTTGTGTCGCCGCTTGAGTCTGGTGTGTCCATTGTGTTTGCCGTTGTCATGTTATCTCCTTGAGCCATGGTGATCGATTCGTTTGCTTTAGATCAATTGCGAGCAGCAGTTGATCGGCAGGTGCGAAATATTTACCAATACAGAATAGGTCAATTGTCCTAGACTTGGTTGCGTAGGTCAATTGTACTAATTGGCACAGGCTGTGTAGCCAGACTATAGGGCCTCAACTCGACCGGCCCTCATCTATTGGAGAATCGATATGAATTTCAAACCACGCACTTTACTGCTGACGATGGCATTGTTGGGAATGGTGCACAACGCTGCGTTTGCGGCAGGTGCGGGTGGCAGCGCGATGACTGATCCTGCTGCGATGCAAGGTAAGCACTTTGATCCACTGGGTAAGCCGCCTTCAGAATTTACAATTGCGAAGCAGCAGGCCGCTCGCAACAGTTTGCCATTTGATGATGAGCGCGATTTTGAAGAGTCGCGCAAAGGCTTTGTTGCTGCGCCCAGCTATCGCGAAATCATGGCTGATGCCGGGCATGTTGCCTGGAATATCGGCAGCTATGACTACCTGCTGCAAGGCAAAGACTTTGACAGTATTCATCCATCGTTGCAGCGTCAGGCCATTTTGAATATGGGCTACGGCCTATATGAAGTGGTACCCGGCAAGATTTATCAAGTTCGTGGTTTTGATCTGGCCAATATGACCATCATTAAAGGTGATACCGGCTGGATTTTATTTGATGTACTTACTGCCAAGGAAACTGCAAGGGCTGCGCTGGCCTTTGTCAATGAACAGCTGGGCGAGCGCCCGGTCGTGGCCGTCGTATATTCACACTCACATGGCGATCACTTTGGTGGCGTACATGGTGTCGTCAATGAAGATGACGTCAAAAACGGCAAGGTGAAAATAATTGCGCCAGAAGGGTTTATGGAGCACGCCGTTTCTGAAAATGTATACGCCGGTAATGCGATGGCTCGCCGGATGCTTCTGGCCTACGGGACCTTATTGCCCCGTAACCCACATGGGCACGTCGATCAGGCCATTGGTAAAAATGTCGCCGCTGGCGAGTTGGGGCTGATTCCACCGACTGAAATTATCAGCAAGCATATCCAAACCATGACTGTGGATGGCGTAGAAATGGTGTTCCAGAATACGCCTGGGACTGAAGCGCCTGCCGAGATGAATACCTACTTCCCTCAGTTTAATGCTTTCTGGGCGGCGGAAAATGTGACCGGAACTGTACACAATATTTATACCTTGCGTGGCGCACTGGTTCGTGATGCCTTGCTGTGGTCAAAAAATATTAATGAAACGCTCTATCTATTTGGCGATAAAACTGACGTGATGTTCTCGTCGCACAGCTGGCCGCGCTGGGGTAAAGAGCGAGTGCAGGAGGTGCTACGTACCCAGCGGGATATTTATGCCAATTTGAATAACGATGTGCTGCACCATGCCAATCAGGGGGTCACGATTAACGAGATCCACAATGTGTATAAGCCACCGGTATCGTTGCAGCAAAACTGGGCTGCTCATTCGTACCATGGGTCGGAGGAGCACAATAGCCGGGCGGTGCTAAATCGCTATTTAGGTTATTGGGATGCCAACCCGGCCACGCTAGTGCCCTTATCACCGCGCGATTCTGCGCCCCTGTACGTCGAGATGATGGGCGGGAGCAAGAAAATCATGGCTAAAGCCAAATCTTTGCACAAGGTTGGCAAATATCTTGAGGCGGTTGAACTGTTGAATAAGCTGACCTTGGCCGAGCCTGCTAACAAAGCAGCCAAGCTCCTATTGGCTGATGTGTATGAGCAATTGGGCTATCAGAAGGAAAGTGTGGCGTTGCGCAATAGCTTCTTGGCTGGTGCCTATGAGTTGCGCAATGGCGTTCCGCAAGGGGCATCGGCGAGCGGGACTGGCCCGAATATGTTGCGTGCGATGTCAACTGAGCTGATGCTGGATTATCTGGCAATTACGATGGACAGTAAAAAAGCGGCAGGGATGCGTTTTAAGATCAATCTGCTCACGCCAGATAATGGCGAGCAGTATGTACTGGAAATGAGCAACTCGACGTTAACCAACATTAAAGGTTTCCAGGCCAAAGATGCTGATCTGACGATTACCGCGCCGCGTAGTGCCTTGGAGGCGGTGTATGCCCGCCAAGCCTCTTTTGATGAGCTGGTTAAGCGTGGCCAGATCAAGTTGGAAGGTAAGGTGGATGTGCTGCAACAGCTGCAAAGTACGCAGGTGAAGTTCGATCCGCGTTTTGAGATCTTGCCGGGGACCAAGGCTGCTGCGCATTGAGTTCGGACTGCATTCATTCCGCCCCGCCTGCTTTAGGTGGGGCGTTTTTCTTCCAAACAGATCGCACTCTACGAATGAAGACATTGAATATATCCAGCATTTTGATGCTGACATTGCTGCTAGGCTTGCCAGCCTATAGTCGGGCCGGAGGGCTGTATTTGTACGAACTGGGCACCGAAGATGTGGGCTTGGCCGGAGCCGGTGCCGCGGCCAGAGCCCAAGACGCCTCTGTCATGGCCACCAATCCAGCTGGCCTGACCCTGCTGTCAGGTGAGGTGCTCACGCTGGGTGTACAGGGCTTATATGGCGATTCCCATTATCAGCTAAACCATGCGGGGCAGAATCCGGGCAATGTGATTGGATGGTTTCCTGGAGCGAGCGCTTTTTACAGCCATTCGGTGAATGAAGATCTCAAATTGGGGTTGGGCATTTATGGCAATTTTGGCCTCAAAATGGATTTCGGTGATTGGGCAGGGCAACGCGCATTACGACAAAGCACGCTGCTGGGCATGACGATTCAGCCTACCGTGGCGTATCAGTTGGATGAGCATTGGTCGCTTGGGGCTAGTGTGATGGCCAATTACGGTGTGTTTGGGCTCAGCCGGGCGAGTCTTCAGGGTGAGCGTCAGCTAGAGGACACCGACTGGAGTCACAGCATG
Organism: uncultured Chitinibacter sp.; assembly: GCF_945957625.1. NCBI lineage: Bacteria > Pseudomonadati > Pseudomonadota > Betaproteobacteria > Neisseriales > Chitinibacteraceae > Chitinibacter > uncultured Chitinibacter sp. Next base: position 13,712 of record NZ_CAMFLP010000020.1, read on the forward strand.
AAGTTGGGAGTGCTCTATCAGTTCAAGCCGGATAGCCGGATTGGCCTAGGCTATACCAGTCGAACGCGTTACGAATTCGATGGTAATGCCCTAGCTTCGATTAACGGGGGCGTACCGCTACGCGGCCAAATCATTGCACCACAACAGTTAATGCTCAGTGCATATCATCAGCTTAACTCCCGCTGGGCTGTGCTGGGCAATCTGGGCTGGCAGGATTGGTCTGCCTATAACGATAACCAGTTGTTTCTCGGTCAGGCAGAAGCGCCACTCACCGGCAAAATGCAAGATACTTGGCATGCCGCGCTAGGTGTGCAGTATCAACTCTCTGAAAAATTAAGGCTCAACACCGGTCTGGCCTTTGATTCGAGCTTTTATCGTGATCAGAGTAATACCTCACTGACGATGCCGGGTGGGAAAACGATCCGTGTTGGGGTAGGCGCGCAATATGCACTCAACCCAAGTACTAGCTTTGGTGCTGCGTTTGAATATGCGCACATTGCTGACTCACAGGTGCCTGGTGCGATGTTGGGCGGTGCCTACCCATCATCGTCCTTGTACTTCTTTACTCTGAATATGAATAAGCGATTTTAAGTTTTCCCCGCTAAGAGCACAGGATTTGCAGCGATGTTAGACCCTCATGCAAAAAAATACACCGAGCCAAGACAATCCCATCCGTACGGCGCGGCTCGCAAGTTGAGCAAAGCGCTGCGCAGTGCAAATCGCTTCTCTTTTTTTGTGAGTTTTTTGGCGCTTTGTCTGTTATTACGGTGTTTCACGCTCAGAGAGAAGGCCGAATACTGGGAAGACCGTGCGAAAAAAACGGAAGCAGTGAACGCCGTCATTACCGAGCGCTTACCGCAGGCATCCGAAGATGCCACGGGCTTATTTGCGAGTTAATACGATGAATAAATGGTATTTGAGTATCTTGCTTTGGGTTCACCTCACTAGTCACGCCGCTGGGGCAGCGGCAGAAAAATTTATTTTTTATCAGCCGTGGTTATCACATCAGCAGGTGAGCGCCGCCACGTGGAATGAAATGGGGCAAGACCTGCGTGCGCAAGGCTATACCCATGTGATTTTCCAGTGGAGCCAATATGGTCAGAACCAATTCTGGGGCGCCGACAAGAGCAGTCTGCTCCAGCGGGTGGTACAAACACCTGGTCCCAAAGCCATTCAGTACATATTTGGGCTGTATCTCGGTGAGGACTATTACGCCAAGCTGGGCCAATCAGATCAGGCCTTGTCGCAGTATCTGGCGCAAAGTCGGCAATTCGCGCTTCAGAATGCGCGCAAAATCATGCAACAATCACCGCGTGCCGTGGCGGGATGGTATTTACCGGAAGAAATAGACGACCTCAATTGGCGTACTCCCGCGCGGCAAAAGCTGCTTCAAGCGCATTTTTTAGCGCTGAGCAAAGAGCTGAAAGCCATTGCGCCCAACACCCAAATTTATGCCTCGGCGTTTTTTGGTGGCCATACCCCACCGGCAGATTTTGCCAAGCAAATGAACACGCTGCTACGCACCACCGGCATGATCTTGCTGGTATAAGATGGGTTGGGAACCGGTCGGATGAATGCGCAACAAACCCAGCGTTATCTGCAGCGCTTTACTGCCCAGCTACCCAATCAGCAGTGGCATGGCATCCTGGAAACCTTTGATATTCATCGAGTCGGCAAAGAAGACTTCTTTTGCCTGACCCAAGCTAAGGATCTAGAGTTACGCAAAAAGGTTTGGATCGCCGCAACCCGAAGACCTCCTCAAGCGGTATTCTCGGCCAATCAATTAGCACCCAGCCAGCTTAATCAGCTGGCGTGTGCCAAGGCGAGAAACAGCGCGAATAGTCGTCAGCACCTCCCCATTTACAAGCAAATTATTCCGATTCAACCTTAGCTTGCAACCACATCTAGGTGGGCAATCAAAAGCGCGGTGCCAGACCGCGCTTTTGACTTACAGCTAGAGCTTATTGCTTGGCTAGGCGTTGATTCCATGCCGCGACGGCCTCATCCAGTGCTTTTTGCACTGGAATTCGACCCTGAATTGCCGCATCGATTTTATCGTTCATTAGCTTATGCATGAGTGCTTCATCAGGCACATCGCGAATCATGAAATGCCGCGATTTATCAATAGTTAGCGCCCCCATCCGGAATGCCACCTTACCCAGATCGGTGGCATTTTTCATCGCTGGATCATTGGCTAGGCGGGCATTGGCCTGTTTGGTTGAGGCATAGGTGTTCGAGGCTTTTGAAAATTCATATTGCACCTCATCACTGGTGATGTATTGGCCTGCTTTGACCACCGCTGCGAGGTTTTTCTGTCCTTTGGGCACAACATACATCGTACTCCAGCCTCCAAATGAAGCAGTCTTCGCGTCGTTGAGCGGGAAGCTAGTCACCCCTGCTGCTGCGTAGGCGCGTGGGTTGGCGTCTTTGATTTTAATGACCGCATGGCCACCTTCCGCAAACATCCCAATACTATTGTTGGCAAAGCCGGCAATTTGTTTATCGAAAGTCAGGCTGGTGTCTTTGACAATAATGCCGGCTTTATAGGCGTCGGCAAATTTCTGTACCAAGGCCGCGTGGGCCGGGCTATTAAAGACGGCTTTATTGTCTTTGACTAAAGGGAGATTCTGGAACATGAACCAAGTTTGAAAGCCATCCTGCAATTTGGGCGCCCAGCCCGGCTTACCCGTTTTGTCTTTGATTTTTTTGGCGGCAGCAAAGACATCATCCATGGTTTTGAATTCTGGTTTTACGCCAGCCTTAGCCAGCATGTCTTTGTTGTAAACCATGACGGCTGTAACTTGATAAGATGGAAAGCCATAAATCTCGCCATTTTTACTGGCATTTTCCAGTGCCGCATCGGTGTATTGTGCTTTAAAGGGCGCTATTTCTTTGGTGATGGGCGTTAACAGTTTTGGCGCCATTTCATTCATCCATTCGGCCGGCACCATCACGAGGCCCGGCGCCTTACCCTCGGCAATGGCGGCCACGACGGCTGGCTTCATGCCACCCCAGGATAAATCTTTATGTACTAATTTAATTTCTTTTTGTGAGGCATTAAATTTGTCGACGATATTTTTATGATACTGATCGTAAGTGCCACCCAGCGCGTGGGACCAGAATTCGACTTCCGTTGCGGCTTGCGCGTTCAAACTGAGCATGGCCATGCTGCTCAGGCACAGAACGAGGGTTGTTTTTGCGGTTTTCATAATCGACTCCAATTAAATTTAAAACGTTGCAGCGTTTAAATCATGATCTCCATGTTTTTATGATGTTGCGTTTAAATCATCAGGCGAGGCCTTTGCGCTAGCCATAATCTGCGCCGCCAGTTGCCGCAGATCTGCCAGCGACGGAGGGTGAGCCCCAGCCGCAGTGCAGGCCAAGCTCCCTGCGGCGACGGCGTACGCCAGATGCTGTTGCGGCGGGGCGTCGGCTTGCAGGTACATGCTCCAGATCAGCCCGCCCATGCTGGCATCACCCGCGCCCACGGTATCAATCACGGCCAGCTTGGGTGGTTTGAGGTGCCAAGCACCGCCGTCCAGCAACAGGCTGGCACCTGCGGCACCGCGGGTGTAGAGGATGAGCGCGCTGGGATTCAGTGCTCGCAGTTGTTGCAGGGCATCTGCCTCATCTGCCGTGCGAAACAGGCCGCGCAGGTCATCGTCCGAGACTTTGATCACATCGGCCAGCGTGCTCATTTCGCGTAACACCGGGTCGTAGTGCTGATCCATCAGCAGGCGAAAATTGGGGTCGTAACTGATGCGCGCACCCACGGCGCGCGCCTGGCGGGCCATGCTCAGTAACTTCTGCGCTAACTGCGGGCGCGCCAGACTAATGCCGCCGAAATGTAGCCAGCAGCTGGCGCTGAGCCAGCCTGCGGGGAGTGCTTCGGGGTTGAAGTGCAGATCGGCACTATTGTCGCCAATGAAGAAATACGCCGGTGGCTGGGTTTGGTGCACGATGGCCAACAGTGGCGAGTAGGGCAATTGCTGAATAAAGCGCAAATCCAGCCCCGCCTCTTGGCTGGCCTGCAGCAGCGCATCGCCAAAGCAATCTTGGCTTACCGCACCGGCAAAGGCACTGGGCACACCCAGCTTGGCCAGCACGCGGGCGACATTCCAAGTGGCGCCGCCGACCTTGCTTTCCCAGCTTTGCGCATCGCGCCGTAGCAGATCAGTGAGTGCCTCACCGGCGGCGATAAAGTGTGGAAACATAAATACCCCTAGTGGTATTGCTTCGTAAGCAACACAAATTAAGACCTTGGAGGCTATACCCACCTAAAGCACGTTGAGCACTTCATAGCAGGCGCCCATCGTGTGGTAATCCACTTTGCCGGCTGGGCTTTTTTCATCGCTGTATTTGCGATTGTCGGCGGTGAGAATGCGCCACCAGCCGCCGTGCTGATGGTCAACAAAATGCTGCCAGCTATACGTCCACAGCCGTTGATAATCAGCCCAATAAGCTGGCTGGCCGGTGCGTTGGGCGAGTAGGGCGGCGGCGGCGAGGCTTTCGGCTTGCACCCAGAAATATTTATCGCTATCGCAAATGCTAAAGTCGGGCGCAAAGCCGTAATACAGCCCGCCGTATTCGGCATCCCACGCGCGCTGCATCGCGGTGGTAAACAGTGTTTCAGCCCGCGGCAGCAGCCACGGCAGGGGGCGGTGGCGCTCCAAAATCAGCAGTAATTTGGCCCATTCGGTCAGATGGCCCGGCTGGAAACCCCATGGCCGGAAGATATTGGTTTTATCATCGCGGTTGTAATCCCAATCGACCGACCAATCGGCGTGGTAATGCTCCCAGATCAGGCCGTCGGCCAGGGCCGCTTGGCGATTGCAAATGTGCTCGGCCAGTAGCTCAGCGCGATCGAGGTATTTGATGTCGCCAGTGGCTTCAAATGCCGCCAGCATCGCTTCGCAGGCATGCATATTGGCGTTTTGCCCGCGATAGGGTTTTAGGCTCCAATCCGCGCTGGCCTCGTCGGCGTACAGGCCAAACTCGGGCTGCCAGAAACGCGTTTCCAGCACTTGCCAGGTTTCTTCCAGCCAGTCGCGCGCCTCGCTGACTCCGGCCATGAGGCCGTGCGCGTAGGCGAGTAAAACAAAAGCCAAGCCGTAGCAGTGATTGGTGGCGTCGTCGATCAGCGCTTGGCCGTTTTGCCATTGCAATTGCCACGCGTAGCCGCCGGTCTGTGGGTTGCGATGCGCCGCGCGCAAGAACGCTAAGCCGTGGCGCGTGGCGGCCAGATAATCCGCATCGCCAAATTGCCGATAGGCCATCGCATAGTTAAAAACAAAGCGGGTGCTGCTGACCAGATGGCGGGTGCTGGCGTCATATACCGTGCCGTCGTCGCGATAAAAATGATAAAAACCGCCGCTCGCATCGATGGCGCGCGGATGATAAAAAGCTAGTGTGTGGCGGATATGATTGATCAGCGTTGCCGGCTGTTTGAAATCAGGTAAATGCATAACAAGCTCCTTAGTGGGCGGTGCTGTGGCGCAAGATAAGTTCGACCGGGTGCAGCTCGTCCTGCACCGGGTGATGCTGGGTGTGTGCGAGCAATTGCTGAATGCCCGCCCGGCCCAGCAGGGCTTTGTTAACGCCGACGGTACTGAGTTGATGGCGCGCGGCGGCGGCGATGTTGTCAAAACCGGCGACAGCAATTTCGGTTGGGATCTCGATACCACGTGCGTGCAGTTGCGCCATGATCTCGAGAGCGCACACATCGTTGTAGGCCACAATCGCATCGGGCGGCTGCGGCAGCGCCAGGAGCTGCGTTAGCGCCCGCTGCACGCCTTGTGCCAAGCTCAGCCCTGCCGGAATTAACACTTCCAGCTGCGGGTCGGCCAAGCGTTGCGCATCAAACAGCGCCAAGCGGTAGCCACGCTCGCGCAGCCTAATCGAGTGATGCGCCAGCGAGCCGGACACAAAGGCAATACGTTGGCGGCCTGCCGCGATCAGTGCTTGCGTCATCGCATAAGCGCCCGCCTGATTGTCCGGGTTCACGCTGGGGAGATTGACGGCGGCGGTATCCACCATCGCCAGCGGTTTACCCAAGGCCTGCACCGCGCTGAGGGTGCTGGGCTCGATAAAGCCGGCGACCAGAATCGCATCGACTTCCTGCTGCTGGATTTGCCGCCGAACTGACAGCGCCGGATTCAGGCTAAATGGCTGCAGGGTGATCCCCGCGGGCTGACAGGCCGCCGCCGCCCCGGTTTGGACGTCTGCGTAAAATGCCGCGGCCGCCGCGGTGGCGTGCTCTGGGTGCATCAGAAATAACACCCGCTGTATGGGCTCAGTGTGTAAGCGGGTAATCTCGTAGCCCAGCTCAGCCGCCAAATGCAAAATTTGCTGCCGGGTCTGCTCCGAAACCCCGCCCTGATGTTTCAAGGCCCGCGAGGCGGTGCCGACCGAAACGCCAGCAGCCTGAGCGAGTTGCCGCAAACTAATGCTCATGCGGCCTCCTGCGCGGGCATGGCCAGTAGCGCGGGGTGCTGGTGCGCCAGCTGCAAAATCAGCTCGCCAAACAAGGTATTCGCCCACGCAAACCAGCCACGGGTAAAGTCGCTGGGCGCATCGGGGTGAAACGACTCATGCATCAGCGACGTACCACCATCGCTGGCGCACAGCATCGCCAGACAGCGACGAATTTCGGCCGCATCGGTGCTGGTCAGCGCTTGCATGATGATGCTCATCGGCCAGATGCGCGGCGCCAGCGTGTGCGGGCTGCCGACTCCGGCGAATCGTTGATCGGCGCTGTGGAAATACCATGGGTTGTCGCTGGATAAAATAAAGCGACGGGTATTGGCGTAGACCTCAGTATTGGCGAGGCTTTCATCGAGATACGGTAGCGAAAGCAGGCTGGGTACATTGGCGTCATCCATCATGATGGCATTGCCATAGCCATCCACCTCATAGGCCCAGATCGTGCCATATTTGGGGTGCTGTACTTGCGCGTATTGGCGCAAGGCCGTTTCCACTTCATCGGCTAGCGCGCGGCAGCGCTGCGCCAAGGTGATGTTATCTCCATCCTCACCCCCATCTTCCTCGGCTGGTGCCGCTGGGAAATGAATCTCGAGCAAGCTAGCCAGCTGGCGTAGGCTCACCACGGCAAACAGATTACTGGGCACCAGAAACGGCAAGATGCAGGCGTCGTCCGATGGACGGAACATCGACGCAATCAGCCCCACCGGCTTGAGCGGATTACCCATGCCATTGCAGGGCAAGGTATCGGATTGCCAGTGCGTGGTGCGGGTAAAGCGGTACGGCCCGGCATCGTGCTTGCGTTGCTGCGCCAGCATCGTACTCACCGCCAAGCGCATCGCCGTCAGCCAGTGGGCATCAAAGACGCTGGCGTCTTGCGTCGCCTGCCAATAGCCGTGCGACAAGCGGATCGGGTAACACAGCGAATCGAGCTCCCATTTGCGCTCGTGCACGCCCGGCAACATCGTGGTGTGGTCACCCAGCCATTCGCCACTTTGATCGGCTTGTGCACTGTCGATTTTGCTCACGGTACTGGGGCGCGGAAAATCAGCGGGCCAGCTAAAAGCATTGGCGTAGGGGTCGAGCAAAATACAGCGCACCTGCCGGCGAATCAGCCCGGCGATCAATTTGGCGAGCCCGGCATTTTGACTGGCAAACGGCAAGTACGGCCAAACTTGCGCGCTACTATCGCGTAGCCATAGCGCATTGATGTCGCCGGTAATCACCCATGTATCGGGCTGGCCTTGTTCGTCTTCACGGTAAAACACCGTGGTGTCGAGCGTATTGGGGTAGCAATTGAGCCATAGCTGGCGTAGCGCGGGATCGCTAATCTGCGCCGCAATCTGGCGCAGAGTGGCCTCGATGATGGGCGAGCTAAATTGCGCTTGGGCAGGGCGTTGATTCAGGCTCATCAGATGCACTCCACTGGGTGTTGCCACAGGCTCTGATTGACCGCACCGTGCGCGTCGGTCAGCCACAGGCGGGCGCGGCCGGCCGGGAGTTCGGTTTGGTAGCGCTGCTGCTTGCGAGTGTCTTGCCACGCGATGGTTTGGCTGAGCTGGCTTTCATTGACGGCAATCCACAGCGTGTGGGCGGCAAAACGCTGGGCTTGTAAAAACACCCCGATCGGGGCTGCGCCCAGCCATTGCCAATCGGGCGTCACTTGCGCCAGCTGCAGTGCATGCTGGTACAACGCCAGTAAGGGTTCGGGGCGCGCGTTATGCTCCAGCGGCAATGGGCACCAGATTATTTGCCCACGCCCGAGCGCAATGCGCTGCACGTGCACGCCTTCGGCCGCCGCACCGCAACCGGTATCGAGCCGGGCAATACATTCGCCGCCAAAGCTGGCGCGATAGCTTTGCCCAGCGATGTCGATGTGCTCTTCGCGGCTGAGATTGCGAGTGTGTGCTTCAGTGAACTCTGGTCGTGCGCAGGCGCGGAAATATTGATCGAGCGTGGCCGGGCCCGTGAGCAAGACGGTGACCGGCTGCTCGGCCAGTAACTCGCTCAGCGCTTGCCAGCTCTCCGGGGCGATATTTTGCGGCGCAGGCCAGATGATCAGCTTGGGGGGCGCTGCATGCAGGGGGCTGAAATCCTGATCGCTGACCGCGCGCAGATTGTGGCCCAGCTCAAAGCCAAATTGGCGCACCAGATTTTGCGTGGCCTCCAGCGTGCTGCGGCGATTGCTGTAATCGTTATTAAAAGGGTATATGACTGCGATGTCTGCTAGCTCTCGCTCTTGCAGATATACCCCTGTCTTGGCAAAGAAATCACCAAAGGCGGCGGTGATGGCGGCTTCCGGTTTTTGCGAGCCATCGGCGCGGCAGGCGCCAATATGCGACTCGTTCAGATTATCCATGTGATAGTTGCAATTCCAGATCCAGTGCACCGCACCGGCATTGCCATAGCTGTAGGCGTAGGCGTATTTGCGCTCGAGCAATTGCATCAGCTCGGCCTCGCTGCGGCGCGAGCGGCCATCGGCGCGCTCGACGTGCATGATGCCGGTTTCTTGGGCTAGATTCGGTCGCAGTGGCGTTTTGCTAAACAGGCTATCCCACGCCAGCGCGTCGTTCAGCCACCAGCTATGCACGCTGGTATAATCCACCACATCGGCATAGAAAAACGGGTGCGGGCGTTGCTGGCCCAGCGCTTCATCCTGCCCGACGCACACCATCGCTTGCGGCGTGATTTGCCGGATGCTGCTGGCCAGATCGGCCGCCCATGCGCGATGCGCGGCTTGGGTAAATAGGGCGTAGTCGAGCCAGATGCCATGTTGTTTGGGGCGGATTTCGGTGGTATTCATGCCAATGTCGTCGGGCTGCGGCGAGCGTACGGCCGACCAGTCGGGCAGCTGGCTTGGGCTTAAATCCCACGCTGTTTGCCAATGGCGAATATCGGCGTTAATGCCTTGCAGATAGGCGACAAAAGCGCGCGTCTCATCCGCATCGCCCAAGCTGCGCGGGCCAACAAAAATCCGTGCCGGATCGAACAGCGAAGGCTCGTTGATCAAATCCCAGTGCACGCGTTTGGTGTCGATATGGCGCGCAACAATGCTGCGAATAAAGCGCTTTTGCGCGGCGCGGCTGCGCGGGTCGAGATAGGGGTTTGCGCCTTCCCAGGCCTCGGGCGTAAAGGCAAAAAAGGTAAAGCAGCACTCCAGATCAAGGCTGGCGGCGGTATGGATAAATGCATCAATCGCGCGCAGCAAGGCTTCTTGCGCATGGCCATCGACAAACATCAATTGCCGCCAAGCGCTCCAGATGCCGGTGCGGATGTAGTTCACGCCCATCGCATTGAGCATGGCCATATCTTGCTGCCACAGCGCCACATTCGGTAGCTGCAAAAATTTGCGATGCACATCGCTGGCCATATACGTCATGCCAACAATCGGCATGATCTCGCCATCGCGTTCAAAATAATCGCGCCCGGCGCGCAGCTGGCTGCCGCGCGCGAGCAACGCTTGATCACGCCCCCAAAAGCCTTGCTGCAAAGTTTGGCTGTCGCCCAAGGCATTGCTCAGCTCGACCGTGATGCTGTAGCGGCCAGCTTGAATCGGCGTGGGCAGGGTAAAGCGTAACGATTGAATACCACCATTATGGGTATCAAGCTGAACGCTATTCTGATAGATCTCTTTGGCTATATACCCCTGTTGAGTATGGTGAAAGATGCTGATCTTGGCTTGCCAGACAGCGGCTTGCGCCGCGCCTAGTGCTTCGGCTTGCAAAGTCAGCGTCGCCATTTCGCCCGGCTCGTAGCAGGCAAAATCGGGCTTGAGCCACCATTCGGTCACGCCACACAGCGCATGGCGGGCCAGTTGCAACAGCATTGCCATCCCACCGTGCTGCCAGAACGCAGCGTTGGGCGTCAGATTGACAAAAATCTGCCGCGATCCGGCCATCTCACCGCGCAAACGCTCGATCATCACCACTGGGCTCGCGCTGTGTTGCGCCGCTAAATCAAGCTGTGGATGCGCTTGCTGGCACTGCAGCAGGCTATAAATGCGCGCATCCATCGGCCCGGCCGAGCCGGAGTCTTGCGGCTGGTCTTTGTGTTTGGTTGGCATCAGCACAAAGCTATCGGTTTGCCGGATGTTGGCGGCGGTAAAGCACGCCAGATGCTCGCTCAGCCAGCTAAATTGGCTGCCCGCGGTCAGCTGATAGTCCGCACCAAGCGCTACGGTTTGGATTTCCTGAATATCAAGCTGGCGAAACAGGGCCGCACGTGGCTGGCTGTGGCCGTCTTCATCCACCGGCGCGCTAAAGGCCTGCTCACCCAAGCTGACTAAATGCCCGCCGCGCGCCAGAAAGCGCTGCAAGGCAGGCCACGCCGCACGGGGAAAATACGGGCCATGCAAATGCAGCAACACGCAGGGCATCGTGGCCGCATCCAGCCCCGCGCTTAATGCCTGCCCCGCCACCACTTGCGCGCCCACTGGCATGGTCAAGTCTGGCGGCTGCTCGCCGAGCTGTGGGTAAGAGTCATCATGGAAAATCAATACCGACATGGCTATGCCCCTGTGTGATTGTTTAGCAAAACAAGCATATTGCTAAACGTAATGGACGTAGTCTGCGCCCACTCACTACATCGAGGCAAGCGCACCGCGATGATTGGTGGGGGTAAATATTCACAATCAGAGCCGAGACGGAAGTTGGGATTGGTGCTAAGCTGCTGGTTTAAAAGGATTTTTGGGTTGGTGTGGAGGCGAAGTCTTGGCGTGGGTACTGCAAATTGCGTGCAGCTACAGACTAAATGACAGTCAAGCGGGCCGTGTACCCAAGCCCGTCAAGCCAGCCGCTCTTGTATTGCTGTACGGCTAAAGGCTGGCTCGCCCAGCGCTTTGAGCTGGGCTGGTGAAGGTGGTAGGACAGAGGCGCGCGCTGATGCGACGCACTTAGCGCATCTGAAATGCCTCTTGGTGGAAGTGCTGTGCTGGCATGCCTTGCTGGTTGAGCTCATAGCGTAGCTGCTTGGCGAGGCCATCGGGGCCGCAGAACCAGATGCTGGGCCATTGGCCATTTTGTGGTGCTATGCCGAGCTTGGCCAGCGTGGGGCGGCCGGCTTGGGCGCTGTAATGCACCTTGAGTGTGATCGAGGGCAACTGGCCGCACAGCGCCTGCAGGCGAGGCGCGTAAATGGCATCTTGTGCATCGCGTACGCAATAGTGCAGCGTGGCCGTGGGGGCATCGGCGCCTTGGGTGGCCAGCGCTTCTAGCCACGCTAAAAAGGGCGTAATGCCAATACCGCCGGCAATCCAGACTTGGGGTGTTTCCTGGCTTGCCGCACCAATAAAGCAGCCATATGGCCCCTCAATGCTAACCACGTCACCCACTTGCACTTTGTGCGGCAGCTGGCGGGTAAAGTCGCCCAGCGCTTTGATCGAAAAGCGCAGTGTCTGCGCTGCATTGGGGGCGCTGGCAATCGTGAACGGGTGCGCGCCTTCCCAGCCTGCCAAGCGTAAAAAGGCAAATTGCCCTGGCTGATGCTGCCAAGCCCCGCTAACAGTGCATTCTAGCTCCAGAGTATTGGCGCTGATGGGGGTGACGGCGCTAACGGTAGCGCGGTGCGTGCGCTTGCGGCCAATCTGGCCGCTGAGCGACATCACGGCGCAGGCGGTACCCATCATGGCGGTGACGGCCAGCAGCCAACCCACGGGTTGTAGCCAGTAGCTGTGCGGCATCAAGACTAGGCTGTGCAGCGCCAGCACAATAAAGACCACGGCCAGAATTTTGTGTACCACGCGCCAGATCACATACGGAAAACGCTGCCACAGGGTGATGATCAGCATAATTCCCAGCAGCCAAACCGCCCATTCGCCGAGGTCTTTGGCGGGGTGGCGCAAAGCATCCAGCCAGAATTCCGGCCGTGGGCCGCGCGGTGGGCGGGTAAAAAACTGGTGCAATAGCCCGCCGGATAATTTCAGCAGGTAATGCAGCAAGCCCAGACTAATGGCCAAAATACCGGCCCATTTGTGCAGGCGATACATTTGATCGAGCCCGCCCAGCGGCTTTTCCAGCCAGACCGGGCGCACCGCCAGCAACATAATCAGGCCCATCAGCTCAAATGACAGGATGCCGGTGAGATTCATGCCTTCGCTGCGTAGCCACCACACATCGATTTGCGGTGGTGGATTAAGCCAAATGCTGCCCAGCCAGCTGACAATACTCAGCGCCAATAGCGCAAACAGTGGTTTTTTCATGGCGGGCTCCCACAACACAAACTCGATGTTTTTATCCTACGCCCGCTCATTGCGCTGAATAAATACCCTATTACAACTTCATAAATGGTAATAATCCCCTTGGCGGGGTAAATGAGAATTATCCTTTTTATTCAACTGGGTAAATGTATTTTGCTGCGGGGATTTAGCGGCTAGGTGTATGCTGGGCGGGCGAATAAATTGCGCTGAGGCAAAACATGAAACTGGGCTATACGATCATTTATGTGGCCGATGTACCGGCCGCGCTAGATTTTTACAGCCGCGCCTTTGGTTTGGCCACGCGGTTTGTGCATGAGAGTGAAACTTACGGTGAATTAGCGACCGGCGAGACCACGCTAGCCTTTGCAGCGCATACCTTGGCGGAGCTTAATTTTACCGGCGGGCATGTGGCGGCCGATCAGTCGGCGCAACCCTTGGGGTTTGAAATTGCATTTGTCACAGCCGACGTAGCGGCGGCCTATGCGCAGGCGCTGGCCGCAGGGGCCAGCGAGCTTGCCGCGCCCGTTAGCAAGCCATGGGGACAAACGGTGGCCTATGTGCGTTGCCCATTCGGCGTGGTTGTGGAGCTATGTACGCCGATGGCGGGCTAGGGCAGGGCTGTGGCGCAAGGCTTTGTGGCGCGAAGTCGCCTGATGTGCCAGTTGGTTAAGCGCCGTAATAGTGCCCACTAGCGCTTAGGTTCGACTGGCATCCAGCGCGGCCCGAGCGATGCCATTGCGATACACCACAATGGCTTCCTCATCGCGCTGCGCGTGGCCAACTCAGCGAATGGCTTCAAGGTTATACCTGTGTGGGTATCGCCTTGAAGGTTATTCTCAATAAGCTCCTCAGCGATATACCTTAAGTATTCTTGCCTTCGATCGCTGGCATGGTCAGCGAGTTGGCCGCAAGGGAAGTATGCCGTGTCGGGCGCAAAGCTAGCCGCTGACGCAGATAGCGTTGCATTGGCCGCTCAAAGCCGTGGTAGCTCAGCGTCGCCACCGCGCAGGTCAAGAAGGTAAAGAGCATAATCCCCAGCAACAGCAGGCCGGCACTGGTTTGGCTATACCAGCTGGCCAAGAATGCCGGCGCTAGCCAGTGCAGCACTTCCACCCCCACCAGCAATAGCACGGTATGCCACAGATACACCGCAAACGAGATGTCACCCAGCCAGCGCCCCAGCCGACCATCTAGCAAAGTCTGCAAACCATTGCGGCGCGATTGAATCGCCGCGGTGTAAACCAGCCCGGCAAAGCTCACGATCAGCGCCAAGCTCATGCCGAGGCTAGTTGGTAATTGCAGCAGTACCAGCGGCAGTGCCAGCGCAACCCCCAGTGCCGGATCATTATTCAGCCAATGCTGCGCCACCCGCGAACGCACGGCAGGCAGCAGACATAGGCCCAGTGTGAAACTCGCTAGGCCGCGCGCCACTGCGGGCCAGCCGGTGGTGGCATCCAGCGAGCCCAGTTGGCGGTGCACCATCCCCAGCGCGAGCAAAGCCAGTGCCGCAGCCAGCCAGCGCCAGCCAGCCCGCTGCCGCGTAAGGGGCAACAGGAGCGGAAACAGCAAATAGCACAGCCATTCAATACTGAGCGACCACGACGAGACATTCCAAGACAGACTGTCATTGAACACGCTTTGCAGCAGGAAAAACTGCGAGCCCAGCGCATCCAGCCGGTTAAACGGGCCGGCAAAGGCCGGAATATCGATCATGCCCCAGCTAGCAAATAGCGGCCCGCCGTAATATCCGCGCCCGGCTAAAGCCTTGATACTTTCCCAGCCCAGCAAAATCAGCAGTGTCAGTAAAAACAGCGGGTAAATCCGGCTCAGGCGTAAACCTAAAAACTGCCAGTAGCTCACGCTTTTGCGCGGGCCTTGCAAGCTGTGGGCGTACACATGCGCCAGTACCAGGCCACTGAGAATAAAAAATAAATCGACAAACAGATACGCGTTTTCCAGCAACAAGCTATGGCTGGCGATCAGCTCTTTGGCCTGGGGAAACAGAATCAGTCGGGCATGAAAGAGCATCACCATAATGGCCGCAAGGCCGCGTAGTGAGCTTAATAGGGGTAATTCTTCGCTGTTGGCGAGTTTGGCCTGCATAGTGTGCACTCCTCTCGATCGGAAAAAAGACACGCCCCGCACGGCCAGTGCGCAGGGCCTGCCGGAAAGAGGACTGTATGCTTAATCCTTACGAAAGGAAAATGCCGATATTGGCCGGGTTGGATGGCTCAATAAGGTGCGAATAGCAATGAAAAGGGCTGAAATACGACTGAAATGTAGTGATTGGTAATTAGCTACACTGTGTTGAATTGGTTATTGCTGAGGATTTGTTAGCAAATTGAGATGCTTTGCTAGATTTGTTTACAATAAATTACCGTCGATAATTAATTGCTTGAATTCATGGGTAAAATGCGGCTTCTTTACCAAGCCGCGGCGTGCTGGCTTTTGAATATAGCACGAGAATGAATGTGATTCCGTTCTCGTGTTCTGAATTTGGCGCGATGGCGGCTCAGACTGTCGCACGACAGCTGCACTGAATTCGGGCGAGATTGCACATCGTGTTAGAATTTAATGAAATAGTAATTTAGTTGTGCTGGCTTAAAGCGCGCTGAACAAGACCACAGCGGGTAGCTAGTGTTTCGTGGAGAGAAAGCCTGCGAAGGGTCTGGCTTCAGCTTTGGGTGCTCGCGCACGGCTGTGGCGCAGATGGCTAAGTAAAAACTATTTTCTGACTGGAATAAGCCGCAGTTGCGACCTATTCTGAAAAACGATTTGTTCTGCTCGCTAGGGTGCCGTAATGACGATTAAAGCAAAAGCATGGCTCTTATCCATCGTGGTGATGGTGGCGCTGATAGGGGTCATGGTGGTCGGCCTGTCGACCATGAAAACTGCCGCCAATGAAGACAATAAAGCGCGGATTCAGCAATTGCTGCGCAGTACCTACCTGACGATTGTTGAGCTGGAAAACATGGCTGCTTCGGGCAAGATGAGCGAAGAGCAGGCCAAGGCGATTGCCACCCAGCTGCTGCGGCAAAACAAGTATCACAAGTCTGAATATGTTTATGTTGTGGATGAGAAGCTCAACTTCGTTTCCACCCCGCTCGATCCGCAATTGCACGGCACCAGTTTTAATGAATTTAAAGACGCTCAAGGCAAGAGCGTGGGTGCGCTAGCGGTCGAGGCGCTGCAAAAATCGGGTGGGGCGCTGACCGAATACTGGTGGACTAGCGAGCGCGAAGGCAAGGTGGTCGATCTATTGTCGGTGGCGATTCAAACTCCGCGCTGGCACTGGATTGTGGGTAATGGCGTGAGCTTTGCTGAGGCCGATCAACGCTTCTGGAGCAATGCCCGCTGGCAGGTGGTGATCTGTCTGATCATCTCGGCGGTGGTGGCGATGATCTTGCTGGCCAGTGTGCGCAAGCTACTGGTGCAGTTGGGTGGCGAGCCGGATTATGCAGCCGAAGTCGCGGCAGCGATTTCGCAAGGGGATCTGGGGCGCAAAGTCACGGGCAATTTCCGCCCGGATAGTCTGCTGGGCGCGGTTTCCAGCATGCAAACCAGTTTGCGCGAGATGATTCAGGGTATTCAGCGTGGTGCGGAAGAACTCAAGCACGCGGCCAGCGGCCTGACCCAGCAAATGGAATCCATCAACCAAGCTTCACGCCAATCTTCGGATGCTACGCAATCGAGCGCGGCGGCGATTGAGGAAATGTCGGTCAGCATTGATCATATTTCGCAAAGCGCGCGTGAAACCGAAGCCAATTCTTCCCGCTCGGCGCAGCTGGCCAACGAAGGGGAGGGGCTGGTATCGCAAGCCGCCGGTGAAATTCAGCGTGTAGCAACACAAATCGCCACCGCCTCTGATTTGATTGGCGGGCTGGTTGAACGCTCGCGCGAAATCGACAGTATCGCCAGCGTGATTAAAGAAATTGCCGATCAGACCAATTTGCTGGCACTGAATGCGGCGATTGAAGCGGCCCGTGCCGGCGAGCAAGGCCGCGGGTTTGCGGTGGTGGCCGATGAGGTGCGTAAACTGGCCGAGCGCACGACGCAAGCCACCGGCCAAATTACCCACATGGTGCATGCGGTGCAGTCAGATACCTTGTCGGTCGTGGCGAGCATGGATGAAGCCAAGCCGCAGGTGGAGCGCAGTGTGGAAATGGCCGATCGTGGCGCCGAAACCCTACGCGAAATTAGCAATGGCGCTTCCGAAACGCTGGCGAAAATCCGCGATGTGGCCAATGCCACTTCCGAGCAAAGCATGGCCAGTAGCAGCTTGGCGGTTAATGTGGAGCGCATTACGCATATGGTGGAAGAATCGGCCGAATCTGTCCGCGCGGCCAATGAGAATGTGCGCCGGCTGGAGCAATTGGCCAGCGAGCTGCGCTCGGCGGTGACCCGCTTCCGGCTGTAAGGTGGTTCCGAGCGACAAGATTGGGTCGCAAAAAAAGAGCACCTGCGGGTGCTCTTTTTTATGCTGAATTGCCCGCTTGCTGGGCCGTACTAATTTAGGCCCGTATGCCCTTTAGCCCATCCACAAGCGCCCTTGCCAGGTGTTTTGCCGCACGAGCTCCGCACTGAGTAGCCGCCCTAGCTCTTCTTGCCGGACTGACCAATTGGGCGCGAGGCGCAAACGGGGCGGTACTTCGCTGCCCAAGCGCTGTAGCGCCAGATCAGGGCGCATCCGCTCCAGAAATTCCACCAGTAATTGCAAATATTCGTCCTGCTCCAATAGTGGCACGCTGAGCGGATTGCGGCGCCATTGGTTGGCCAGCTGCGTGCCTTTCACCACCTGCAGCTGGTGCAGTTTCAGCGCAGCAAGGGGGAGGCGCGATAAACGTGTAGCGCCGGCCAGCATGCTGGCGCGGCTTTCGCCAGGTAGCCCCAGCATCAGATGGGCGCTGACGGTGAGGCCGCGTGCGGCGGCGCGCTCAATGGCATCTACGCTGCAGGCATAATCATGCCCGCGCTTAACGCGGTGCAGTGCTGCATCCGAAGTGGATTCCACGCCGATTTCCAGCTCGATGGTCACGCTATGTGCCAGCTCGGCCAGCAAATCTAGGGTGGCATCGGGTAGGCAATCGGGGCGGGTGCCGATCACCAGTCCGCTGATGCGCGGGTGAGCCAGCGCATGTTGATAAGCCGCCCGCAAGGCGGCTTGTGGTGCGTAGGTGTTGCTATACGCCTGAAAATACGCCAGCCACTGCCGAGTGCGCGGATAGCGTCTCTGCAGAAACTCCAGCCCGGTATCGATCTGAGCGTAAAGATTATCAAGGTGTTCAGTCACATACCCTGGGGTAAACCCACGGTTATTACAGAATGTGCAGCCCCCAACCCCGAGCCGGCCATCCCGATTGGGGCAGCTAAAGCCGGCCGCGACCGAGATCTTTTGCACCCGTCCGCCCGCTTTGGCGCGCACTAGATCATGCCAGGCCAGATAGCGGCGCTCGTGCAGCAAGGGGGGAATTAAATCGTGCATCATGGATCGCCCAAAACAATGCTGCTTTATACCCGCGCCAGTGGGCGGCCATCTTGATCTGCGGCAGCTGCGCAGCCCGGCTGCGACAATCAGTATCAGTTCAGTATCAGGCTGGCGCGATCACTTGCTGCGCGTGCGCGGATCACGGAAGGTCACGACTAAACCTAGACCAACAGCACAGGGAGCGTGGCATGCACAGCACATCAGTAGCAATCATCGGGGGCGGGGTATCGGGGCTGGGCGCCGCCTACTATCTGTGTCAAACCGTGCAGCGCAATGGCCGGCCATTGCACATTCGCCTCTTCGAACAAAAAAACCAGCTGGGCGGCAATGCCGATACCGTGGTGGTGCAGCTGGGCGCATTGCAAACGGGGGCGGGTCAGGCGGTGCCGTATTTTCGCTGGGCCGATCTGGGGGTGAATGATGTCAACCTCACGGCCTATCAACGGCTGAAGGCTGTAATGGAGCAGATCGGTTTTCTGGATAATATGAAGCCGCTGCAAGACACCGAAAGCTATGCCAGTAGCGATTTGCGCGTGGCGCTCACCGACGATAAATACCTGTGCGATGGCGTGAGCGACCCCGCTTTTAACCTTGCCGCGGCCGATCAGGGCCGCTTGGCGCTGCTGATTCAGGTGGTGCATCGCACGGCGCTCAATACGCTGTCGGAATTCGAGCAGCAGGCGCAAGATCGGCTGGATTACACCGTCGGGCGCTTTTTTCAGGATTGCCTCGATGACCCGCAGGCGCTGCTGAGTAAAGCCGCGCAAGAGCTAAAAATCAAGCTCGATTGGGCCGACCCGACCCTGCCAGCACGGCTGCAGCGCGTGCGCGATGAAATCTACTATCCGCGTATTTCGGCGATGTATTTCACCGACGATCAGGGCCCGGCCGGCATGCCGCTGCAAGCGCCGTTTGAATACTACCGCGTGCAGGAAGGCGGTAATGAGGCTCCGGATCGGCGCTATTTTGATCATGGCTCGCAAACCTGGCTGGAGGCGCTGGCGGCATTTTTGCTGGCGCAAAATGGCCCGCACTTTCGCTTTGAGCTAGTGACGGGGGCGGCGGCTACGGTGCGGGTGGCGCAGCCCGGGCAGGCGATGGTGCACGTAGGCGAAAAGGCGATACCCGCCGATTGGGTGGTAATGGCCACGCATGCCGATGATGCCTTAAAAGGCCTGAGTTTTGGCGATACCCTGCATCAGTATGGCCGGCAAATCAAATTAATACTTGGCTCAGTGCGCTATACCCGTAGCTATGCAGTAGCGCATACCCACGCGGCGCGCTTGCCGGCCAATCGCGCGCTGTGGCGTACTTACAATATTCATGTGCGTGATGCCGGCGATTCGCTGTTTCCGTACCGGATTGATTACGTGGCCAACTTGCACCAGAACGACCCGCTCAACCCCCGCTATGATCGGGCGGGCCTGCCGCAATTTTTTGTCTCGCTGGTCGACGATCTGAATCTGATTCCGCGCCAGCATATGCTCGATCGGGTGCTCGATTCGGCGTCGATTCCGGCCGAAATGCTGGCCGCCTTGCCGCAAGCCACTCGCCGCCAGCTGGAAGGGATTCTGGAGCCGAGCGCCTACCGGGTTAGCGATCCGGCCAATGATTTGCAGCAAAAAGCCTGGACCACCTTTAAGCACAATGTGCTCGATGCTCAGTGCATCCGCGCGCAGCGGGCAATGCTGGCCCACAATCAGCGCGTGGCGGCACAGCTAGAGCATGGCCAGCGCCCCGCCGTGCCGGTGCTTTTTAGCGGCGGCTGGACGCACGGGGCGGGTTTGCAGGAGCAATGCTTGGCGCAGGCCGAATTAATTGCGCAGTGGCTCAGCCCGCTGCTGCGCTAAAGGCGGCTGCGGCGCCCGCCTAAACGGCGCTGAGCTCGGTATGCAGGCGGGGTAGCACCCCTGCCAGCCCCAGCTGCGCGCCGCGTTGCTGCAGGCTGGCCAGCTGTGGGCTATGGCCTTGTTCGCCGTGCTGCACATAGGCCTCGAGCAGCGCAACATGGTGATCGACCCACGGGCAAGGGTCGCGGCTAGACAGCATGGCCAGTGCGCGGATATGCGTCTGTGCCGCTGCCCATTCCCCGGCCAAAATGCAGCTTTCGGCCGCGGCTACGCGGAAACGGTAAGCATTGTGGCCGACACAACCGGCAGCCAGCAGCGCTTCGCCCTGTGCTAGCGCGTCTTCGCGCACCAGCGCACGTTCATCCAGCAGGGCCAGGGTGCCCAAGACCCAAGGGCCAATAAACTGTTGCAGCCGAAAGCGCTCGACCTGCTGCCAGGCTTGCTGGATCAAATGCCGGGCCTGATCGGTTTGCCCTTGCAGATAGCGAATACGGGCCAGGCTTTCCAGTAAAAACGGCTCAAACCGGCCGGCTCCAATCTGCCGCGCCACGGCGAGGCCTTGTTCGATCTGCTGCTCGGCTTCGCTCAGCCGCAGCAAAGACAGCAGCGCCCAGCCCGCCGTGAGCCGCGAAACGACTTCGGCGCGGCGATTGCCCACCGAGCGACCCAGCTCGGCGGCGGCCAGCGCGTCATCCAGCGCGGGTACGGTTTCATTGGCATACAGGCGTACCGTACCGAGCATAAAACGATTGGCGGCTTCGGTATCGGCAAAGCCATATTGCTCGCACAGCGCCAAGCAGGCGCGGATTGCCTCGGCGGCTTTGCTCATCCAGCCTTCGACATAATACGAGTCGCCAATGCCGCCCAGCGCCTTGGCTTCAATCGCCAGCGCGCCGGCTTGGCGGGCGAAATCCAGCGCCGCCTGATGCTGGGCGCGGCAGCGGGCGAAATCGCCACGAGGGAAGTACAGATTGCCTTTCAGATAGCTCAGCTCTGCGGCGCGGCGATAGTCCTGCGCGGTGAGCGCGGCGGGCAGGTATTCATCCAGCAGCTGCTCTTCGGCGGCAAGCTCATCCAGTAGATTGAGCGTTTGCGCGAGCCCCACCACGGCTTCGAGCACTTGGCTGATCTGCTGGGCATGCTGCTTGGCCGCTTGAAAACAGATGCGCGCTTCCTGCGTGAGGCCCAGCTTGCTGGCGGCCTGGGCGCGCAGCAGATTGAGTGTGCACAGATCGGGGCTGACATAATCGATGGCCAAGGCCCGCTGGGTGAGCTCGAAGGCTTGTTCATACAGTTGGCGCTGCAGTTTGTCTTCAATGGCCCGCACAAAGGCTTGCGGCGCCTGTGGATGGCGGGCTTTGAGCAAGTGCTGGGCTTGCAGCGCCAGATCGCGCGGGGCGTAGTAATCGGCGATGCGGGCATGAATATGCTCGCGCTGTGCGCTGATCATCGATTCGTAAATGCCGCGCAAAATCAGATCATGAATAAACACCAAATACCCTGGGGAGGTAGTGCGCATCAGATAATGCCGGATCGGCATTTCTGGCGTATACCCCTCGTCATTGAGTAGCTCGCGCAGCATGCTTAATTCAATTTGCGCGCCAGCTGCGGCAGCTACCCGCAGGGCCTGCCGATCGGTGGGGGTGAATTGATCCATCTTGGTTTGGATCAGGTGTTTCACGCTATCGGGTAGCACCCGGCTGCGGCCGCTGCGCAGCAGCAGGCTAAGAAACAGTGGATGCCCCTGCGCCTGGCTAATACATTGCTGGCGATAGGTGGCATCTACCTGACTGAATTGCTGCGCCATGGTGGCGGCTTCGGCGGGCCGCAGCGGGGCTAAATCCAGCTGGGTGAGCGGCAGGCCCAGTAGCTGCGGGCGCAGGTAATGTTCGAGCGGGTCTTGCTCGAAGCGCGACGTGAGTAGCCAGATAATCGGCGCTTCATCAACCAGATTCAGCAGCGGCAGCAAAAGCTCGAATAGCGCGGGCGTGGCCCAGTGCAGATCTTCAAGCGTGAGTAAGAGCGGGCGCAAAATGGCCTGCCGCAGCAAGAGCTCGCGCAAACCGGCCACCTGATGCTGCAAACGGCTGGCTTGGGTCATGGCGCTGTACAGCGTGGCCTGTTCGGCGCTGAGCGTTTCGCCCAGCAGCATGCGCAAGCACAGCGCGGCCTCGGGCGCGAGGATTTGCAGCGGCAAAGGCGTGGTTTTGCTGGCCTGCGCAAGCAAGCTGCACAGCAGTTCGCGCAGTGCATTCAGGCCACTATCATCACCAAAATCGAGCACCGCGCCTTGCCAGCTATGCAGGCCTTGGCTGGCTGCCAGCTCCTGACATTCGGCCACCAGCCGGCTTTTGCCGATGCCGGCCACGCCGCGCACATACAAGATATGCCCAATCTGATCCTGACGGGTGTAATCCAGAATCGACTTCACCTGCTGCATTTCCAGATAGCGGCCACACAGCGGCAGCAAGGCCTCATGGGCCGAATCGACGTAGCCGTTGAGCCATTCCCAGCCGGGCTCGGCGGCGCTTAAGGTGTAATCCTGACTCAAAAGGGCGCTTAGGCCTGTTTTCAGGCGGATGCCACTGGCGGTGGTGGCTGGCTGTGGCCACCAGTGCGAGCCATCGGCGGGCAGCGGCCAGGCCGTGAGCCCCAACTGCAGGCTGACTTGGGCGCCCAGTTGCTGCTGGATCAATTCGGCGCAGCGCACCGCGCGCTGGGCATCGCTGCGATAAGCGCAGGGCAGGCCAAATACCGCCCGCCAGGCGTTGGCGGTTTGCGCGGCGGCGGTGCCGCCAAATTGCTGCACTAGCTCGGTTAATTGTTGCTGCTCGGCCGTGCTGAGCGGGCCATTCAGTTGCAGGCAGACCACATCGCGCTGCTCATGAAACGCGATTTCGGGGGCGCTGCGGGTTGTGGGGCTGTGCGAGCTGGGTGCGTTGGCGGGGGCAAGTGGGCTGGCTAGTAGTTCTTCCAGCGTCACACTGTAAAAGCTCGCCAAATGCCGGGCGGTGCGGTAGAGCACGGGTTTGAGCGTTTCTGCCCGCTTGATCGAGGCAATCGATACACACAGCCGTTGCTCGAAGCAGCGCTGGGCCAAGGCTTCTTGGCTGAGGCCGCTTTGCCGGCGCAGCTGTTTCAGGCGCTCTGAGTCGAGCACGACACGACCGTCGGAGAGAGGGCTGGATTCTTGCACTGGCTGCGACATGCAATTCTCGATTCAGTAAGGCGGAGCAATCAGGTAGGGCTGGCGTTGGCGCCATGCAAGCCAGATAATAACGCGCATTCGTTCGCCAATCGTTCGCTAGGATCTCTGGAGCCCCGATGTCGCTTGTTCATGCTGCGCCTGTTCAGCTGTCTTTATTAGGTCGTTGCCGGCTGGCAGCGCCGGGGCAGCCGGCGCAAGACCCGTTTCCGTATGACAAGGTGCGTGCTTTGCTGGCGTATCTGCTGTTGGAGCGTGAGCGTAGCCATCCCCGCGAGGCCTTGGCCGAGCTTTTGTGGCCACAGGTCAGTGCCGAAACTGCGCGCAATAATCTGCGCCGCACCTTGCATGATTTGCGCCGGGTGCTGGCGCCGTGGCCAGCGTTAAGCGATGGCTTGCAGATTAACCGCCGGGAGCTGGCTTGGGCGAGCAACGCGGCGGTGGAGTGCGATGTCTGGCGCTTAATGCAACCGGTGTTGCCGGCGGACTTACCGGCGGCGGCCACCGCGCGCCTGGCCGCACCAGTGGCGCCACTGTTGGCGGGGCTGGTGCTGAGCGACGCGCCCGAGTTCGAGCGCTGGTTGCAAATCTGGCGCCAGCGTTGCTGGCGGCAACGCCAGCAAGTGCAGCAGCAGCTCAGTGATTATTACTTGGCCGCCGGCGAGCAAAGCGCGGCGATTGAGAGCCTTTTGGCTGAGGTGGCGCTAGAGCCACTGCATGAGCGGCCCTATCCGGCCTTGTTCACCGCCTTGCTGGCCGAGGGGCGTCGCGCCGAAGCGGCGACGCTGTACGAGCAGCTATGCCTGCGCCTGCAGCAGGAATGCGGGCAAAGCCCAAGTGCAGAATTAGCCGCGCTGTATGCTCGCTTGAGTGCCGCCCCGCAGCTAGCGCCGGCGCTCGCTTTACCCAGCGCGGCCACCGGTCCGGCCGAGCGGCGCGCGGTGTATGTGCTGGCCGTACAGATCGAGCTGCGCCCCGGCATGGCCGCCACAGAGCGGCTGGATGTGCTGGGGATGCTGCATGAAAACCTACTCGAAAGGCTGCAGCAGCAAGGCGCATATTGCTGGCCACGCGCTTTGGGGCAGGTACTGGCCTACTGGGGGTATCCGTTGGCGAGCGAGAAAATGCATGATCTAGCGCTCGATACCGCCTTGGGTATTCGTAGCTGGCTGGCGCAACAGCCGGCCTGGGCCTTGCGCCAGGCCATTCATCAGGGCTGGATGCTGTCGGATCCGCGCTATCCGTGGCCCGATGCCAGCGGGCAGATCAGCCGCGAAGCCGAAGCCGGCGTGGTGCTGGCCGAGCCGGGCGAGATTTTGCTTACGCCGCAAGTCTTGGCGCAGGGGGAAGGGGCGTATTTATATAGCGCGCGCCTCAGCCGCGGCGGGCGGGATTTTTATTCGCTCAGTGCGGCGCTACTGGGCTTGCAGCGGCAGGAAGGGCCGCTGATCGGGCGGGACATTGAGCTCGCGACACTGCGGCGGCATTGGCAATCGGCCAGCGCGGGCCGGGTGAATGCCGTGCTGGTGCAGGGTGAGGCGGGCATTGGTAAATCGCGTTTACTCCGGGCGCTAATGGCCGAGGTGGCGCAGGGCGGCGGGCAGGTGCGGATATTGCGCTGTAGCCAGGAGCTCGTGCATGCGCCTTACCATCCGGTGATTCAGCTGTTGCAGCAGCAATTGGCGGCGCTGGGGCCGGCCAGTGATTCGGCGGAAGTGCAATATGCGCGGCTAAGCCAATGGCTGGCACCACCGGGCAGCCAGCTGCAGCTGCATTTACCGGCACTGGGCGATTTACTCGGGCTGTTACCGGCGCCGGCGGTACCCCGCCCAGCCTTGCAGGCGCGCCGTGAAATCGAAGCCGCCTTGCTGGCCTTGGCACAAATGCTGGCTCAGCGCGGGCCTTTGTTGCTGGTGGTGGAAGATGTGCACTGGCTAGATCCATCCACCGCTGAGGTGCTGCAAAAACTCCTCATGCTGCGCAAAACGCCCATTTTGCTGGTGCTGAGTGCCCGCCCGCCGGTGACGTTGCCGTTTACTTTGCCGAGCTTGACGCTCGCGCCGCTCACGGCTGAGGAAGCGCTAGCGCTGGCCCGGCAATGGAGCCCCGCCGAGCTGAGCGCCACTGAGCTCACTGCTGTGCTCGCGCAGGCCGAGGGCGTGCCGCTGTTTGTGGAAGAAATGAGTAAAGCCCTGGCGCAAGGCCCGCGTGCCGGCTTGCCTGTCTCGTTGTGGGGGCTGCTGGCGAGCCGGCTAGAGCCCTTTGCCGAGGCGCGCCAAGTGCTGCAGGCCGGTGCGGTGCTGGGGCGGCAATTTAGCCATGCGCAATTACAGGCGGTCTGGCGCGGGGAAGCCACTGTGTTGGCCACCGCCTGCCAGACCTTGGTGCAGGCGGGGATTTGGTTGGCTGCCGATGGGCAATATCGCTTTCATCATGCCTTGCTGCGCGATGCTGCCTACCAGATGCTGCCACCCTTGGAGGCGCAGCATTGGCATTTGCGGGTGGCGCAAGCGCTGGCCGCGCAGCCCTTGCGGCGCGTGGCGCAATGGGAACAGCTGGCCCAGCATCAGCTGGCGGCGGGACAAAAGCTAGCTGCCGCCGAGGGGTTTTTGCGCGCCGGGCGGCTGGCGGCCGAGCAGTCGGCCAATCAGGAGGCGGTGGCCTTATTGCGCGCCGGGCTCGCCGCGGTGGCCGATTGGGCGGCACCGAGCGCGCAGCTGGTGCAGATTAATCTAATCGCTGCACTGGCGTCGATTTTGCAAACCCTGCAGGGGTATGGCTCGGAAGAGGCTAAATCTTATTACGCTCAGGCCTATACCCTTATTAATCAGCTGGATGCACAAGAGGCCTTGTTCCCGGTGGTGTGGGGCTTATGGTTGGGCGGGCGCGCCAGTGCGCCGGGAGCCGCGCCGCTGGAATTGGCCCACAAGCTGGCCGAAATTGCGGCGCTGAGCGACGATCCGGCGCAAACCATGCAGGTGCACTATGCCTATGGCAATAATTATTTCTGGCTGGGGCGCTATGCCGAAGCGGCCGAACACCTGCAGGCCGCGCTGGCGATTGGCGAAGATCTGTCGCCGTTTGCGCTGATTAACCGCTTTGGCGAAGACACCAATATTTCGGCGCGGGCCTTTCTGGCCTGGGTGTACTGGTTTCAGGGTGATGCATCTGCGGCGGAGGGCTGCATGCAGCAAGCGCTGCGCGAAGCGGCGGAGTTGCAACACGCGCATACCCAGTGTTTTGCGCTGACCTTTGCCGCCATGCTGCAGCGCTTTGCGCAGGCGCCGGCGGCGACGGAGGCGCTGTGTGCCGAGCTGATGGCGCTAGCGCAACCACAGGGTTTGTCATTGTGGCTGGCGGCGGGCTTTGCGCTGCAGGGCTGGGCGCGGGCAATGCAGGGGGATGCCGCCGCGCTGGAACAGGTGGCCTTGAGCCTCGCCGAAGCGCGTAAGGCCATGTCGGGTATCGAGCCGACATTTGCCGGCTTTTTGATCGAGGCGCTGTTGCACGCCGGGGCGGAGCGCGCAGCCGAGCTTGAGCTACAGCGCTGGATGGCGCTCGCCGGTCAGTTGCAAGATGTGTATTACCTGCCAGAGGCGTGGCGCTGGCAAGCGCAGCTGCACCAGCGGCGCGGCGATACGGTCGCCGCAAAAGCTGCAATGCGGCAAGCGCTGGCTGTGGCGGCAGGGCAGGGCAGCGTGGCCTTGTTGCAGCGCGCGCAGCAGCAGGCACAAGAGTGGGGCTGGGCCGAGCTGGTGGCTGAAAGTCGCACGCCGGCCGGCTAGTTGCCCAGCGGCCATTGGGTGGCAGAACTACGGCGCCGAGCTTAGCCTGCGCATCTGATACCAAACTCAGCCAGCGCCCTCATGCCAGCTTGCGTACGCTGCACTACCACTTGCCTAGCCGGGCAAGGGTGTTTGCCGGAGGTGCTGCATGTCGGAAGTGTATTATCTGTATTACCTGTCCACCGAACAGAGCTTGGGTGAAACCCTGAGCCCGGATGCTTTTCGCCAGCCCTTGGCCGAGGTGCTCGCCGCTTTGGTGCAGTTACAGCTATACAGTACCCAGCTACAGGCACAGCCCAGCCTCTGGAGCGAGTGCCGCGATGCGGTGCTGGGCCGGCAGTTGTATCACCAGCAAAACGCCATGCAGCGCAATGCCGATATTTATCTGCAGGTCTTGCAGCCCAAATTACAGCGCCTGCTGCAGCGGGTGGGGCTGTTTGCCCAACAATTTCAGGCCCAGCAGCACACGCTGGCCGATTGCTCGGCCACGCTACTGAGCCAGCCTAAAAATCGCAGCCGTTTTTTAAGCTGCCTGTATGAGCTGGAGCAAGTGGCGCAGGCCAATCATGCCGAGGTGCAGACCTTTACCCAATATCTGGCCGGCTATGTGTATGCGGTGAATGATCAGCAAGCCGGCTTGGCACAATTTGCGGCGCAATATCGGCGCCAGTGGCCGGTGAGCTTGCCGCTGGCGACTCAGACCGTGGCGCAGCTAACGTTGCGCCAGCAAGCCATCCGGCAAGATCTAGCCGCGATGGCGCGCTCGTCGCTGACGGTGGGCGGCGCGGTGATTGCACTGGTAATCAATCAGCTGGTGAGCTTGCCGGGTGAGCAAGGGCCGGTGCAGCTCTTGGGCGCAGCTGCGACAGTGGGCTTGGGCAGCATGGGGGAATTAAATGCCAGCGCGATGCAGCTGGCGGCCAATAGCAGTCAGCTGGCGCAACACTATCAAACCCTGTGGCCACTGCACCCCGATCAGGTCTTGCTGCATGCGCTGGAAAACCAGCTGCATAATCTGCAGCATGCGGTAACCCAGCTGCATGAACACGCCCGCCAGCTGGATCAGGCGTGGCTGGCCTTACGGCAGTGCTTCCGCGATTTTCGTGGGCAAGCCGAAGGGCTCAACAGCATTTACGATGTACTGAAAGTTGATAGCTCGCTGCGTGCGGCCACTCAAGATTGGCTGCATCTGGATCACACCTTGCAGGCCATGCAGCAGCAGGCCCAAAGCCTGAAACCTGTCTTGCCCGCGCGCCAACGGCCCGCCGCGCTGGTGGCGTAATCGACCGCAGCCAAGTGTGGCGCAGCCTCGGCCACGCTATGGTAAATCCACCACTGACGCGGCCCTTGGCTCAGGTTACAATCGGCTGATTGTGTTGTGAAGCCGAGAGTTGCGTGTCTGAGTCTGCGCCTGATTTATTGCCCGATTTGTTGCAGCTATTGCGCCAGAGTCGTCATGGCTCGTTGGGCACGCATTCGCATGCCATGCCCGGCTATCCACATGTGTCGTGGCTACCACTGGTGCCCGCGCCCAATGGGATGCCGATTGTGGTGATAAGCGAGCTGGCCGAGCACACCCAGAATGTCCGCCATCATCCAGCCGTGAGTTTCCTGTTGCACGAAGGCGAGATGGCCTTGAGCAAAGCGCGCGCCACCGTACTGGGGCAGTTGCGCCCGCTGGCGGCCGAGCCCTTGGTGCTGGCGCGGCTGAAGCGCTATGCGCCGGGGCTGGTGAAATATCTGGCACTGGGGGATTTTGCGCTGTGGCAGCTTGAGTTCGTGCGGGCACGCTATATCGCCGGCTTTGGTAAAATGGGCTGGGTAGAAGCAGCCGATTGGGCGCGCCACTATGTGCTGCCGCTCGAAGCCGAGGCCACCCTGCTGCAGGATTTTGCCGCGCATTGCCCTGCCGAGACGGAGCTGGTTGGGATCGATGCGCAGGGCCTTGATCTACGCCGGGGCGACACCCTGATGCGTTACCCTTTTGCGCAGGCTGGCCAAGATCTGGCCGCCGTGACGCAGCAATTACAGTTTTTACTGCAAGGATTAGCCAAGCAATGAATACCACGCGGGTTTTGTTTGTTGAAGACGATGCCGATCTGGCCGAGCTGATTGGCGGCTTTTTGCGCTCGTTTGAATTCACGGTAGATGTCCTGGCCGATGGGCTGGGCGTGATCGACAGTGTGAAAAGCAATCCGCCCGAGCTGATCTTGCTCGACATTATGTTGCCCGGCAAAGATGGCCTCACGCTGTGCCGCGAACTGCGCGAGTTTTACGCCGGCCCGATTATTTTGCTGACCTCGCTCAATAGCGATATGAATCAGATTCTGGGCTTTGAAATCGGCGCGACCGATTACGTGGTGAAAACCACGCCGCCGTCGGTGTTGCTGGCGCGCATTCGCGCCCATCTGCGCACGGCGGGGCAAAAGGGGGCGGATCTCTTGGCCAATGCGCCGGCCAAAGAGCAATCGGTGCTCAATTTTGGCAAGCTGCAGATCGATTTGCGCAATCGCAGCGCCAAATACCGCAATGCGCCGATGGGGCTCTCTACGTCGGATTTTGATTTGCTGTGGGAGCTGGCGAGCCACGCGGGCGAGATCCTCACCCGTGATCATTTGCTGAAGAAATTGCGCGGCATTGAATACGATGGGCTTGATCGCAGTATGGATGTGGCGATTTCCCGTCTGCGTAAAAAACTGGATGATGATCCGCTGGATCCGCAAAAAATCAAAACCATCCGCAACAAGGGGTATCTCTTCGCAGCCGATATTTGGTGGCAGGAAGACTGATATACCCGGGGATGTATCTATAAATGGCCCACTGTTGTTGCAGCTGGGCCTTTTTCTCGCCCGGCTTGGGTGATGTTTGGGAAGCTTGCTGATGCGCCAAGTGTTTATTCGCTTCTACCTGACGGTGGTGTTGTGTTTTCTGCTCTCCTCGCTGCTGATTGGCGGGTTTTACAAGCAGATGATCGAGCGCACCAACCAGCGCTATTTGAGCGATATGTTCCTCTCGACCGTATCGCTGATCGAAAAAGAGCTGGGCGATCTGCCGCCGTCCATGTGGCATGACGAAGCCTCGCGCCTGCGCGGCAAGCTGCCGGTGCCGGTGGATATCGAAGCACTGAATGCGTATTCGCTCTCGGAAGAAAACCAAACCGCGCTACAGCGCGGCGATATTATTTTGCTGAAAGACCGCGGCCTGTATCTGCACCGCATTCACCAGACCCAACAAATGGTGGTGCTGGGGCCGATTTCATTTCTGGAATCGCTGGAAGGTATTTCATGGATGGATATCGTGGCGCTGGTGCTGATGTGTCTGGCGCTGGGGATTCCGACTTGGCTGTGGCTGCGGCCTTTCTGGCGTGACCTGATTCAGGTGATTCGTCAGAGCCGGCGGCTGGGGGCGGGCGATTTTACCGTGCGGGTGAGCCTTGAAGACAGCTCGCCGCTGGCGGCGCTGGGCTCCAATTTCAACCGCATGGCGCACGATATTGAAGAGCTCACCGCTTCGCGCCGCGCGATGATCGATGCGGTCTCGCATGATTTGCGCACGCCATTGGCGCGCTTGCGTTACCGTTTAGAGGCGATCAAAGCCGGCGCCAATAGCGCCTCGCAGGTGGAAGCCATCGAGCGTGATCTGGGGCAGATTGATCAGCTGATTGATGAATGGCTGACAATGTCGAGCCTAGATAGCCCGCAATTACGGATGGAAGCCCAGCCACTGGAAGTCATGCCGTGGCTGCAGCGCTTGCTGGCTGAATACGCCTTGGATGGCACGATGCCTAAATTGCACAACCTCACCGGCACCCCCAGTCCGCTGCTCGACGTTGATAGTTATTACTTCGGCCGCGCGGTAGGCAATGTGCTCTCGAATGCCCGCCGCTATGGCGGCAAGGAAATCGAGCTGACGTTGCTGTGGCAGGACGGCACCGCGGTGCTGCACATCGATGACAATGGCGAAGGTATTCCGCAAGAAGATCGCGCGCGCCTACTGCAGCCGTTTACCCGGCTGGAAGGCAGTCGCAACATAGCCACCGGTGGCTTTGGCTTGGGGCTGGCGATTGTGGCGATGATTATGCGCGGGCATGGTGGCGCGGTGAGTATTCTGGATGCGCCCAGTGGTGGTGCGCGCCTGAGTTTAAGCTGGCCTACGCCGCTGCGCGTGGCCGAGTAAAGGGGCGGTTTTCAGTCGAGCGGGACTGTATTGCTGCCTTTCGTAGCGCACTGTAGCTTTACTACGTACTTTCGGTTACACAATCACACCAAGCCTGCATCGCCAGCCGCGATGGCGAGTCGCATAATCCGCGTCGTTAAAGGTATTCAATGCCGAATACCGCGAAAAGAATTTTTGTGGAGTTTTGAAGATGAACAAGATCGCTGCTGGCGTTATCGCTACCGTATTTGCTGCTGCTTCAGTTTTCGCAGTAGCTGCTCCTGCTAAGAAAGCCTCTGCGGCTTCTGTAGCTTCTGCTGCTCAAAAAGCTCAAGCTAAAAAAGCTTCAGCTGCTTCTGTAGCGTCTAAAGCTTCTGCTGCTCAAAAAGCTCAAGCTAAAAAAGCTTCAGCTGCTTCTGTAGCG
>NZ_CAMFLP010000021.1:0-34519 GCF_945957625.1 uncultured Chitinibacter sp.
ACATCCCCGACGGTTTTCAAGACCGCTGCCTTAAACCACTCAGCCACGCTTCCGTCTTGGGGTGAATAAAAAAGCCCCGAACATGTCAGAGCTGATTTATCACGATACTTCAAAAGAACTGGCGGAAGCGCAGAGATTCGAACTCTGGGGGGACTCACATCCCCGACGGTTTTCAAGACCGCTGCCTTAAACCACTCAGCCACGCTTCCGTTCTTGAAGTGGGACGCATATTAGCAAGGTTTTACCGGCTTGTCTCGTCTTTTTTGCAAAAAAACGAAATTTTTATAGTTTCTCCAAGACGGCAAAGTTGGCCAGCGAGGCGTTGGCGGTGTGTTCCAGTGCCGGCGAGAGGCGAATGCGGTAGGTTTTGCCCTGTGCGGCCAGGCGAAACTCGCGGTTGTCGGCAAAAAACGCCTGCGGCAACACCAGAAAGCGATGCTGGTTGATCGCGGTGTTCTCGGGTGAATACACGCCTTGGAAGCTGCGATTGCCCAAGAGCGGCGTCAGCTCCACCACGATCGGGGTTTGCGACACAGTTTCAATGCCCACATGCACCTGGCCATCACCATTGCGGGTGATGCGGCGCACGATGCCCACCGCCACCGGGCTCATGCCTACGCCATCCATGCCGACGATTTCGCCCACTTGCAAGGGCTCGTCGCGTTCAGTCTGGTAAGTGGCGCCCAGGCCAGTGGCGCTTTCGTTTTCAATCGTCCAGCGTTCAACCTTGCCGCTTGCAGGCTGGCCGCGCAAATGCGTAATCACATCATCCAGCCCACGGGTGACATTGATGGATTTTTGCGTGCTACGCCGCTCGGATTTGCGTACCGGAGCCGGGGTGTCACGTGACCATAAATTGATCAGTAGCTGCATCAGATCCAGATTGGCCGGTGAGCCCGATTCTTCTGGCAGGCCCAGCTGCTGGGCGGTTTCGCCCTGATTGAGCTTTTCGATGGTTTCCTTGATATGCAAAACCAGCGTTTCGGTAAACCAGTAGCGCCAGTTTTCACCCACCATGTCGCGGCGTAGCCGTTTGGGTGGGGTGGAGCCCGCAACGTTAATTGCAAACAGCTGGCGATTGGGCTTGATCTGGGTTTCCAGATCGAGGCGGCTTGCCCAGCGATGCAGCCATTGGCTGACTAATTCGATCTGGGCTGGCTGCATTTTTTCCGGGTGCGCCAGCGCCAGCATCAGCAAAATCATGTATTCGCGGCGAATGTCGGTGATTTCGCTTTCGGGATAGGGTTGCAGCGGGGTGGTGGCAAAGCCTTGCTGTTCGGCATATAGATACAGCCGATTGATATTGCGCCAGGTGCGGCTATCGACTTCCATATAGCGCAGCAACGCCCAGCGGGCTTGCTCAACAAAATACATCAGGCCGCGCAGGGTAAAGATTTGCAGCTCTTTTTCCATGCCGCGCGGCACGCCCTGGCTAGCTTGCTTCACGCAATAGCGGTAAGCGTCACCCATGTCGTTCCAGAAGGCGAGCAGGGTCGGCAGCACTTGTTTGGGCTTGGCGCCATCATCCAAGGCTTTGCCCTGATAGATTTCTACCAGATGGTTTTGCAGCGAGCGGGCTTTTTCGTCCAGATAGGGGACCGTCTTGAAACGCTCTTTGGCGCTGATTTTGGCGTTGCCATTGAGTTGCTTCAGGGCTTTTACGATTTCGATTTGCGCTTGCAGGATGTCACTTTCCGGAAGCTCCTGCATCATGATGGTGGCGGACTTAAGATTGTGTACGCCTTCCTGCTCGCGTTTGCCAAACAGGGCACCAATCAGACTTTTGAAGTCAAACATGGTTGTTTCCTGAACTATGTCTTTTGAATATTTTGTTGTGCTGCAACGATAACTGGGCGGCCTGTCAGCGGCAAGTGCCGGCTTCGGTTTGCACCCAGAACGGCGCTGTGCGGCGTATCTTCTGTGACACAGTGCACATTTTGCCTTGATTATGGATCATTGTAATTAGAAAAAACGTTGGTGTGCGCTGTGATAAAATGGCGTATTTTCAGCCCCTTGCCGCTATCCGCGACGATGCTGGGCGCAGTATTCACTTTCCCACAGGGAACACGATTCAATGATTAGTTCTAATGGCATTACGATGCAGTTTGGCGCCAAGCCACTGTTCGAAAAAGTCTCGGTAAAATTTGGTGATGGCAACCGCTACGGTCTGATCGGTGCCAACGGTTGCGGTAAATCGACCTTTATGAAAATCCTCGGTGGCGATCTGGAGCCAAGCGCGGGCAATGTGTCGTTGGAGCCTGGCGTGCGGCTGGGTAAACTGAAACAGGATCAGTTTGCCTATGAAGATCAGCGCGTGATCGATGTGGTGATGCAAGGGCACGTTGAGCTGTGGGCCGCGATTGCCGAGCGGGATGCCATTTACGCGAATCTGGAGGCGACCGAAGACGACTATATGCGCGCGGCCGAACTGGAAGGCAAAGTGGCCGAATATGATGGCTACACCGCCGAAGCGCGCGCGGGAGCTTTGTTGTTGGGCGTGGGTATTCCGACCGAACAGCATTTTGGCCCGATGTCCGAAGTTGCCCCAGGCTGGAAGCTGCGGGTGTTGCTGGCGCAGGCGCTGTTCTCTAACCCGGACGTGCTGCTGCTCGATGAGCCAACCAATAACTTGGACATCAACACCATTCGCTGGCTGGAACACACGCTGAATGAGCGCGATTCCACCATGATTATCATCTCCCACGATCGTCACTTCTTGAATCAGGTGTGTACGCACATTGCCGACGTGGATTACGGCAATATCCAGATTTATCCGGGCAATTACGACGACTATATGCTGGCCTCTACCCAGGCCCGCGAGCGGATGTTGGCCGATAACAGCAAGGCCAAAGAGCGCGTGGCAGAGTTGCAAGCCTTTGCCCAGCGTTTTGCCGCCAATAAATCGAAAAGCCGCCAAGCCACCAGCCGCTTGAAACTGGCCGACAAGATCAAAGAAGGCATGGTGGAAGTCAAACCGTCTTCACGCCAAAACCCATATATCCGCTTTGATATGGACGACAAGCAAAAGCTGCACCGCCAAGCTTTCGAGCTGGCCGGTTTGTCCAAATCATTTGATAAGCCGCTGATTCAAAGCCTGGACTTCATCTTTGAAGCCGGCCAGAAACTGGCGGTTATCGGTGGTAATGGGGTGGGTAAATCAACGCTGATGAAAATGCTGGTAGGCGTATTGCCACCCGATGCTGGTAGCGTGAAATGGGCCGAAAAAGCCGAGCCGGGTTATTTCGCGCAGGATCACGAAGAAGATTTCGCCGAAGACATCACCTTGTTTGACTGGATGAAGCAATGGGGCCAGCCCGGGGATGATGATCAGGTTATCCGTGGGATTCTCGGTCGCTTGCTGTTTAGCGGCGACGATGTGAAAAAATCGGTGAAAGTGCTGTCGGGTGGGGAAAAGGGCCGTATGTTGTACGGCAAACTGATCCTGCAAAAACCCAATGTACTGGTCATGGACGAGCCGACCAACCACATGGATATGGAATCGATCGAGTCGCTGAATATGGCGCTGGAACTCTATAAAGGCACGCTGATCTTCGTTTCACACGACCGGCAGTTTGTATCATCACTGGCCACGCAGATTCTGGAGCTCAATGGCGACGGCAGCTACACGCATTTCTTGGGCGGCTACGAAGACTATCTGGCGAGCCGCGGTTTGGAATAAACCCAACAGCAGCTTTAAGCGCAAAACCCGGTGCAAGCCGGGTTTTTTATTGCCCGCGGTAGGTAAATTGCAGGCTGGGTTGCGTAGCGAGATAAGAAAAAACCGAGCCTAAGCTCGGTTTTTCGTGGGGTATTGCCTGCTAAGCTATATATAGATTGCCTTGGCGGGCGATACTGTCGCTAGTATCTTATTTGCGACGGAAGTGACCACCTGCTGGTGGGCCACCACGCTCGTCTTTGTGACGGAAAGTGACGCGGCCTTTGGTCAGATCGTAGGGCGACATTTCCACGGTCACACGGTCACCAGCGATAATACGGATATGATTCTGGCGGATCTTGCCGGAAGCATAGGCGGTGATCTCAATGCCATTGGTTAGGGTCACGCGGAAGCGGGTGTCCGGGTAAACCTCGGCCACAACACCTTCCATCTCTACTACATCTTCTTTTGACATGCTTTATTCCAGTAAGGCTGACGCCGATCTGTTTGAGCGCCATTTTTTCAAAATAAGGGCGAACTATACAGGTTTTTGCCGAAAAATGCGCCATTTTTTACGATGTACGGCGCGTAACCATATGTATTTAAGCTTGATTCGCCACAGTTCTCATCAGTAAGCTTCTGCTTTTGCCGTTTGCAGGATCATCGTCATGTTGGCTCGCCTTTTGCCACTCTCTGCCAGCGTGTTGCTGGCCGCTTGTGCGACTACTTCGCCCCAGCCCGCCGCCAGTGTGGCGCCCAGCCCGACCCCGGCGCTGACTACCCCAAGCCCAATCCCGACGCCAACGGCGAGTCCAAGCCCCAGCCCTAGTCCGCTGATGAGTGCCACCCCCGCGCCCACCGTAAAACCTACCCCTAAGCCCGGTTTAAGCGAAACCCAAGCCCGCGCACTGCTCAATCAGCTGTTGCCGCCTAAAATCGCCGATCGGGCGGGCTGGAATGATGACATTCTGGATGCGTTTACTGCGCTGAAAGTAGCCTATACGCCAGAGAATTTCTGCGCGATGGCAGCGGTGATTGAGCAGGAATCGAGCTGGCAGGGCGATCCGGTGGTGCCGGGCTTGCCTAAAATCGTTTGGAAGGCGATTGAAGAGCGGGCCGGCAAATATCACATTCCTTTGTTGGCCGTGCAAACGGCGCTGCTCAAGCCATCACCGACGGGCCAAAGCTACAAAGCGCGGATTGATAATCTGCGCACCGAGCGGGAAATGAATGATCTCTTTGAAGATCTGGCGGCCGAAGCGCAAAGCCTGAAACTACCGCTGAATATGAAAAACCCGATCCGCACGGGTGGGCCGATGCAGGTGAGTGTGGAGTTTGCGCAGCAACACACCCAGGTGTGGCCTTATCCGTATTCGCGCAAGGGCAGTGTCCGCAGCGAAGTCTTTACCCGTCGCGGTGGGGTGTATTTCGGTGCAGCCATTCTGCTGCAATACCCGGCGCCCTATACTGAGATGGTGTATCGCTTCGCCGATTTTAATGCCGGTCGCTACGCCAGTCGCAATGCGGCATTCCAAGCCGTAGTCGGCAAGCTTAGTGGCCGTGAATTGGTCTTGGATGGGGATTTACTCACCTATCGCGATGGCAATCCGGTCGGCACCAGTAGCACTCAGTCGGCCTTGTATAGCTTGGCTGGCGCGCTGGGGCTCAGCCGCGCGGAGATTGATCGCGATCTGAAGCAGGAAAAACTGCTGGGTCTGAGCAATAGCCCTTTGTATCAACGGGTGTACGCGCTGGCGGAAAAAAATGGCCAGAAATATCCACGCGCCAGCATGCCGCAGATCGACCTGAAAAGCCCGAAAATCACCCGCAAACTCACGACGGAATGGTTTGCTAATCGGGTGAACTGGCGGTATGGCCTGTGCCTGGAGCGCTTGAAGTAAACCGTCGCCTGCGCAGCTGGGTAGCTGCGTTTGCGCTGCTTGGCCCCCTTATTTATAATTTGGATAAATTATTTCCAATTTATAGAAGGCCTTGAAATGAAGTTTACCCTCCGCCAGTTGGAAGTGTTTGTCGCTGTAGGGCAGGGCGAGAGTGTGTCGCGGGCTGCCGAGCAACTGAAACTCTCGCAATCGGCGACCAGCACCGCGCTGGCCGAGTTGGAACGGCAGTATGAAATCCGCCTGTTTGATCGCGTGGGTAAACGCTTGCAGCTCAATGAACTGGGTGCACAACTGCTACCACGTGCGATCGAGCTCTTGGATCGCGCGCAGAGTGTGGATGCCATGCTGGCGGGGCAAGTGGGCCTGGGGCCTTTGCGCGTGGGCGCTTCGCTCACCATTGGCAATTACCTGGCGACCTTGCTGATTGGGGATTTTATGCGCCAGCACCCCGGGAGCCGGGTCAGCTTGGCGGTACACAACACCGCCACTATCGTGCAGCAAGTGGCGCATTTCGAGCTGGATTTGGGCTTGATTGAGGGCGATTGCCAGCATCCGGATTTGCTGGTGACCCCGTGGGTGCCAGATGAGTTGGTGGTCTTTGCTGCGCCCGAGCATCCGCTGGCCCAGCAAGCGCAGGTGAGTTTTGAAGATCTGGTGGGCGCGGCCTGGATTGTGCGCGAGCCTGGTTCCGGTACACGGCAGACGTTTGAATTTGCCATGCGCCATGCGCTTTCTCGGCTGGATATCCGGCTGGAACTCGAACATACCGAAGCGATCAAGCGTGCGGTTGAGTCGGGTTTGGGGATTGGGTGTATTTCCCGCCTAGCGCTAAAAGATGCTTTCCGCCGGGGGAGCTTGGTGCCACTGGCGGTGGAGGGTCTCGACTTAGCGCGGCGTTTTCACTTTGTGGCGCATAAGCAGAAATATCAAACCCCGAGCATGGCCGCGTTTATGGCGCTGTGCCAGCAATTTACGGCGAATGCGCACAGCACCGACGAAATCCAAATGCCGCACATTCGCTAGGGTATTGCCCTGTAATGCTTGTATTTATGTCATTTTGAGGCAATACATGGCTAGGTATGTCGCATTGCTCATAAACAAAAAC
Source organism: uncultured Chitinibacter sp. (assembly GCF_945957625.1). Taxonomy (NCBI): domain Bacteria; kingdom Pseudomonadati; phylum Pseudomonadota; class Betaproteobacteria; order Neisseriales; family Chitinibacteraceae; genus Chitinibacter; species uncultured Chitinibacter sp. The sequence goes on from NZ_CAMFLP010000021.1 coordinate 6,662, forward strand.
CCGCTAGTTGGCGGGTTTTTGTTTGGCTGTGCTGCGGCTTAATGAATGCCGCCGCTTTGCTGATAGCGACGTTCAAGGTGATTGACCCCAGCGGCCAGCAGCAAAGTCATAATCAGATACAGGAAGGAAATCGTTAGATACGGTTCCCAATAGCGTGAATATGCCCCGGCGACAGTACGCGCGGCGTAGGCGAGCTCGGCCAGGCCAATGGCCGAGACCAGCGAGCTGTCTTTCAGCAGCATGATCGCCTCGTTGCCCAGCGGTGGCAGCATGCGGCGGAAGGCTTGTGGCACGATGATAAAGCGCATCGTTTGGCCGTAGGTCATCCCCAGCGAGCGGGCCGCTTCAAATTGGCCTTTGGCAATCGATTGAATACCCGCACGGAAAATCTCGGTGATGTAGGCGCCGGCATTCAGTGTGAGGGCCACCAAGCCAGAGAGAAAGGCGCCATAGTCCTGACGCAAAGTGCTGGCGAGTTCGCCTTGTAGCAGCAGGCCGCTATCGGGATGTACCAGTACCGGCATCACCGCAAAATGCGTGAGCAAAATCTGCACAAACAGCGGCGTGCCACGGAAAAAAGTGACATACGCGGCCGCTGGCCAGCGCAGCAGAAACTTCACCGGGTATTTCCACGGGCCGTGCTTCACCTCCGCCAGGCGTGCCATGCCGGCAAATAGCCCGATCAGGGTGCCGAGCACCACGGCCACAAGGGTGATCCCCAGCGTCATTTTGACGCCATCGATGAACAGGTCGCGGTATTCCCAGACCATCTGCAGCTGGAAATGCTGCAACAGCGGTACGGTGTGTTGTACCTGTTCCCAAAATTGAATGAAGTCCATAGTCTTACCAATTACGCGCGAACAGAGACGACAAAGCACAACCGAAGTTGCGCTTTGTCGGGCTGGCGCTGAGCCGTGGGCTAAACCAGCGGCTTATTTGCCGAAGTATTGCTTGTAGATTTTGTCGTAAGTGCCGTCAGCTTTGATGGCGGCCAGACCTTTGTTGATCTGCTCCAGCAAGGCTTTGTTGCCCTTTTTAACGGCAATGCCGTAGTACTCTTTGGCGAAGCTGGCATCGTCGATGGTGCGCAGTTTGCCTTTGCCATTGTTGGCAATGAAGTTAACCACTACGCCATTGTCGGCGATTACGGCATCAACACCACCGCTTTGCAGCTCTTGAATAGCCAGCGGAGTTGATTCAAAGCGTTTGATGTTCGGGCTGGTTTTGCCGAGCAGCTTTTGGGCTGCTTCATCACCAGTTGTGCCAGTCTGAACACCGATCTTTTTGCCTTTCAGATCAGCCAGTTTGTTGATTTTGCTGCTGTTGTTGACCGCAATCAGCTGCTTGGCTTCGAAGTAGGGCTCCGAAAAATCCATAGTCTGTTTGCGTTCAGGGGTGATGGTTACTGCAGAGATGACAATGTCGCGGTCGCCGTTGTTCAGCGAAGCAAAAATGCCTTCCCAAGGGGTGTTGATAAATTTCACCTGAAAACCGCCTTTGGCGGCAATGGCTTTCAGTACTTCGATATCAAAGCCGACGATCTCTTTTTTCTCGTTTTGCGATTCAAAAGGAGCGTATGCAGCATCGGTGCCCACTTGGTAAGTTTTGGCTGCTTGAGCTGAGGTGTTGAACATCAGACCGGCGAGTAAAGCCGTGGCTAGAAAAGTAAAACTTTTGCGCATTGTTGTCGTCTCCTGCAGGTCGAAAAAAGGGGCAGGAAGGCACACACGAGGTTTGCCAATCTCTGCCCCGATGCTAGTAAGGTTTGCCGAATCCGATAATCAGGTGTTTCCCTATTTCGTCGGCAGACTTGCCCAGCATTTTACGCTGAGAAGTCGCTCAGGCAATTAATTCTTCCAGCCCGCTCGACAACTCGTCGATTTCAATCAGTTTTTCTTGCAACTCGGCAGGGTTTAGCCCGGCAATCGCAAGGCTATCAGCCGGCAGGGCCGCCGCGATTTCTTCTTGGCTAGCATCATTGGCCTGTTGGCGGGCAATGATTTTTGCCAAATGCAGAGTGGCGGTGAGTTTGTCGCTCGGCTCTTGCGCCGCAGGGGCGTTTTGGTATTTCAGCGCTTGCTGAATGGCTGGCGGGAAATTCCAGCGCCGCGCCAGCTCTTCGCCGACCATGACGTAATCGAAGCCAATATTATTGCCTTCGAGCGCAACACGATCAGCGCCATTTTCTACGAACTGATCGATTTTAACCGCCAGCTCGGGGGCAACGATATGAATCAGCATTTCACCAATGTTGTGAATCATGCCGGCGGTGAAAGCCACTTCGCCATTGATCTTGGCGGGTTTAGCCAGCCATTTGGCCAGCGTGGCCACTTGCAGGCTGCTGCGCCAGAATTTTTTACGATCAAAACCGGGGGTGGCAACAAAAGCACCGGTGATGCCGGATGCCACCACTAAGGTGCGCACGGTGTTAAAACCCAGTACGACCACAGCTTCCTGCACTGAGCCAATCTGGCGGCTAGCACCAAAATGGGCTGAGTTAGCCAGGCGCAGCACTTTGGCTGTGATGACTTGATCTAAAGAAATCTTTTTGGCAATCGTATCGATATCAATGTCGTCGTTGCTGAAACTATCGATTAATTCCTGCACGACTTTTGGAATGGTGGGCAGTTTATGGGTTTGCTCAAACACTTCTTCCAATTTCATGGCGACACTCCCGTGGCTTTGTTTTTATCGGCGGAAACCTGAATCCATACTAGAACACCCCCGTTTATCCTGCTAGCTCCAAAATAAAAAAACCACACCTAAAACGGTGTGGTTTTTTCGATTTGTGTTCAGTCAGGACTAGATCACAGTTTGGTTTCAACTTGCTGCAGCGGTGCCGACTCGCTGGCCGGGTTGCGGCTCGCTTGCAGATCGCTACGACGGCGGCGAACTGGCGCTGCCGGGGTTGCGATTTCTACAGGGGCGGCAGTGCTAGATTTAGTCTCAACTAATTGCAGCGGGGCGCTGGTTGCGGCGCTGGCGGTATTGGCATCGACTACATCTTTGCGGCGGCGGCGTTGCGGGGCAGCTGGCAACTCAACGTCTGTAGCAGCTGGTGCAGTTTCATTGCGGGTCGCCACTTGGACTAGACCCACAGCTTCAGGGCTGGCGACCACGAAGGCGGGAGTAGCCAAAGCAGGGGTAGCCGGTTCGGCTGGCGCTACAGTTTCTACTGTTGGCGTGCTTGGTGCGGTTTGAGCGATGATTTCAGCTACTGCGGACTCAGCCGCGGCTGTTTCGGACGTTACTTCTGCTGTATCAACACTGCTCGCTGCTGCTTGGCTTGGTGTTGCAGTTGGGGCAGCTTCCGCCAGTGGGGCTGCGTCTGCAACCACAGGAGTAGCTGCGCTGGTTGGCTCGGCTACAACTACTGGTGCTGTTGGTGAGCTAGGCTCAGTCTGTACTGCGGCTGGAGCAACAACTGGCGTCGCCTCAGCTTGAGGGGCTGCGGGCGCAACTGCAGATGGGCTCACTGCTGCTGAGTCAGCAGTTTCTGCCGCACTTTCGCTATCAATACCGGCGTCCTGCGCCACTTGGCGATCACCGCGGTCGCGACGGTCGCGACGGTTGCGGCGACGACGGCCACGGCCCTCTTGTTGGCCTTCGCTATTTGCTACGGCTTCTACTTCAGGGGCGTTCACCGCTGCGGTCGTGTTGAGCAACTCTTCGCTCGCCGCCTGTTCGGTGCGCGCTTCCGGCTTTTGGCGTTGCTCGTCATTACGAGGCTGGCGTTCACCACGTGGCTGGCGTTCGCGCGGCTCACGCGCTGGCTTTTGCATATCTTCTTCAATACGCGGTTTGCTACGTTGCTGACGCTCGGCGCGTTCTTGGCGTACTTCTGTTTGTGTATTTTCGTTCCGCTCAGAACGATCTTGGCGGTCGTTGTTGCGCTCGCCGCGTTCGCGTGGCTGACGGCCTTCGCCGCGTTGCTCGTTGCGGTCACGACCATTGCGGCGCTCATTGCGGCCGCGTGGCTGGCGGGCGGGTTTGGCTTCTTCAACTGGCTTGGTTTCGGCTGGGCTGCCGGTAAACCAATTCAGAATACGTTTGAAGAGCGATGGCTGAGCCTCGGTGGTTTTTTTCTCGCTCGTGCGGCTGCTGGATGGGCGATCAGTGTGGGCTGGTGCAGGTTGCGTTGGCGTGATGCCTTTTACTGCCGCTTCCTGGCGTTTGGCTTGCTCTTCTTTGGCCTGGCCTGGCTTGTAGCCTTCTTCGGCTGGTTGTTCCACCATACGGTAAGACGGTAGCGCATCTTCAAACTGTGGCACGTCTTCCGTGCGCAGACGCTGAATCTTGTAGTTTGGCGTTTCCAGATGCATGTTCGGGATCAGCATAATCGCCACTTTCAGGCGTGCTTCAACGGCGAACAATTCGGCGCGTTTTTCATTGAGCAGGAATGTGGCGACATCGACGGGCACTTGAGCATGTAGCGCGCCGGTGTTTTCCTTCATGGCTTCTTCTTGGATGATGCGCAAAATATGCAGCGCTGAAGACTCGATGCCGCGGATAAAGCCAGTGCCATGACAGCGTGGGCAGGCAATATGGCTGGTTTCTTCGAGTGATGGTTGCAGGCGTTGGCGTGACAATTCCATCAAACCAAAGCGGCTGATTTTGCCGGTTTGGACGCGAGCACGGTCGTGGTGCAGCGCTTCACGCACGCGGTTTTCAACATCGCGCTGGTTTTTCGGGTTTTCCATGTCGATGAAGTCGATCACGATCAAACCACCGACGTCGCGCAGGCGCATTTGGCGGGCGATTTCATCCGCGGCTTCCAGATTGGTGCGCAGTGCGGTTTCTTCGATATCACCGCCACGGGTGGCTTTGGCCGAGTTCACGTCGATAGACCACAGGGCTTCAGTGCGATCAAGCACGATGGCGCCGCCAGAAGGCAGGCTAACTTCGCGAGAGTAAGCCGTTTCGATTTGATGTTCGATCTGGAAACGTGAGAACAGTGGCACGTCGTCTTGGTAGAACTTCACCTTGTGCACATTGTTTGGCATCACGTGGCCCATAAACTGCTGGGCTTGCTCGTAAATCTCGCGTTTATCGATCAGCAACTCGCCGATATCCGGTTGGAAGTAATCGCGGATAGCGCGGATAACGAGGCTGGATTCTTGATAAATCAGGAAGGCGCCATTTTGCGCTGTTGCAGCACCTTCAATGGCGCGCCACAGTTGCAGCAAATATGCCAAATCCCATTGCAGCTCTTCCGTATTGCGACCAATTGCAGCGGTGCGTGCAATCAGGCTCATGCCGTTTGGCGTTTCCAGCTGGTCCATCGCGGCACGCAATTCATTGCGCTCTTCGCCTTCGATCCGGCGAGAAACACCACCGCCACGGGGGTTGTTGGGCATCAGGACCAGATAACGGCCGGCCAAGCTGATGTAGGTGGTGAGGGCTGCGCCCTTGTTGCCGCGCTCGTCTTTTTCAACTTGCACGATCACTTGCTGACCTTCGCGCAAACTGTCTGCTACGCGGCCACGACCGCCTTCGCCTTCGGTCATGTAGGAGCGGGCGATTTCTTTAAACGGCAGGAAACCGTGCCGGTCACAGCCGTAATCCACAAAACACGCTTCCAGGCTCGGCTCGATGCGAGTGATAACGCCTTTGTAGATGTTGGATTTACGTTGTTCTTTGCCGACGGTTTCGATGTCCAGGTCAATCAGTTTCTGGCCATCGACAATCGCCACCCGCAGCTCTTCGGCTTGGGTGGCATTAAAAAGCATACGCTTCATGAGTACAGGGCTCCTGCGCGCACAACACCGCAAGAACTAGGATTTAACAGGCAGATCGAATGACGGCAGTTCGGCAACATACAAAGGCAACCTTTGCCAGGAAATGGCTAAAGGCCCAGCAAAAACGCTAGATTGGCAACTTGGTGTGTTGGCTTAGAAACTGGGTATCGGCTCCAAACAGTGATCTGTATGCTCTGTTGAGTCAGCAGTAGTTGCGCGATCAATTGGCTAACTACCGCAATAAATCCGGTGTGTGCGCTACGAAAATAAAATCCGCTACTTGGTATTGCGCGGTGAGCTTCATAACCGCGAATCAGAGGATTTTGCTGTTCAGCCCGGCATTTTCTATTGTGAGCCCCGCGCTGTTTGCCCGTGGTACGGGCCGGTGGTCAGGATAGCGCCACGGCGGGAAAGAAATCACAAAGCCAAACTGGGGCTGGATGCAGTAAAATCAACGATTCAATTTCGTTGTTGAAACCGATTTCTTGCATGCCAGACCGGCGGATTGCCGATTTTTGCTGGTGATGTAAAAGCGGTTTCAAATCTCTGCCGGGCGTACAAACTTGCGCGGAGAGAACCAGCTGCTTGTTGCAGCGTGCCATAGAGTATATGCCAAGATGTCCGACACAAGCAAAGCGTCCGTGAGCTTTATTACCGTTGATGCGGATGATGCCGGCCAACGGCTGGATAATTTTCTGCTCAAGCGCCTGAAAGGGGTGCCCAAGAGTCATGTTTATCGCATCGTGCGCTCGGGCGAAGTTCGCGTAAATAAAGGCCGGGCGGATGTAACCACTCGCGTGCAGCCCGGTGATGTGATCCGGGTGCCGCCAGTACGGGTGGCGGAGCCTGAGGTAAAGCCCGCGAGCGCAATAGCTGCCGCTGATCAGCTGCAAATCCCGGCGGTGTACGAAGACGATGCCTTGCTGGTGTTAAACAAACCCGCCGGGATCGCCGTGCACGGCGGCTCAGGTTTGAGTTTTGGCGTGATTGAGCTCTTGCGCGCCCAGCGCCCGCAAGCGAAGTTCATGGAGCTGGTGCACCGCCTGGATCGGGATACCTCGGGTTTGTTGCTGGTGGCCAAAAAGCGCAGCGCCTTAGTGAAAATGCATGAAGTGCTGCGGGATAGCCACGGGATTGATAAACGCTATCTGGCTCTGGTGGAGGGGGTGTGGCCGCATACCCGCTGCCACGTCAAAATGAAACTCCTGAAATATGAAACGCCCGACGGCGAGCGGCGGGTAAAAGTGCATGCCGATGGTTTGTCGTCCCACACCATTGTGAACCGCAAACAAGCCTGGGCGAGTGCTTCTTTGCTGGAATGCGAGCTTAAAACCGGCCGCACGCATCAAATTCGGGTGCATCTGTCGGCCAGTGGCCATGCCATTCTGGGTGATGACAAGTATGGCGATGCTGCGGTGAATAAAGCGCTGCCAAAGCAAGGTTTGCGGCGGATGTTTTTGCATGCCTGGCGCTTAAGCCTTAAACACCCACTCAGCAATGAGCCCCTGACGCTGGAAGCCCCGCTGCCGGATGAATTGCAGCATTACCTCGATACACTTGAGCAAACAAGCAAGAAGGAAGCCTGATGAACGCGCGATTTGAACTGCTGGTGTTTGACTGGGATGGCACTTTAATGGATAGCACCGGCATGATTGCCCGCTCGATCCAGCGCGCTTTTGCCGATGTGGGTTTGCCCGTGCCGGAGGATCGTGAGGCGCGATATGTGATTGGTTACGGCTTGACCGAGGCCATGAGCCATTTGGCGCCGCAGGCAAGTGAAGCCCAGATCCGTGCGGTGGTGGATGCTTACCGCCAGCATTTCTTGGCTAAAGACCAAGAGCTGCAGCTGTATCGGGGGGTGGAAACCGGGCTAGCGCGCCTGCAACAGGCGGGTTATCGGATGGCGGTGGCTACTGGTAAATCCCGGGCTGGCCTCGATCGCGTATTGCGCGCCACGGGCCTTGGGGCGTTTTTTGAGGTGACGCGCACCGCCGATGAGGCGTTTTCTAAGCCGCATCCTGCGATGCTGGAATATATTCTCGACTTTACCGCAGTGAGCCCAACGCGGACGTTGATGATTGGCGATACCACTCATGACCTGCAGCTGGCCATTAATGCCGGTACCGCGAGTGTGGGCTTAAGCTATGGCGCCCATGCGGCCGATGAATTGCAAGCACTGGCGCCGTTGGCAATGTTTGACGATTTTCCTGCCTTGGTCGACTGGATACTGTCCGATGCGTAAGATCTGTGCTGCGGCTGAGCTTGTCGAACGCGGCTTGGCGGTGCGCTTTAGTGTGACTCGCGCGGGTCGGCCTCGCGCGGCGTTGGCGATTCGCTATAGCGGGCAGGTGTTTGGCTATCTGAATGAATGCGCGCATGTGCCAATTGAGCTCGATTTCAATCCGGGTGATGTGTTTGATTTATCACGCGAGTATTTAATTTGTTCGACGCATGGCGCCTACTATCAGCCGGATAGTGGGGTATGTGTCGGTGGCCCTTGTGCGGGTAGGCGTTTGCAAGCAATACCCCTGGTTGAACAAGATGGGGCCATTTGGTTGTCTGAGGAAAATGAAGCATGAGTGATTCACTAGAGCGCGATGCGCTGAAAGAAATTCTAACTGCATCAATCAATGAACATCGCCGCAGCCGCCGCTGGGGGATTTTCTTCAAACTGCTGACCTTTAGTTATTTATTCTTATTCCTCGCGCTAGTGATGGGCTGGATTGGGCCCAAGCAAAGCGAAAGTGCCTCAACTGGCCCGCATACGGCCGTGGTCGACCTCAACGGCATGATTGCCGCGGATACCGATGCCAGCAGCGCCATGGTTTTGAGTGGCCTGAAAGCCGCGTTTGAAGATAGCAATACCAAAGCCGTAGTGCTCCGCGCCAATAGCCCGGGCGGTAGCCCGGTGCAGGCCGGCATGATGTACGACGAAATTCGCCGGCTGAAAAAAGCCCATGCGCAGATCCCGTTTTATGTGGTGATCGAAGATGTGTGCGCTTCTGGTTGTTACTATGCCGCGGTGGCTGCCGACAAAATCTATGCCGATAAAGCCTCGATGGTCGGCTCGATCGGGGTCTTGATGGATGGTTTTGGCTTTACTGGGGCAATGGAAAAACTGGGCGTTGAGCGTCGGTTGATGACGGCTGGCGAAAACAAAGGTTTCCTCGATCCATTCTCGCCACAAAACGAAGCGCAAAAACAAAAAGCGCTGAATATGTTGAATGAAATTCACCAGCAATTTATCAGCGTGGTGCAGGAAGGGCGCGGCAAACGCTTGGTCAAAGATAATCCGGATCTATTCTCCGGCTTGGTTTGGTCGGGTGAAACGGCTCTCAAGCTGGGGCTGGTGGATGCGCTCGGCTCAGTTGATACGGTGGCGCGTGATGTGGTCAAAGCTGAAAATGTGGTCGATTTTACGCCACAGCCATCGTATGCTGACCGTCTGGCGCGTCAATTTGGCGTGACCATGGCCAATACGCTCGGTAGCAAACTGAGCCTGCAGCTGAAATAAGGAGCCGGCACGATGGCGCGCCGCAAACGCCCGGAAGAGCACGAAAATCATGAACGCTGGCTGGTGTCCTATGCCGACTTCATTACATTACTGTTCGCCTTTTTTGTGGTGATGTACGCCATTTCGTCGGTGAATGAAGGCAAATACAAAGTGCTTTCAACCTCTTTGATTGATGCCTTCAAACAGCCCAAAACCTCGGCCGAGCTGATTCGGCTGGATAATCAGCCCGTGCCGGGGGCACCGCAAAAGCTGATCGTTATCCCCGCGCCGACTGTGCAACCCAATGCCGGTAAGTTTGAAGAGCAAACCAAGAAAATGCAGGGCATTGCGGGCGATTTGCAGCAATCACTTGGCACCCTGATTGATCAAGGCAAAGTGCGGGTTACCCAATCCAAACGCGGGATTGCGGTGGAAATCAGCGATTCGATTCTATTTGATACCGGCCGCGCCGAGCTGGCACCTGAAGCGGTGGATGCGTTGCTGGCGATTGCTGAGCGGATTAAAAACACCGACAACCTGATTCAGGTGGAGGGCCATACCGACAATCAGCCGATTCGCGGTATTTTTCCTAGTAACTGGGAGCTCTCGGCGGCGCGGGCCGCCAGCGTGGTGCGCCTGTTTGAAGCGGCCGGCGTGGCCTCGCAGCGGATGGTGGCGGTGGGCTATGCCGAGTTTCGCCCGATTGGGCCGAATGATCGGGTTGAGGGGCGGGCCCGTAATCGCCGCGTGACGCTGAATATCCTGGCTGATAATCAGGATGAAATTGCTGTCATTGCGCAATAAACCACAACGGCACGGGGGAGTGACTTGCGACTACAACAAGCTGCTAACCCGGCCATCGTGGAGCGGATCACCCGCTTAGTTTATCGCAGCGCCGTTCCTGGCCAGGTGATCTGTATCCTGACCGCCCTGGTGTTGGCTGCCGCCTATCTCTCGCAAGTTTCCCTGCAATTTCTGGCAGTTTGGTTAGCCGTAACCTGGGCCTTGGCCGGCTGGCGTTTGCATACTGCCTATGGTTATCTGCGGGCCCAACAGGCGGGCCTGGTGGATTATGCTGCTTGGAGTGCGCGCTTTGAGCGGGGTGTGAACCTCACCGCGCTGATCTGGGGCGCGGGTGGTTATTTCTTTATGCAAAATGGCTCGGATATGCATCGGCTGTTTACTGCCTTTGTCTTGTCGGGGCTGGTCTCCGGTGCCGTCCCGATCTTGGGGGCGCATTATCGGGCACTGCGCAACTTTGCCATTATTATTTTGTTACCCATTTTGTTTTCCGCCTTAATCGGCAAAGGCCCATTTGACGGCGTTTTGGCCGCCATGTGCTTGATGTATCTGGTGGTGGTGGTGAAAGGGGTGCGGCATTACAACGATGCGATTGTGGAGAGTATCGAACTTGAGCTGGAGCAGAAGCAGTTAGTGCAACAGCTGGAGCAGGCGCGCAACAGCGCCGAGGCGGCCAGTAAAGCCAAAACTGAATTCATTGCCAATGTCTCCCACGAAATCCGCACCCCAATGAATGGCATCGTGGGGATGGCCCATGTGATGGAGCATTCTGGCTTAAATCCGGCTCAGCGGCAGGATTTAAGCGTGATTCAAGCTTCGGCTGAATTACTGCTGGCCTTGGTGAATGATGTACTCGATTTATCCAAGATTGAGGCTGGCCAGCTCGATCTCAGCGCTAAACCATTTTCTTTGAATACTACGCTGCAGCGCACTGTGCAGATGTTTGCCGAAGTTAGCCGTGAAAAGCACGTTGATTTGCAGCTACAGTTGCCGGCCAACACCGATGTCATTGTGCAAGGCGATCAATTGCGACTGCAGCAAGTTTTGGTCAATCTGCTGGGTAATGCGGTCAAATTTACCCATCAGGGGCAAATTTGTGTGCGGGTGGCGCAACAGGGCGAGCAATGGTGCTTTGAAGTTAGCGATACCGGCATCGGTATCGCTAGAGATCAGCTTAGCCAGATTTTTGAAGCCTTTGTGCAAGCGGATGGTTCGCGCGCGCGCCAATATGGTGGCACCGGGCTTGGCCTCACCATTGCGCGCAAGTTGGTCAGCCATTTAGGCGGGGAATTGCAAGTTGAGTCGCAATTGGGGCAAGGCACCTGTTTTCGCTTCCAGATCCCGCTACCGGTGGTAAGTGCAACGCCCGAGGTGGTGGCGGATGCGCCCGCCAAGGCATTGCCGGCATTAAAGGTGTTGCTGGCAGAAGATAACCCTACCAACCGATTGGTGGCCACCAAGCTGCTGCAAATCGCAGGCCATCAGGTGGTGCAGGCCGAAAATGGCCAGCAGGCCATCGAACATGTACAGCGGCAAGACTTTGATCTGGTCTTGATGGATGTGCAGATGCCGTTGGTGGATGGGCTGGAGGCTACCCGACAAATTCGGCAATTGCCGCGCGGTGCACATTTGCCGATTATTGCCTTAACTGCGAATGCGCTGGAGGCTGACCGGCAAGCTTGTCTTGCCGTTGGGATGAATGCCTTTATCACCAAACCGGTGAAGCCTGAAGTTTTGCAAGACACCATGCACCGTGTGTTGCAAACGACTGTCTAGGTTTGCCGTTCGGCGGCCTACCATACTATAAATTAGGCAGACCCCATCTTGGATGTGCATTGTGCCTGAGGCTTTACCCACTGACGTAGCCAAAATTGCCGAAAAGATCACGCACATCAATCAATTAGTCCTTCACGATGTAGCGGCAGCATTGGCAGAGAGTAGCCAATTACAGGTGCTTTGCCATGGTCACTTGCCGCAGCTCCTGCGTACCCAGCTCGAGGTTTTGCACTGCCGCTGTCTATTGGCCGCAGGGCAGTTTCGCCTTGCCTTGCGACTGATTAATCATGCGATTCGCCAGCTGGATGAACAAACCGCGGCGCAACCCAGAGCCGAGCTGCTGCAAATGCGCGGTATTATTTTGTTTCAGCTAAAGCGTTACCTGAGTGCGGCGGAAGATCTGGCACAGGCGACCGAGCTGGCGGTAGAGGCGATGCAGATTCATATCGCCATTGATTGCTATATGCATATCGCCAGTATTTACCGCATTTATGGTCTGGAGCACGATTTACTGGCGCTATTGCGCTTAGGCTTTTATTTGGCGGGTTCGATTAATGACCCTAAATCAATTGGCAAGAGCGCGATTCATTTGGCGGGCCGCTACTTTAATGATGGCCAGTATCAGGAAGCGCTGGATGTGCTGTATCAAAGCGAAGCCAGCATCCTTGATTGCGGGGATATGACTTGGGTGGTGGAGGCTGGCAATATCATGGCCAACTGCTACCGGCGGCTCAATAAAGCACATGAGGCGGAGTTGTATTTTGATTCGATGTTGGCGCTGGCCTTGCATCACCAGCTAAGCTGGGCGCGTTCGCTGATTGCCATTCATTACGCCACTTTTCTGGCTGAGCGCGGTGATCGGGTGGCGGCGATGTCCTTGCTGGATAGCGCTCAGGAGGGGGCATGGCAATTTAATGATATGGACCTGCAACAGCGCTACCTAAGCTGCCGTATCGAGATTTTTAAGCAACAAGGGCTGCATGCCCAGGCTTTGCAGGCCCTGCGGGAATTAGAGCAAATCCGCATCGCGCAAGTAGAAGGTGAGCAAAATCCGCGTAGCCGGCGCAAGCTGGCACGGTTGGGGCGTTTGCAGCGGGTAATGGCCACGGTCAACCGCACCCGGCGTGATTTTGAAAGCTTGCTGGGGCTGGTGGTCTCACGCAGCAATATCAGCCGTGGTCGGCTGTTTCGCGATAAATGCGCCACGCTGCCGGCAGAGCATGCGATTGTGGTGGTGAGTATCGAAGCGCCATTGGCCACTCGACGGGTGGTCGAGGATAAGGTCACCGCCATTTTGCGCGAGTTTTGCGTCAGCGGGGATGTCTGGGTGCGCCATGGGCTGGGTCAGTATCTGATTTATTTTCACGATGGGCTGCAGCGCAATAACGTATTGCAGCAGCAGCTAGTGCAGCACGTGCAGCATTTTCCTTGGGATTGGCATGAAATACCGGCGCCGCTGGTGGCCAGCCGGCAGGTTTCGCCGCTAGAAGTCGCTCAGTTACTCAATATGCGAGGGAATACATGGAAAGCCTGAGCGCCCAACATGATATTGCCGAATTGATCAGTGCGGTGGAGCTGGGCTACTGGCAATCCAATGCGGCGCAACATCGCGATTGCCGGCGTTTGCTCGAACTGTGTCTGACGCGGCGACACCCGATGCTGGGCTATGCCTATCTGCTGTATGGCCGCACCTTTCTGATCGTAGGGGATTTGCCCTGCGCCCGTGAAAAACTCAAACGGGGTCTCGCGCATTGTCGCCGACATCAACAATTTGAGCATTATCCGCTCGGTTTACTGTGGCTTGGGGTCGTTGAGCTGCAGCAACAACGCTATAGCAGAGCGCTGAAAGCTTGGGGGGATGCGATTCAGCTGGCTCTGGAGCAATCCAACCTTGATGTGGTGATCGAATGTTGCCTGAATCTGGGGGTGCTGTACCGTACTGCCGGTTTGCAGACGGAGAGCGGCGAAGTCTTGATGGCCAGCTTCTCGGTGGCTGAATCAATCGACAGTAAAAAGCTCTTAGCCAAAAGCGGGATTTATGTTGCCGAGTCCTTGATGATCGAGCAGCGTTATGCCGAGGCACTAGCGGTGCTGTTGCGCGCCGAGCATGATGTGATCTTGCATGGCGACGTTACCTGGATCGCTCAGCTCTGTGGCAACAAAGGCTATTGCCTGTGGCGCACTGGTAATCTGGCTGGGGCAGAAGCTTGTTTTGATACCTCGCTGACCATGGCCCGAGCCTTCAAGCTCGGCTGGGTGTATATCTTTGTGGCGTTGTACTTCGCGCGCTTTTTGTTAGAGCAAGAGCGAATAGCCGAGGCCAACGAAATTATCGACAGTGCATTTGCGTATTTTGATCTTTACCCCGAGCGGCAGTTTTTAGTGCAGTGGTATGAGCTCAAATACAAAGTGCTAAAGAGTCTGGGGCGATATCCTGATGCACTGGTGGTGCTGAAAACCCAGCAGGGTCTTAAGCTGGCGGCGCTCAGTGAAGATTACGAGGCGGCCAGCTCGCCGCATTTGGTGGGCGATTTGCGCCGTCGCTATCAGGCCTTGCGGCGGATTTTTCGCAAGATTGAAGGCCTGGTGGAGTTGCCGAATGTTCGGGCGGGGATCCGGCAGCTGACGGATTTTCGGGCCCGCTGCGAGGCTGGGCGCGGCGTCGACCGGCTGATCGAATTAGTGGTGCGCCCGCAAAACAAAAAAACCGTCATTCAGCGCACCATGCTGACCATTCGTGAATACTGCTCAGGCAAAGACGCCTGGGTCAAGATCGCTGATGGACGGTTTCTGATTTATCCGGGGCACAGCGATAAAAGCCTGTTTGAGTTTGCCCATTGCCTCGTGAAGGCGATTGAGGCCCTGGCCGGTGGACGATTGAGCGAGCAGCCTATTCAGGCGCGCTCGCGCATTTTGCTGGTGGATGATGATGTCATTGCCCAGCTCAATATGGTGATTGATCGGGGATGGCATGACGCAGGATGAATTTTCGCGAGTAATGCAGCGTCAGGCGCAATTCCGGCTGCGTAATTACGATCAGGCGCTGAGTTTGGCTAACGAGCTGGAAGCCTTGGCAGGTGCTGATCTTTATCAGCAGTTGCAAGCCCAGTATTTGCAAGGCGAAGCGCTAGAGAAAGTCGGTGAATTTGCCGCTGCCAAGCAACGTCTGCTGGCGGTTGAGCGCCAGCTGGTGCGTCATTACAAACAAGACCCGCTATTGCTTGATCTGTATGAATGTCTGGGGAAAGCCTGTTATGCAATTGGCGAGCTCAATCTGGCGCTGGAATACTGGAGCAAATGCCTGGAGCTGGCACTGGGGCAGCAGTCGATAGTGCATTACATCAAGGCCTACACTGGGATAGGCGGGGTGTATTTGTACTTTGGCTTGTTTGAAGAATCGCTGCGCCATCATTTGCTGGCGCTCGAGTTTGCCCGCGAGCTGGATGACCCCGTGCTACTCATGATGCTCAATCTGTGGCTCGGTAGCGATTACAACGAGCTGGGGCGCCATGCCGAGGCGCTCACCCATCTTACCGAGGCGCGCAATTTCTACCGCCGCCAGGCTGATGCAGGGCAGGTAAGTGAGGTATTGATGCACAGCGGTTATTCCTGCTTGGGTTTGCGGGATATACCCTCGGCATTGAAGTTTTTCAACGAGAGTATTCGGCTGGCAGAAAGTCATCATCATGGCTGGCCATTGGCGATGGCTAACGCCGGTTTGGCCGAGGTTTATCTGGCGCAAGGGCAGGCTGAACGAGCTTTGCAATTTGCCCAGCAAGCCCACGAATTTGCGCTCCAAAATGCCTCGATTCACCATGAACTGCGCGTCTGCCGGGTAAAATCGCTGGTGCTGGAGGCGCTAGGGCGGCATGCCGAAGCGCTGACTGCTTATGAGCGACACTGTGAGCTATCGGTGCAATTGGCCATCGAGCGCAATACCACCCAATTACAAAGTGCGGTGCTGCGGCGGATTAACCGCTCGGAGATTCGCCTGAAGCTGATGCGCGCCGAGCAGCAGCGCGAAATGCTGGAAAACGAAAAAATCCAGCGCCAGGCGGAGTTTTTGGCAGAAAAAAATGCCTTGCTGGCCGTTAACAAAGCCAAGAGTGATTTTCTGGCCTTGGTTAGCCATGAAATACGCACTCCGTTGTCGGGGGTGATTGGCATGTTACGCCTCGCACGAGGGCAAAAAGAGCTGAGCGATACGACACGCGAACAGCTCAGTATTGGCCTCGAAAACGCCGAAACGCTGCTCACCATCATTAACGATATTCTCGATATTTCGAAAATCGAAGCTGGCAAAATTACGCTCGAGACCATTCCTTTTGATTTACACCAGTTGATCAATCAGGTGGCGGCGCTATTTGCGCCAAAAGCGGCGGAAAAAGGCGTGCGTTTTGTCGTGGATTTGGCGCATTTGCCTAAGCAAGGCTGCTTAGGCGATCCGACCCGGCTGCGGCAGATTTTGTTTAATCTGGTGGGCAACGCGATCAAATTTACTGAGCAGGGCAGCGTCACCATTGGGGCCTATCGGGATGGTGAGCAGATTAAATTCTCGATTGCGGATACGGGTATTGGCCTGGATGAGCAAAGTCTGGGGCGCTTGTTTAATAAATTCGAGCAAGCCGATACTTCTACCACCCGCAAATATGGTGGCACGGGTCTTGGTTTATCCATCTGCCAGGCGCTGGTCGGTTTGATGGATGGCTCGATTGGCGTGACCAGCCAGTTGGGCGAAGGCACGTGTTTTCGGGTGGAGCTACCGCTAGAGCCGGTCGATTTGCAGGCCACGGTGCGTGAACCAGTGCAATTAAGTCCATTGCCATACCAGTTGCGCATTTTGTATGCCGAAGACATTGCGACCAATCAATTGATTGTGGGTGGGCTCCTGGAAGAAATGGGGCAGCGCATGCAGGTGGTGAATAATGGGCAGGAAGCGGTGGAGCTGCTAACCCGGCAGCGCTTTGATCTGGTATTGATGGATGGCCGTATGCCGGTGATGGATGGGCTGGAAGCCACGCGCATCATCCGGCGAGGGCAGTATCAAAGCCGGGCGATACTTGATCCGCAAAGCTATGTTGTGGCGCTGACGGCCAATGCCGCGGCAGAAGAGCAGCAAGCCGGTTTTGCCGCCGGGATGAATGATTACCTGCTTAAGCCGATTGATCCGCTCAAATTGCACGCGGTGTTGTTACAGGCCGTGGCCTATCAGCAGCAGCGCGGGGTGGAATTGCTGCCTATGCTGGAAAAAGCCCCTACGCCATCTGTGGCGACTGGTACGGCCGATGCGGATTGGCTGCGCGAGTTGAGTCGGGCTGGTGTGGCGGTGGATGAGGCGCTCAATCGCCTGAATGGCAATCACGAACGCTTGCGCCGCTGGTTGCAGCAATTGTTTAGCGAGCATCAAGCGCTGATTGATACCTTGCCCGATTATCAATCCCGCAAAGATGCCGCTGGCCTGATCGGGCCGGTGCATGCGCTGCGCGGGGTGGCGGGCACGTTGGGTGTCATGGCGATTTATCAGGCGGCGGGCACGCTGGAGCAGGCGTTGGGGCAATTTCAGCGTGGCCAAGTGGCGCAATGGCCGGTGCTCACGGGCTTGCAGCAAGTATGGGCGCAAAGCAAAGCGCGGCTGTTACCTTTGCTGGGTGAGCCCGTGAGTGATGAGACGACCCAGCGGGACGATTGGCCTGCCTTACCCACTCAGGCCCGTGCGGCAGGCTTGGAGCTCGCGCAGGCGCTGGCGAGCAAAAGCCTGCGCGCGAGGCAAAAGCTGCAGGCTTTACAGCTGGTGCTGGGGGAGCAAGCGCCGGATTATGGCGTGGGGCAACTGAAACAAAGCCTGGAGCAACTGGATTACCCGGCTGCATTACGGCAATTACGCCGGCAGCTACCTGAGAAAATGGATGAAAACTGATCCTTATGTGCTGGTCGTGGATGACCAGATGGCCAATATCGAAGCGTTGGGCGAATTGCTCACCGCCGAATACGATGTGCACTTTGCTCTCAGTGGCGCTGAGGCCTTGGCGCATGTGCGCGAGCACGCGCCGGATCTGATCTTGCTCGACATTATGATGCCGGATATGGATGGCTACGAAGTCTGCCGTCAGTTGCAGCAATATCCACCCACCCGCGAAACGCCGGTGATCTTTATTACTGCATTGGCCACCCCCGAAGAAGAAACCCGCGGGCTGGATGCGGGGGCGGTGGATTATATTGTGAAGCCGTTTAATCCGGCGATTGTGCGGGCACGGGTGCGCAATCATCTGGCGCTTAAGCAAGCAAAAGATCAGCTGCGAGTGTTGGCACAAACCGATAGCCTTACTAGTCTGGCGAACCGGCGCTATTTATTTGAACGGCTCAGCCTGGCTTTTGCCAAAGCGCTGGATAACCCGCAGCAACAGTTTGCGGTGATTTTGCTCGATGTGGATTACTTCAAACGCTACAACGACCAGCAAGGCCATCTGGCGGGGGATTTTTGCCTGCAACGTGTGGCCGGCGTGCTCAAATCAGCGCTGCGCAATCCCGATGATGTGGTGGCCCGCTACGGCGGGGAAGAATTCTGCTGTTTGCTGGCCGGCGCTTCGCTCGACGAAGCGCGTGGTATTGCCGAGCGCATTTGCCGCAGCGTGGCCGAGCTGGCCATCCCGCATCCCAAGGCCTTGCCCGCCAAGATTGTGACCATTAGCGCTGGCGTGAGCGCCTATCGCCCGAGTCTGCATTCGCTGGAAAGCGTGTTGCAGCTGGCCGATGAGGCGCTGTACGAGGCCAAAGCCGCCGGCCGTAATCAGGTGATGATTAAGGTATAGCCAGAAACGCTATATTTCATATGGCCTAGCTGGCTATACCCCTTTAGGCGGGCGCCCCGTCTTCATTCTTGGGGTGCAGTTTGGCTTCCAGTCTGGCTAGCGCAATGTACAGCACCGGGGTGATAAACAGGGTAATCAGCTGCGAGAACAGCAGGCCGCCCACAATGGCCACCCCCAGTGGCTGGCGCAATTCGGCGCCCGCACCCAGCCCCAGCGCCAGCGGCATTGCCCCCATAATCGCGGCCAGTGTGGTCATCATGATCGGACGGAAGCGTTTGGCACAGGCTTCGCGGATGGCTTCGCTGGGGCTCAGCTGCTGTTTGCGCTGCGCTTCCAGCGCAAAATCGATCATCATAATGGCGTTTTTCTTCACGATGCCCACCAGCAGCAAGATCCCGATCATGGCGATAAAGGTCAGCTCCAGCCCGGTGAGCTGCAGGGCCAGCAGTGCGCCAATCGCTGCCGAGGGAATCCCCGCCAGAATGGTCAGCGGATGGATCCAGCTTTCGTACAACACCCCCAGCACCACATAAATCACGGCGACCGCCGCCAAAATCAGCCACAGCTGGCTGGTTTGCGATTGCTGATACAGCGCCGCATCCCCAGCAAAACCGCCAAACACGGCTTCGGGCAGGCCGATCTCCCGCTCGGCCGCCGCAATGGCTTGCGCAGCATCGGAGAGCACCACGCCCGGCGCCAGATTAAATGACAGCGTGACGGCAGGTAGCTGGCCTTGGTGATTAATACTGGTCGTCACCGCCGTGCGCTCCACCGTGGCAAAGCTGCTGAGTGGAATAAGGGCGCCGGTTTTGCTGCGCACATGCAGCAGGCTTAGCTTTTGTTCATCAGCGCGATAAGCATCACTCAGCTGCATTAACACCGAATAGCTATCTTGTGGTGCGTAGATGGTGGCTACTTCACGCTCACCATAGGCGGCGTAGAGGGTGTCGCGCAGGCTTTGCATATCAATGCCGAGCTCCGCGGCCCGATCGCGTTGCACCTGAATGCGTGCTTGCAGGGTCTTTTGCTCGGCGTCCGAAGTGACATCGCGAAATTGCTCACGCGCCATCAGCGCCGCTTGCAGCTTGCCGGCCCATTGCTCCAAATCGCTGGCATTCACGGCTTGCAAGGTATATTGATAACCGCTTTTACTGCTGCGAGCGCCGACATTCAAGTTTTGCGTCGGACGGAAGAACACCCGCACGCCAACAATTTTGCCGGTGGATTTACGTAGGCTTTCCAGCGTTTTTTGCATATCCGCACGGTCTTTGCGCGGTTTAAGCGTAATAAACAGCCGCCCGCCACCGCCCGAGCTACCCACGCTGGAAGCCACATAATCGACGTTTGGATTGTTCTGTACCGCTTTTGCTACCTGCTGCTGCAGTTTCAGTTGTGCGGGGTAGGCAATATCGGGTGCCATATCAATACTGGCCTGAATTTGGCCAATGTCTTCCTGCGGAAATAGCCCTTTGGGTATCGCCAGATATAGCCAGGCGGTCGTGGCGAAGGTGGCAAGTGTCAGTAGTAGCATCCAGGCTTTGTGGCGCAGCGCCTGATCGAGTAGGCGACGGTAGCCAGCCAGTAGCGTGTTAAAGCCGGCTTCAAACCAGCGGCTCCACGCCGGCGCAGGCTGGTGATCGGCTGCGGTTTCCGGGCGCAAAAAACGCGCGGCGAATAAGGGGATGAGTGTCAGTGATACGGCCATTGACACTACAATGGCCAGCGAAACTACGATGGCAAACTCGTGAAACAGCAAACCCATGGTACCGGGCATAAAGAAAATCGGGATAAAGACTGCGATCAGCGACAGTGAAATCGAGACCACGGTAAAACCCACTTCGCCAGCGCCCTGAATGGCGGCATCCCACGGGCGCATGCCTTCTTCGATATGGCGCACGATGTTTTCCAGCACCACAATCGCATCATCCACCACCAAGCCCAATGCCACGGTTAGCCCCATCAGTGAGATATTGTCGAGGCTAAAGCCCAGCCAATACATCAGCGCAAAGGTGGCCAGCAGCGAAATCGGCAGCGAGACCGAAGGGATCAGGGTGGCCGCGGCACGGCGCAGGAACAGCAATACCGACAACACCACCAGCCCCAGAGTCAGGAGCAGGGTGAGGTTTACATCGTGAATCGATTCGCGAATCGAGGTCGAGCGATCGTTGATTTGCCGCACTTGCACCGAATCGGGCATCTGCGCCGTGAGCTTGGGCAGCATGGCTTTGATCGCATCGACGGTAGCGACGGTATTGGCGCCGGGTTGGCGCTGTACGGCCAGAATGATCGAGCGCTCGCC
The DNA here is from genome assembly GCF_945957625.1 of uncultured Chitinibacter sp. NCBI lineage: Bacteria > Pseudomonadati > Pseudomonadota > Betaproteobacteria > Neisseriales > Chitinibacteraceae > Chitinibacter > uncultured Chitinibacter sp. The sequence goes on from NZ_CAMFLP010000021.1 coordinate 27,578, forward strand.
ATTGATCCAGCTGCCGGATTTAACGTTTTCCACGCTGTCTTCTACGGTGGCCACATCTTTGAGCCGCACCGGATTGCCATTGCGGCTGGCAATCACCACCTCGGCAAATTCGGCGGCGTTTTTCAGCTGCTCATTGGCTTGCAGCATTAGTGTTTGCCGCTCGCCCTCCAGCTGGCCGACTGGTGAGTTGGCATTGGCGGTTTTGAGTGCGCTGGCGACTTCGGGCAGCGATAAATCTCGGGCGGTGAGTTTTTCTGGGTCAACGGCAATCCGCACCGCGTATTTCTTTTGCCCATAAATCTGCACCTGCGCTACGCCATCAATGGTGGATAAGGCAGGGGCGACTAGATTGTCTGAATAATCATTGAGCTGCGCCAGCGACATTGAGGGTGAGCTGATCGCCAGCATCAGAATCGGCGCATCGGAAGGATTTACCTTGCGGTAGCTCGGCGGGCTTTTCATATCGCTCGGCAGAGCCCGATTGGCACGATAGAGCGCGGCTTGGACATCCACGGCGGCAGATTCGATATCGCGGCTAGGGGCAAATTCCAGCGTGATGGTGGTTTGTCCCAGCCGGCTGGTGGAGCTCATGGTGGCCAGGCCCGGAATCGTGGAAAACTGCTTTTCCAGCGGGGTAGCCACCGAATTGGCCATGGTTTCGGGCGAAGCGCCAGTGAGATTGGCTGAGACTTGAATTGTTGGGGTGTCGTAGCTGGGCAGTGCCGAAATCGGCAAATGAAACCAAGCTACCGCCCCGGCCACCATGACGGCCAGCCACAGCAGCAAGGTGGCTACCGGGCGATGAATGGCCCAGCAGGAAATTCCGCGTACTTCAGCGCCACTCATGCTGCCGCCCCTTGGCTTGCCGCGTGGCTAGCCTTGGCGCGGCCAGCTTTTTTATCGCCGGCTTTGCTTTCTTGTACTTTGGCGCCGGGGCGCAGGTTTTGCCCGCCCTCCAGCACCACCTTGCTGCCGGCTTTAATGCCGGAAATCAGCGCCATGCCATCGGCGCTGCGCACGATCTGCACTGGTTTAGCCTCAACTTGCTGCTGGGCATTGATTTGGTACACAAAGCGCTGTTCTGGCCCGGTTTGCACGGCTTGCAACGGCAATACGAGGCCACGCTGGCGACCCAGGTCGAGGTTTACGGTCGTGCTTAGGCCTGGCCAGAGCAATTGATCCGGGTTCGCAAATTCGGCCTTCACCAGCAAGGTGCCGCTGGTTTTATCGATCTGGCTATCCATGAAAGTGACTTTGCCGGCGCGCTGCTGCCCGTCCGGTAGGGTGGTGTTCACCATGACCGGGCCTTGTTGCTTGGCGGTAAGCAGGGCGGGTAGCTCGCGTTCGGGCAGCTGAAATGTCACCTGCACCGGGTCCAGCTGGGTGAGCGTGACCAGTGGCTCGCTGCCATTGGTTTGCGCCAGGCTGCCCTGATGCACATTGATTTTGCCGGTACGCCCAGCAAATGGTGCGCTAATACGGGTGTAAGAGAGTTTGACCGCACTGGTTTGTTGATCGGCACGGGCAGCGTTGAGCTGGGCACGCAGCGTATCCACCTTGGCCTGCGCGGTATCGACGGCCGAAGGTGAAATAAATTTAGCGCGCGCTAGCTCTTGCGAGCGTTGCAGGCTGCGTTCGGCTTCGCGCAGCTGCGCGGCGGTTTGTTCGGTTTGCGCACGGCTTTTGCTGGCGTTGGCTTCGTCATCGCGCGCATCCAGTGTAAACAGCAGTTGGCCGGCTTTGACGTTGGCGCCTTCGCTAAAATGGATACCGGCAATCTGCGCGGTGAGCTGCGGGCGAATCTCAACGCTGCGAATCGCTTCGACATGGCCAGTGGCGCTGAGCTGATTAGGCAGCTCGCCTTCTTTTACGACCACGCTGGTGATCAGCGTGGGGCGATCGCCTTTTTTATTCGCAGCCGCATCGGGGGCTTTCTGGCAACCTGCCAGTGCGGCGACGAGCGTGAGTGGAACGAGAGCCAGTGGGCGCAAATTGTAGGTCATAGAGTGACTCTTGTTTAATCATGAAGTACACCGCGGGCTAGGCCTGCACGGTAGCGGGCAATGATCAAACTCATCGTCAGCATGACCAAGAGGCCAAACCCGATGATGATCAAATACATCGGCGGCATGCCACTGTGACCAAATTGCTTGAGGAGCAGGGCACTGGCATCGCTGGGCACTGGGCTACTCCAGTTTTTCACCAACCAGGCATGCAGCCCCACCATCAGCAAAATGCCGAGGTTTTCGTTGAAATTTTGCACCGCAATCGAGTGACCCGCGCCCATCAGCTGATGGCCGCGGTGTTGCAGCATGGCATTCAACGGCACCACAAAAAAGCCGGACAGCGCGCCGATAATGAGCATTAATAACGCAGCCAGCCAGATCTGGTTGACGAGCAACATGATGATGACCAGCGCGCCCATCGCCACGCCGGCCCACAGTACGGTAAACGCGCGCTCCAGTTTCACCAGCCGCCCGGCCAGAAAGGCCCCGGCAGCAATCCCGACCGCTACCAGCGCAATCAGCTGACTGGCTTGTTCCATGGTAAGTGACAGCCAGATCACCGCCCAGTTCAGCACCACCAACCGCATGGTGGCGCCCGCGCCCCAGAATAGCGTGGTCACCCCAAGCGAGAGCTGGCCTTGCGGATCACGCCACAGCCGCTTTACGCACCAGGCAAATTCGCGTGCTTGATGGACAGGATCGAGATGAAAGGGCTTTAGCCGTACCTGCAGTTTAGGAATCGACAGATTGATATAGGCCGCAAGCAAATACAGCGCGATGGTGCCGGCGATGGCAAATTGGGCTGGACTCAGATACTGCCCAAGGGTATGGCTATGTAGCCAATTGGATATCTGTGCTCCAGATAAATACCCGCCAATGATGGTGCCAAGAATAATCGCCCCCACGGTGGCGCCTTCTAGCCAGCCATTGGCTTCGACTAATTTTTCATGGGGTAGATATTCGGTAATGATGCCGTATTTGGCTGGGGAGTAAGCGGCGGCGCCAAAGCCGACGATGGCATAGGCAAAGATCGCCGGCATGCCCAGTAGCATGCTGGCACAGCCGACAAGCTTGATGCCATTGCAGATCAGCATGGCCCGGCCTTTGTGCATTGAATCGGCAAATGCCCCTGCATACGGCGCGATCACGACATACGACACGGTAAATGCCCACAGCAACATCGAGAGGTGCCACTCGGGCGCTTGTTGCTCTTTTAATAAGGCCAGGGCGGCGAAAAACAAAGCATTGTCGGCCAGCGCAGAAAAAAATTGCGCCCCCAAAATGGTGAAGAAACCACGATTCATGGTGTGTGCTCAGCGCTCTGGCGCGGGAATTGTGGCGTTTATATCACGATTGGATGACAAAAAAGCTGCGTGGGATCAGCTTGCGTCGATAAAAACACCAATTATCGGCGCTAAGCGGCGTGTTATGATGCGCTATTAGCTTTCCCCGATGTGGCTGCTGAATGATACTTGACGCGCTTATTACCATCTTTACTGAGTATGGTTATCTGGCCGTGTTTACCGTCTTGCTGATTTGCGGCTTTGGCGTGCCGATTCCGGAAGACGTGTCTTTGGTCGCTGGCGGGGTGATTTCCGGTCTGGGTTATGCCCATGTGCATACCATGTTTGCCGTTGGGATGGCGGGCGTGCTGATCGGCGATAGTCTGATGTTTCTATTGGGCCGCTACGCCGGCCCTAGCTTGCTCGAACACCGCTTTTTCAAGCGGATGATGACGCCAGAGCGCTTTGCTGCGGTGCAGGATAAATTCGAGCGTTACGGCAATCGCGTGCTATTTGTGGCCCGCTTTCTACCTGGCCTGCGCGCCCCGATTTTTATGACGGCGGGTATGTCGTGCAAAGTCTCGTATCTACGGTTTTTATTGCTGGATGGATTGGCTGCGCTCATTAGCGTGCCCATCTGGGTGTATTTGGGCTATTACGGCGCCAAAAATCACGAATGGCTGATGACATGGCTGGGCCGTGGTCAGGTGGCGATTTTGCTGCTGGTGGCTGTGGTAGCCGTGGTGGTGGGCGTCTGGTATTGGCGCAACCGCAAGAAAAAATAAGTCCATGGCCGCATGGCTGGTGGGCTGATTCGTCGTTCCTCGTTTTCTATTTAATATTAATCGTGCTGTGCGCCGCCTCTGGGCGCAACATGGATTAGCCAATGACTCGCCCTATTGAAGTTGTCATTCATCGCTCCGCCCTTCACCATAATTATCAGGTGATCAAGCAGCGTGCCGTCGGCGCGTGCGCCTTGGCCGTGATCAAAGCCAATGCCTACGGGCATGGGATTGAGCAGGTGGTGGCCGCGTTGCCCGCGGCGGATGGCTTTGCCTTACTGGAAATGCCGGCGGCCCTGCGGTTGCGGGCCATGGGCGTTACCCAGCCGATTTTGCTGCTGGAAGGGGCTTTTAGCCCGGCAGAATTGCAACTGTGTGCCGAGCATGATTTGTGGTTGGCCATTCATGAGCCGCAGCATCTAGAGTGGCTCACCCAAACCACGCTGGTGCGGCCGGTGCAGGTGTTTGTGAAACTCAATACCGGCATGAACCGGCTCGGCTTTGCGGCCGAGCAGGCGAGCGCCGTCGTAGCTCAGTTGCAGCAGTTGCCAAATGTGGCCGGCATTACCTTGATGACTCACTTTGCCACAGCTGATGATCCAGCCGTGGGGGTAACGGCCCAGTGGGCACGCTTCCAGCAAGGCACTGCGGGGCTGGGCTTGCCGGTGAGCCTGGCGAATTCTGCGGCGACTTTTGCCTATCCACAGGTGCATGGTGATTGGGTGCGGCCTGGTATTGCCCTGTATGGCAGCTCGCCGCTGGCTGATCAGTCTGCCACGAGCCTGGGTTTAGTCGCGGCGATGACGCTGCGGGCCAAGATTATTAGTACCCAGCAACTGCAAGCAGGCGATAGCGTTGGCTATGGTGCTACTTTCACCGCTGATCGGCCGATGCGAATTGGCACCGTGGCTTGCGGCTATGCTGATGGCTACCCGCGCCATGCGCCGACCGGCACACCGGTTTTGGTGGCTGGGCAGTGTAGCCGTTTGCTGGGTCGGGTCTCGATGGATATGTTGTGTGTCGATCTCACCGCAATCGATGCGGCGGGGATTGGCAGCGAGGTTGAACTTTGGGGGCAGACTTTGTCTATCGACGAGGTGGCTGCCAGTGCCGGCACCATTGGCTACGAGCTAATGTGTGCGGTGGCGCCACGTGTGCCAATGCGGGTGGAATAAGCGGTGTGAGCCAAATCGGGCGCAAATCGCCGAAATCCCCCAATTGACATACTTTGAATTACAATATTGCGGTTTTTATTATTAATTTTCTCCAGCCTGCAGGTTAATCATGGCATTGATCGTCCAAAAATATGGCGGCACTTCGGTTGGGTCTCCTGACCGAATTAAAAATGTAGCCCGCCGCGTCGCCAAGTTTAAAGCCCAGGGGCATGATCTGGTGGTGGTAGTGTCTGCGATGTCAGGCGAAACCAATCGTCTGATCGCTTTGGCAAAAGAAATTCAAACGAATCCAGATCCACGTGAACTGGACGTGATCGTATCGACAGGCGAGCAAGTTACGATCGGCCTGTTGGTGATGGCGCTGAAAGAGCAAGGCTTGGATGCGGTGTCATACACCGGTGCCCAGGTCAAAATTCTGACCGATAGCGCGCACACCAAAGCCCGGATTCAGCACATCGATGATGCCAATATGCGTGCCGATCTGAATGCCGGCCGTGTGGTGGTGGTGGCCGGTTTCCAAGGTGTCGATGCTCAAGGCAATATCACCACGCTTGGCCGTGGTGGCTCGGATACTTCAGGCGTTGCCTTGGCGGCCGCACTGAAAGCCGACGAGTGCCAGATTTATACCGATGTGGATGGCGTATATACCACCGACCCACGTGTGGTGCCGGAAGCGCGCAAGCTCAAGACCATTACCTTCGAAGAAATGCTGGAAATGGCAAGCTTGGGTTCTAAGATTCTGCAAATTCGCTCGGTTGAATTTGCCGGTAAATACAATGTGAAGCTGCGCGTATTGTCTTCGTTCCAAGAAGAGGGCGAAGGTACGCTGATTACGTTTGAGGAAGATACAGACATGGAAAAACCGGTCATTTCCGGCATTGCCTTTAACCGCGACGAAGCCCGTATCAATGTGATCGGCGTGCCAGACAAGCCTGGTATTGCGTACCAGATTCTGGGCCCAGTGGCTGATGCCAACATCGATGTGGATATGATTATCCAGAACGTTGGCCAAGATGGCACCACCGATTTCTCTTTTACCGTGCCTAAGGGCGAGCTCAATCGCGCGATTAAAGTACTGGAAGGCGTGCAAAGCCAGATCGGTGGCAAATCGGTGTCGGGTGACGACAAGATTTGTAAAGTATCGATCGTGGGTGTAGGCATGCGCTCGCACGTTGGCGTGGCTTCCACCATGTTCCGCACGCTGGCGGAAGAAGGTATCAATATTCAGATGATCTCTACCTCGGAAATCAAGATTTCTGTGGTTGTGGATGAAAAGTATCTGGAATTGGCTGTTCGCGTGCTGCACAAGGCCTTTGGTCTGGATCAGCAGGGCTAATTAGCGATCGGGGCAGGCTTTTAAGCTGGCCTCAAAAACAGCGCCGCTGTATGAGTTTGGTAAGTACCAAATTCGCAGCGGCGTTTTTTTATGTTTGCAGTGAGGTACTTATGCAACCAGTCGGAAATATTTCAATAAAAGTGTTGACGGCACATGGGGGTATGGGTATTATCTCGTCTCCCTTGACGGAGACGTGGATGAGTGGCTGAAATCACCTCCCTGCTAAGGAGACATACGGGCTTAAACCTGTATCGAGGGTTCGAATCCCTCCGTCTCCGCCAACGGAAAATTTTGTTGTGTCGTGTGCGCCCGTAGCTCAGTTGGATAGAGTATTTGGCTACGAACCAAAGGGTCGGGCGT
>NZ_CAMFLP010000022.1:0-27308 GCF_945957625.1 uncultured Chitinibacter sp.
AGCTTCTGCTGCTCAAAAAGCTCAAGCTAAAAAAGCTTCAGCTGCTTCTGTAGCGTCTAAAGCTTCTGCTGCTCAAAAAGCTCAAGCTAAAAAAGCTTCAGCTGCTTCTGTAGCTTCTAAAGCTTCTGCAGCTCAAAAAGCACAAGCTAAAAAAGCTTCTGCTGCTTCTGTAGCGTCTAAAGCTTCTGCAGCTCAAAAAGCACAAGCTAAAAAAGCTTCAGCTGCTTCTGTAGCGTCTAAAGCTTCTGCTGCGCAAAAAGCTCAAGCTAAAAAAGCTTCAGCTGCTTCTGTAGCTTCTAAAGCTTCTGCTGCTCAAAAAGCACAAGCTAAGAAAGCTTCTGCTGCTTCTGTAGCGTCTAAAGCTTCTGCTGCGCAAAAGGCCCAAGCTAAAAAAGCTTCAGCTGCATCTGTAGCTTCTAAAGCTTCTGCCGCTGCTGCAAAATAATCAGCTTCTTGCCTGATTAAAGAAAAAAGGACGGCTTGCCGTCCTTTTTTCGTTTCACCACGAGGTTGTGCCGTGAAGTTGATTTGCACTAGTTTTGCTTTGCACTGTGCGGCAGGGGCCGCGCTGGCAAATCCGTCTGCGCTCAGCAAAGAGCAGCAGGCGCTTTTTTTTGGTCACGATGATCGTACGATGATCAGTGCGCCTTATGCCGCACCCTACAATGCGATTGGGCGGCTGGAGGTCAAATCGGGTGGCACATGTACTGCCACGCTGATTGCCCCTGATGTCGCGATTACTGCGGCGCATTGCTTCTTGATGCAACCGCGCCAGATTGATGCCGGGCGCTGGTTTATGGCGGGCTTTCACAATGGCCAGTATCAGGCCCGCTATCAAGTCGTGGGCCAGCTTTTTCATCCGCGTTTCCGCCAGGGGCTGACCTATAAAGGCGATGATGTGTATATCGCCCCTAGCGCCGCACCGTATGATATTGCGCTGATTAAGCTCAAGCTCAAAGACGGCACGCCACCCAGCCCGATGCAGCTGTTTCAAGGTAAACGCCAGCAGTTAATGCGCAGTATTTTGCAGCAAAACCAGCAGGTGAATCAGGGTGGCTTTGCCGAAGATCACGATACCCAGTTGTCGGTGCATCGTGGCTGCCAGCTCACCCAGCTGCGTAGCAATGGCACAATTTTCCACCGCTGCGATACCTTGTCGGGTGATTCAGGCTCGCCAATCTGGCTGGATTTGCCGAGCGGCCCCACGTTGATTGCCGTGCAAAGCTCGGCCCCGGATTGGTTTAACCGAGCGCTGGCCGATAATGTGGGCGTTACGGTATTGCAATTGCCGGCCAAGGCGCAGCGCTGGCTGGCGCACTAGCCGTATCGCCACCGCCTAGTAAGCGATACAATAGGCTGATTCGATTAAAAAAACAGTCACGGATTCATGACGATGGATATTCAAGCTTACATGCAGAATGTAGGCCGTCAGGCGCGGGCCGCTAGCCGCGCGATGGCCAAAGCCTCGACCGGCGCGAAAAACGCCGCGCTGAACGCGATTGCGGATGCAATTGAGCGCGATGCAGCGCTGTTGCTGGCCGCCAATCAGCAAGATATGGCGCAAGCTCGCGCAGATGGCCTGGAACCGGCGCTGCTGGATCGCCTGCAACTAACTGAAAAAACCATCGCCACCATGGCGCAAGGGCTACGTGAAATGGTCGCTCTGCCCGACCCGATCGGCAATATGGGCGACTTTAAATACCGCCCCAGCGGCATTCAAGTCGGCAAAATGCGTGTGCCATTGGGCGTGATCGGCATTATTTATGAAGCCCGCCCAAACGTCACCGCTGACGCGGCCGGACTGTGCATTAAATCGGGCAATGCCACCATTTTGCGCGGTGGTCGCGAGGCGTTTCATTGCAATCAGGCCATCGCCGCTTGTGTGAAAGAAGGCCTTGCCAGCGCCGGCTTGCCAGAAACAGCGGTGCAAATCATCGAAACCCCAGATCGCGCCGCGGTGGGTGAGCTGATTACGATGAGCGAATTCGTGGATGTGATCGTCCCGCGCGGCGGCAAGGGGCTGATCGAGCGCATTAGCCGTGATGCGCGCGTGCCGGTGATCAAGCATCTGGATGGCATCTGCCATGTGTATGTGGATGATGAAGCCGAGCTAGGCAAAGCCGTGCGTATTGCCGACAACGCCAAAACGCAGCGCTACGCGCCCTGCAATACGATGGAAACCCTGCTGGTCCACCGCGTGGTGGCGGCACAGTTTTTACCGCAAATCGCCGCGATTTATCAGGCTAAAGGTGTTGAAATGCGCGGTTGTGCGGCGACGCAGGCGATTTTGCCAGCGGCCATTGCTGCCACTGAAGAAGATTGGCGTACCGAATATCTGGCGCCGATTATTGCGATTCGGGTGGTGGATGATCTGCAAGCCGCGATTGATCACATCAATACCTATGGCAGCCACCATACCGACGCGATCATCACCGAAAACTACACTAAAGCGCGGCAATTCTTGCGCGAGGTGGATAGTGCCAGCGTGATGGTGAATGCCTCGACCCGGTTTGCCGATGGCTTTGAATATGGTCTGGGCGCCGAAATCGGCATCTCAACCGACAAAATCCACGCCCGCGGTCCGGTGGGGCTGGAAGGCCTGACCAGCGAAAAATGGATTGTGCTCGGGGATGGCGAGGTGCGCAGCTAATGAGCGTGCCGGCCGAATTGCTCGCGCTGCGCGCGCAAATTGACGAGCTGGATCAGCAGCTTTTTACTGTGCTGGCCGCGCGTTTTGCGGTTACCGCGCAAGTGGGGCAACTGAAAAAGCAGCACCAATTGCCGGCGCAAGATGCTGATCGCGAAGCGCAGCAGCTGGCCAAAACGGCGGCGCTGGCAGCCGCCACGGGCTTGGATCCGGCTTTTGCCCAGCGGCTGCAACGCTTGATACTCGATGAGGTGGTCGCCCAGCATCAGCAGTGCTGAGCGTCTCGGTGATGCGCACTATCGGCGTTTTTGGCGGCACTTTCGACCCGATTCATTACGGGCATCTGGCCTTGGCGCGGTGTTTACGCACTTCGCTGGCGCTGGATGAAGTGCGGCTGATCCCAACGGGTTTGCCACCGCACCGGCCTGCGCCACCGGTCAGCCCGCAGCAAAGGCTGGCGTGGGTACAGGCGGCAATTGCCGGTGAAAGCGGCCTACTGGTGGATGATCGAGAAGTAAACCGCGAGGGGTATTGCTACACAATCGATACCCTGCTTGAGTTGCAGCAAGATACCCCTGATGCCTTGTTGGTGTGGCTGATCGGGGCCGATTCGTGGCGGCAACTGACGCGCTGGCACCGCTGGCGTGATTTATTAGAGGTCGGGCATTTAGTGATTGCGGCCCGGCCCGAGTATGCATTTAATGATTTAAGCCCTGATTTGGCAGCAGAATTTGCCGCTCGGCATGTAAATGCCACCCCGGCGCAGCTGTCTCGGGGTAAAATCAGTCAATTAGCCAGCCCGCTGCTGCCGGTATCGTCGACACTGATCCGCGACAAATTGTCGCGGGGGGAAGATGTCTCCGCACTGACCCCCGTGTCGGCCCTGCTGGTGGCCAGTGGGCTGTATTGTTTTAAGGAATAACTATGAATGAAATGGTAAGCGCCATGCGCGACGTGGCCGTGGCGGCCTTGGAAGACATCAAGGGCAAGGAAATCCAAGTCCTGGATACCACCCAACTCACCGATCTGTTTGAATGCATGATCGTAGCGACCGGCGATTCAAATCGTCAGGTGCGTGCCTTGGCCAACAATGTGTCAGTTGAGCTCAAAGCCAAAGGCTACGAAATCGTCAGCACCGAAGGTGAAGAGAGCGGCGAGTGGGTGCTGGTGGATGCTGGCAGCCTCGTGGTGCACGTGATGTTGCCACCGGTGCGCGATTATTACGATCTGGAACAACTGTGGGGCGGGCAAAAACCGACCTTTAATCCGCTAGGCCGGGCTTGGTCGGCGGTAGGCTCGGCAGAGTAATCTGCTGCAGGCAGGCAATGGCGGCGACAGGCCGCCATTGCTATTTGAAGCCTCACCCCGGCTTCCTTTGGCCGCCAGCTGAAAATGCAGCAGTACCATGCGCAGCGCCTAGAGCAATTAGATCTAACGATATAGCCAAAACGTCTTTTTGGTTTGGGAATTTCTCCGTAAATTCCATCTCCATTCTCTATCGATTTTGAAATCCTGAAGTTCACGCCATGAATACTTTGTCTGAAGCGCGGCTGACGCACTTAAAGCAGCTGGAAGCCGAATCCATCCACATTATCCGTGAAGTGGCCGCCGAATTTGAAAACCCGGTCATGCTGTACTCGATTGGTAAAGACTCAGCGGTGATGCTGCATCTGGCCAAAAAAGCCTTTGCGCCAGGCAAGCCACCGTTTCCGCTGATGCACGTGGATACCACCTGGAAATTCCAGGATATGTACAAGCTGCGTGAAAAACAGAAAGCCGAAGGCTGGAATCTGATCACGCATGTGAACGAAGAAGGCGTGAAAGCCGGCATCAACCCGTTCACCGCCGGCTCGGCCAAGCACACCGACGTGATGAAAACCGAAGGCTTGAAACAAGCCTTGAATAAATACGGTTTTGACGCGGCCTTTGGTGGTGCGCGCCGCGACGAAGAAAAATCCCGCGCGAAAGAGCGTGTGTATTCATTCCGCGATAAAAACCACCGTTGGGATCCGAAAAACCAGCGCCCAGAGCTGTGGAATATCTACAACTCGAAAGTCGATAAAGGCGAATCGATTCGCGTGTTCCCGATCTCGAACTGGACCGAACTCGATATCTGGCAGTACATCTTCCTCGAAAACATCGAAATCGTACCGCTGTACTACTCAGCCGAGCGCGAAGTGGTGGATTACAACGGCACGCTGGTGATGATTGACGACGAGCGCATCTTGCAATATCTAACGCCAGAGCAAAAAGCCTCCATCCAGAAAAAATGGGTGCGCTTCCGTACGCTGGGCTGTTACCCGCTGACCGGTGCCGTTGAGTCCAAAGCCCAAACGCTGCCTGAGATTATTCAGGAAATGCTGTTGGCGACGACTTCCGAGCGCCAAGGCCGTGCGATTGACCATGACAGCGCTGGGTCGATGGAAAAGAAAAAAATGGAAGGCTACTTCTAAACACGTCGATTCGCTGGCTGCGCGACTTCATGTCGGCGTTGTGCGCGCCTCGCAATCCGCATGGACTTGATGTCCATTCACGTTTGCTGCGGTGCTGACGCCTTGACCTGAAGCCGCTCGCGGCGCGACTGAACGTGTTGATGATGAAAGCCCGCCACGGCCTTGAATTGAGTGACTCATTCAGGGTGAGCAATAAATAATTGAGATTGGAAGAACACCATGTCACATCAATCTGACTTGATCGCCAATGACATTCTGGCGTACCTGAAACAGCATGAAAACAAAGACATGCTGCGCTTTATTACTTGCGGCAATGTGGATGACGGTAAATCCACGCTGATCGGCCGTTTGCTGCACGACTCAAAACTGATTTTTGACGACCACCTCGCGGCGATTCAAAAAGACAGTAAAAAATTCAACACCACCGACCAAGAAATCGACTTGGCGCTGCTGGTGGATGGCTTGCAAGCCGAGCGCGAGCAGGGCATTACCATTGATGTGGCCTACCGCTACTTCAGCACTGAAAAACGCAAATTCATCATCGCCGACTGCCCGGGCCACGAGCAATACACCCGCAATATGGCGACTGGCGCGTCAACGTCTGATCTGGCGATTATCCTGATCGACGCGCGTTATGGCGTGCAAACGCAAACGCGTCGCCACAGCTTTATCGTGTCACTGCTGGGTATCAAGCACGTGATCGTGGCCGTGAACAAAATGGATTTGGTGGATTTCAGCGAAGTACGCTTTAACGAAATCCGTGCGCAATATCTGGAATTTGCCAAAGAGCTGAACATCAGCGACATCCGCTTTGTACCGCTGTCGGCGCTGCGTGGCGACAACGTCGTGAACGAATCGGACAAAACGCCATGGTACGAAGGCGAAACGCTGATGGGCTTGCTCGAAAGCGTGCAAATCAATAAAGACGCCAAGCTCGATGCCTTCCGCCTGCCAGTGCAATACGTCAACCGCCCGAATCTGGATTTCCGTGGCTTCTGCGGCACCATCGCGGCGGGCCATGTTTTGCCGGGCGACGAAATCATCGCGCTGCCGTCGGGCAAAAAATCGAAAGTCAAAGCGATTGTAACTTTCGAGGGCGAGCAAGCGGTGGCGTTCTCTGGCCAGGCGATTACGCTGACGCTGGAAGATGAAATCGATATTTCACGCGGCGATATGATCGTGCGCGCGCAAGATGCGCAGCCGCACGTGGGCAGCGCGTTCGACGCACACGTGGTGTGGATGAACGAAGCGCCGCTGAGCGTAGGCAAGGAGTATGTGGTTAAACTCGGTGGCAAACAATGCTTCGGGCGCGTTACCTCTATCCAGTATCGTATCGACGTGAACAGCCTTGAACACATCGACGCGAGCGAACTCAAACTGAACGAAATTGCCTTGGCGCGTTTCGAGCTGACTGCACCGATTGCCTTTGACAAATACACCGAATGCCGCGGTACTGGTAGCCTGATCGTGATTGATCGCCTCAGCAACGCCACCGTGGGCGCCGGCATGATTGTGGCCCAGGCCGAAGCCGGTGGCGCCAGCGCCAGCGAGCTGGACGAACTGAGCCGTCTGCGCGAATTTGAAGTCGAGCTCAATGCGCTGGTGCGCAAATACTTCCCGCACTGGGAAGCCAAAGACGTGCGCGAGCTGCTGAAATAAACGCACCAAGTCGCAAGATGACAACGGCAGCCCGCGGGCTGCCGTTTTTATTGGTTTTTTGTCATCGTTTCTTTATTGTTTCATCATTTTGCCGGCACAATAGCTGGTTTGTGATTCCATCCGCGTGGCCATGCTGGCCGCGCCAGAAGTGAGAAGTCGATGACCCAGTTTCATCGGGTAGTAATCCGCCTGCACACCGCGCCGCTGGCAGTGGCCGATTGGTTGGCCTTTGATGCCGCCGGCCAGCTTTTGCAGCAGGGGCAAGGCACGCAATGGCCTGCGGCCGAGCAGCTAGATCTGGCCCTGCCGGCGGCTTGGCTGACCCAGCACCGTTTACGCCTGCCCGCCAGCAAAGACAAACAACGCCAACAGCTGATTGCCCAAGCGCTAGAAGACCGCGTGCTGGGGCCTTTGACCGATTATCGCTGGCAAAGCCAGCGGCAGGGCGATGACACCTGCGTGTGGGTGTGGCCCGCCGCCGAGCAACAGCGCTTGAGCGAATGGCTGGCTAGCCAAAGCTGGGCGCCACAGCGCTGGATTGCCGAATTTGCCCTGTTACCGGCGCAAGATGATGTGCTGCTGCCGGCCGGAGAAGGCTGGCTGCTACGCTGCGCCGGCCAATGCCTGTGGCTGGCCGATGCCAGCGAAGCCGAGCTGCTGTGCCCCACTGGCGCACCCGCGCCGCAAAGCCGGGCGGCGCTGGTCGCCCCCAGCAAAGACGCCGCAGTATTACTGCGCGGCAAGATATCAGGGGTATCGCTCCGGGTAGATTGGCAACAATGGCGTTGGCCGCTATACCTGCTAGGTGTATTGCTAGTGTTGCTGTTGCTCGGGCAAATCATTCAGTGGCGCCAGCTGGCAAGCCGTGAAGCCAGCTTGCGCCAGGAGCTGCGCCAAACCTTTGCCAGCCTGTATCCGGGCGTGCCGGTGGTTGATCCGGTGTTGCAATGGCAAAGCCTGCAGCAAAATCCGGCCAGCCAAGGGCAGGCCGATGCGCTGGCGCTGGCGCAAAAAATCGCCAGCCAGCTCGATGGCAATTTGGGCGTGGAATCGCTCGCCGCCAAAGAGGGCAAAGTGAGTCTGATTTTGCCGGCCAGCCAGGCTGCGGCGATCCCGGCTCGCTTGCAGGCGCAGGGGCTGAAAGTCACTAGCCAAACCTTGCCCGATGGGCGTAGCCAACTGGAGATCACACCATGAGCGCCGCACTGCAACGCGCCCGCGCCTATTGGGCTAGCCGCTCGCCGCGCGAGCAGCGCTTTTTGCAAGGCTGGGCGTTGGCCATGCTGGGCTTAGGGCTGTATTTTGGCCTGCTTTCGCCGCTGTGGCAGCAGATTAGCCGCCTGCAGGTGCAGGTGCCGCGGCTGGAAGCCCAGCTGATGGCCATGCGAGCCACCCAGCCGGCGCTGGCCGCACCCGGCAAGGCGGCCACGGCCGATCTGCGTAGCGCTGCATTTAGTGCCATGTCGGCGCGCCAGCTCAGTGCCGATATCCGGCCGCTGGCGGCCGGGCAGGTGGAAATCAGCCTGACGCAACCCAATGCCACTGCCGCGGTGCTGCTGGCCAGCGCTTTGCGCAGCGAGCTGGCGGCTCAGGTAGTTAGTCTGCAATTAAAACAACAGGGCAGTGAGATCGGCTTAGTGCTGGTCTTAGCCCGCGCCGGCCGGAGCGAATAATGGCCCAGATTCCGTTTTACCGTCGCCGCTGGGTGCTGGGCAGCCTGCTGAGTTTAGCTTTTGTTGTGTTGCTGTTGGCGCGCGCCCCGGTGGCCGCACTGGGCTGGGTGTTGCCTGCCAATCTGACGTTGAGCCAAGCCAGCGGTACCCTCTGGCAAGGGCAAATGAGCGCGCTGGGGCTGGAAGGCGTGGCGCTGCAGCAAAACCTCAGTTGGCAATTTGAGCCCCGCGCTTTGCTGGCCGGGCAGCTGGCCTGGCAAATCCGCGGTCAAGCCGCCGCCAGCACCAATCCAGCCGCAAGTCAGGCCCGACTGGTGTTGGGCGCTGGCGGGGTGGCGCTGGAAAATGTCGACATCACTCTACCGCTGGAAGGTGCGCTGCGCGCCGTGCCAAAAATCGCCGGCTGGGGGCTGGGCGGTACCGCGCAGCTGCGCAGCGCCCGGCTATCCAAGCAAGCTGGCGACAGCGCCGAGCTAACCCTCGATCCGCTATTTAGCCAGCTGGTACCCGCACTGAGCCCGCTCACCACATTGCGTGCCAATCTGGTCATGAATGAAGGTGGAGCGAAATGGACGATCAGCCCACTGGGCAGCAGCGCCATCGCCGTACAAGGGCAGGGCGCCTTGCAATGGCTGGCGGGCGGCCGTGTCAGTAGCCAGGGCGAAATCAATCTGCAGCCGGATGAAAAAGTAAAACAACAGCTCGCGCCGCTCTTGTTGCAAATCCCCGCTACGGCGAATGGGTATCAAATTAAGTTCTGAGCTAAGAGCACGGCACTGAGTTGGAAAGCCGCATGAAGCGAGCTGGAGCACTGCGCGTGATTTGGATGTGTGTGCTCGTACAAAGCGCACCGTACGGTCGTGCCGCATCATTGGCGCAAAGCGGTAAGGCAATTTGACGGGTGAGATCGGGAAAAGGGAATTTATTTTTTGCCGCAGCTTGCGGCGCAATTCGCGTAGCTTTTGACACCCTACGGCAGATTTTGGTTTGGCGCGCGTACAATTACGCTTCGCACCTACGGCTCTGCGCAGTTGCAATTAGCTGATCAAAACGCTTTGAGATTTGGTCGTATTGGTTTGGTTGTACTACCTTGGCAAATTCAAGGTACTGATGAATCAATCCCGTAACCTGAGAGTTATCCGCAAAAAAAGCGCTGGCAACACCGTAATATGCCCTGCGAGGAAAGTTGTTGTACAGAGGATGGGTCTTCGATTCAATTGGATCATTTAATCCTTTGGCGCATTCAGACAGAGACGCAAATCTCTCAAAAAATTGCCATCCATCCTCATCAAGAATGGAAACAATACCGGAAGCCGCATTCTGAACATCAGCATCAACAGATACTAAGCGAATGCACTGCTTATAATCCTTTCCCTCTTTGAACGGAAAAAGGCTAAGTCCCCTTGCCACCGTCGTAGTGAATTTTTTGTTGTCATCTCCATAAATCAAACCCAATTCATTTACTACATCATCCACTATGTCATGGCGAACACCCAAGACAAGTCCCAGCTCAAGACGCCCACCCTCATCGTTAGTTGAGTGAGACGTCCACGACAAACTGGAAAAGCCATGTGGCTCTTTGCGGATAAACATTTCTCGCGTTTTCAACCACTTAAATCCCTTGGCAGACAAAGTGGGGAGCAATTGCTCGACAAGCGCTTTTTCAGCATTATTCATACAGATGATTCCACCAATTTCCTTGGGTGGGCAGCTTACCTCGTACGGTGCAGCGGGTAGGGTGCAATGAGTGTAACGAATTGCACCGCATGATCATCGTTCATTCTCCGCCCAAAGACAAATCAATCCCACGGGCCCAATGTGCCGGATAAATCCCCCGCCGTACCCAAAGATGAAATATCGAATACGGCCACGCCGCCACGGTGGTCACCAAGACATGTTTCACCGGATTGAAATGCACATAATCCATATGCGCGGTGAAATCGGCCTGATCTCGAATCAAATGCTCCCAAAATCGGCGTTGCCAAATGGCACGCTCCCCGCGCCGTTGGCGTGATACAAGCAAGCGAGTTATTTAGTTACTGCGGGTAATCCTCAGCATTTCCTCCACGCTCGTGACCCCTTCCAATACTCGCTGGGCGGCGTCTTGGCGCAGGCTGTGCATGCCGCGGCTTTCGGCATAGTGGCGGATATCTTGTTCGTTGGCGGCGTTGTGGATCTGGCTGCGCAGGTTTTCGTCCACCAGCAGCAATTCATGAATGCCGGTACGGCCACGATAGCCGGTGTGGGCGCAGGTGGGGCAGCCGACGGGGCGATACAGGGTGATACCTGCTTGGGTATCCAGCCCCAGCTCTTTTAATTCATCGCTGCTGGCGATATACCCCTGTTTGCAACTGGTGCACAGCGTGCGCACCAGGCGCTGCGCGAGCACGCCGATGGTGGATGAAGCGAGCAGGAAAGGCTCGATGCCCATGTCCACCAAGCGGGTCATCGCGCTGGGGGCGTCGTTGGTGTGCAGCGTGGCGAGCACCAAGTGGCCGGTGAGCGAGGCTTGCACGGCGATTTGCGCGGTTTCTAGGTCGCGAATCTCACCGATCATGATCACATCGGGATCTTGGCGCAGAATGGCGCGCAGGGCGCGGGCGAAGCTCATTTCGATACGCGGGTTCACCTGCGTTTGGCCGATACCATCGAGGTCATACTCGATCGGGTCTTCCACCGTCATGATATTGCTGTTTTTGGCATCCATGCTGCCCAGCGCGGCGTACAGCGTGGTGGTTTTACCCGAGCCCGTGGGGCCGGTTACCAGCACAATGCCATGCGGCGCGGCGAGCAGGGTGGTGAGCTCATTGAGCGTTTTTTCGCCCATGCCCAGCTTGGCTAGCTCCAAGCGGCCCGCGGATTTATCCAGTAAACGCAGCACCGCGCGCTCGCCGTGGCCAGTAGGCAGGGTCGAAACCCGTACGTCGACCGGGCGACCGGCGATGCGTAGATTGATGCGGCCATCTTGCGGCAGGCGTTTTTCGGCGATGTCGAGGCCGGCCATGACTTTAATCCGCGACACCAGCGCGGCATGTAGCGCGCGATTGGGCTCGATGACATCGCGCAGCGTACCATCGACACGGTAACGCACCACCGAGCGGGTTTCGAATGGCTCGATATGAATGTCGGACGCATTTTCGCGCAGCGCCTCAGTGAAAATGGCGTTGATCAGCTTGATGACCGGCGATGATTCTTCGGCCTCCATCAAATCCGACACTTCGGGCATGTCTTGCACCAGCCGCGCCAGATCGGCCGATTCTTCAATGTCATCGACCAGATTTACTGCGCTGCTACTCCCGTGATCGCCAAAATGCCGGTTGAGCTGTGCTTCAAATTCGGCGGCGGCCAGCGGCACCAGCCGGTGTGGGCCAAGCTGGCGGCGTAATTCGGCCAGTGCGGCCAGCTCGCCGCCCTGACGCCAGTACAGCGGGGTGAGGCCGTCTTCGACCTGGCCATCCAATACGCCAAATTCGCGGGCGTAGCTGTAGCTTACGCGCCGGCTCATGGCTGTTTGGCCGCCGGTTGGCTAGCGGGCTGCGCCGCCGGTTTCACCGCGGGCGAATACACTGATACGCCATTGCTGTCGGGCAACTTGGCCGGCAATTGCACGCCCGGCATATCCTGCAAGAACCAATGCTCGCCCACTTTGTAATCGCCCTGCTGATTGCGCAGATATTGATAGCGATCGTTGCTCAGCACCGCGCTGGCCCCGTTATCTTTGATCAGCACCGGGCGCAGGAAGATCATCAGGTTTACTTTTTGCCAGCTGCGGTTTTCGTATTTGAATAGCTCGCCCAGCAGCGGAATATCGCCCAGGCCAGGGATTTGGTTGCCGCTATTATTCAGGCGATCTTCGATCAGGCCGCCCAGCACCACGATCTGGCCGTCATCCACCAGCACCTTGGTTTCGATCGTGCGCACCTTGGTGGCCAAGCCGGCGCCGCCGGTGTTCACCGAGTTATCAATGCTGGATACTTCCTGAAACACATTCAGCGTGATGATGCCGCCCTCGGACACCTGCGGGCGTACGCGCAGCTTAATCCCGATGTCTTTGCGCTCCACCGTGACATACGGATTCGGGTTGCCGCCCACGGGCTGCTGCGAGCCGGTAATGATCGGGATATTCTGGCCGACGGTGATTTTGGCTTCTTCGTTATCCAGCATCAGCAGATTGGGCGTCGACAGCACATTGCCGTTGCCGCTGCTTTGCAGGGCCGAGGCAATCACGCCCAGTGAGGCGGTGCCTTTGGTCGGGTCGCCATTAAAGAGCCCAAAGGTAGCGCCCAGCGGAATCGCGGCCGGGTTTTTATTGATGACCGCGGTGGCGATATTGCCCAGCGTATTGCTGCCGGTGGCGAGGTTAGACACCATGCCGCCGCCGATTTTGTCGTTACCGCCGCCCACCATCCACTGAAAGCCAAATTCCGATAATTTGGATAGATTCACTTCGGCAATCATCGCCTCGACGTAAATCTGGCTGCGCCGCACATCCAGCTTGTCGATCACTGCGCGCAGATTGTTATAGATATTCTGCGGCGCGGTGATAATCAGCGAGTTGGTCACGCTATCGGCCTGCACGCGCACGGTGGCACCGGCCACTTGCACGGTGGTGCTGGTATTGGTGGGCGCAGGGCTACTCGTGCTGGTGCTTGGGCTGCTGTTGCCCGTGGTATTGCTACTCATCGCCGTGGTGGTGGGGGCGCTGCTGCTGGCCGCGCTGTCGTCTTGGCCGGTGAGCAGGCCTTTGAGCGTGCCGGCCAGTTTGGCCGCTTCGGCATTGCGCAGGTACACCACATTGATGGCGCTGTCGTTGGTGGCGGCTTCATCCAGCTGGCTAATCAGGCTGCGCAGCTGCGAGGTTTGCGCGGCATTAATCGCGCGCACCATCAGACGGTTGCCACGCGGATCGGGCACCACAATCGAGCGGCGCACGCCATCGTTTTGCGGAATGGCGCTGGCGACATTTTGTACGCTCACTTCCGGCATCAGGCGGGCGATGTTTTGTGCAGCATCCAGCGCCGAGGCGTGGTTGAGCTTGATGGTGAAGATTTCGCTGTTTTTCGGCTGATCGATATTATCGATAATGCGCGCCAGGCGGCGCACATTGTCGGCGTAATCCGTGACCACCACGGTATTGCTGGTGCCTGATTGGTAGGCGCTGATCAGGCTATTGGGCGTGGCCAGCGGGCGCAGCATGGTGGCCATCTGGTTGGCGCTTTCGTTATTCAGATTAAAAATCTGCGTGACGATCTGTTCGCCATTGGCGGCTTCGCCGCGCACCAGGGTTTTGTTGCTGAGTGATTTGCTGTCCGCCTCGGGCTGAATCTTGATCGCCCCGCGCGTTTCCACGGTGGCAAAGCCCGCCTGCCGCAGTGCTGATTGCAAAATCGGATACACCAGCTCTTTGCTCACCGGCTGGGTCGAAACGATATTGATCGTGCCTTTGACCCGCGGATCCAGAATAAAGTTTTTCCCCGAAATCAGGCTAATGGCTTTGACCGTCGTTTCGATGTCCGAATTGACGAAATTGAGCATGACCTTCTCGTCATTGGCCAGCGCCGGGGTCAGAAGCAGGGCACTTAGCAGGGTGCCGATCAGGGTGTGCTTGATGGTTTTCATGGATTTACGGTGTAGCTCAGGGTTTGCGCCTCGCCGGCGCGGACAATTTGTACGCTCACTGCGCTTTGCTGGCTAAACGCCGCATACAGCAGGGAGAGGTCTTCCAGTTTGGCCAAATTGCGGCCGTTCACGCTTTTGATAATGTCCCCATCGCGCAGCTGCAAGACGCTGGCCAGCGCTTGCTGGCTAGCCGCCTCGACGGCAATACCGCCGCTGGCGTGGGTGGCCAGGCCCTTACTCCAGTTGGCCAGATTGCCGCCTTGCAAAATACCGGTGAGCTGACCACGGGTGAGCGTGGTGGCCGGTGCGGCGCTGGCGGTAGTAGTGGTACTCTGGGTGGGTATATTGCTGGTGGAGTTGCCAGTGTTGGTTTGCGGGGCAATACTCTGCTGCTCTAGAAATACTTTGCGGCGCTGGCCATTGAGCTCAAGCACGATATGATCGCGCTCGGCCGCCACCAGCTTGCCGTGGCTGCCGGCCTCTTGGCCAAGCTTCACTGCCACCGCGCTGGCTTCCAGCCCTTCGATAATCGCCACGCCATTGGCGCCCGATACCAGTGCTTTTAGTTTCAGATTGCTGCTGGCTTCGCTCGCCACGCTGCTGGCCGGGCCACTAAACAGCCGGGCGATCAGATTGGGGTCTTGCTGCTGGGCAGCAGGCGCGGCGGCGGGTAGGCGCAGGCTGCGGCCAGCCTGGCTGGGGGTGAGCCCCAGCCACAATAAGCCCGCCAGTTGCCACAGCACCATACTGGCCAGCACGGCGCTGGCCAAGAGTGCCAATTGGCGGGAAGAGAGTCGGAAATTCAGTGCCATGGGTAAACTGCCGGGGCCAAAGTGGGGTGAAAGACCACCAGATCGCCCGCAAAGGTCATCAGTGATGTCAACTTGTCATGATTCTGCCATAGAATGTGCGCATTAAAGCACGGCAACATGACGTTCTGATGAGAATGACCGTGCCAAATGTCAATTGCATGACAAAATCGTCGCGCACCCGCGGGTGGGCGACAAACCCTGAACCCGAAAGATCTATTTCATCGTGCCTGCCTATCGCTATCAGGCGCTGGCTGCCAGTGGCGGCCCGGCGCAAACCGGACAGATTGATGCCGAATCGCCCCGTCACGCCCGCAGCCTGCTGCGCGAGCAAGGCTGGCATGTACTGAGCCTGGAGCTGGCGGCGGCGCAAGGCGCCAGTGCCCAGCGGCTCAAGCTCGGCGGTGCCGAGCTCTCGACCCTCACGCGGCAGTTTTCGGCCTTGCTGGATGCGGGCCTCACCATTGATGAGTTGCTGGTGGTGCTGGCCGAACAGGCCGAGCAGGGCAAAACCCGGCAGATTCTGGCCGGCCTGCGCCATGATGTCTTGGCCGGTTTGCCGCTCTCCAGCGCCATGGATCAGTTCCCGCGCGTGTTTCCGCTCTTGTATCGCACCTTGGTCAAAGCCGGCGAAGAATCGGGCCGCCTGGGTGCGGTAATGGCGCGGCTGGCGGATTATCTGGAAGCGCGGGGCGAGCTCAATAGCAAAATCACCATGGCGTTTATTTATCCGGCTGTGGTGATTGGGGTATCACTGCTGGTGATTCTGGGCATGCTCACCTGGGTGGTACCGCAGATGGTGCAGGTGTTCGAGTCGGCCAAGCAAACCTTGCCGCTACTCACCCGACTGTTGCTGTGGAGCAGCGCAGCGGTCAAAACCATTGGCCCGTATCTGGCGCTTGGTTTGCTGTTGGCCGGGGTGGCGGCGCATCGCGCGCTGCAAGATCCGGCCCTGCAATTGCGCTTTCATCGCTGGCGCTTAAGCTGGCCGGTGCTGGGCTATCTGGATCGGCTGGCCAATACCGCCCGTTTTGCCAGCACGCTCTCGATTTTGGTCGGCAGCGGCGTGCCTTTATTAAAAGCGCTTACCGCCGCCGAAGGGGTGATGAGTAATCGCCAGCTGCAATTGGCCGTGGGCGAAGTGGCCGGCCAAGTGCGCGAAGGGGTGAGCCTGGCACGAGCGATGAAGGCTGCCAATGAATTTCCACCGTTGCTGCTGCATCTGGTGGCCAGTGGTGAAGCCACCGGGCGGCTGGCGGCAATGCTGGAGCGCGCGGCCAGCGAGCAAAGTAAAGAGCTCGATCGCAAAGTCACCACCTTCACCAGCCTGCTCGGCCCGCTGATGGTGCTGGTGATGGGCGCGATTGTGATGCTGATTGTGTTGGCGATTTTGTTGCCGGTGTTTGAAATGAACCAGTTGGTGAAATAGCGGCGGCTGCGCCTGCGCATTTTGCCGCAGGGTGGTGCTCGGCATCCTCATGTACTTTATGTACATTCCGGTGCCTGTGCTCCAGCCTGCGACAAACTGCTTTGGCTCGCTCACCGCTAGATTGTTTTTTCGCAAATGTTGTAGGTTATGGCTTAGGCTAACCCACTCTACCCATTCTTGATGTATTTGCTTGCAGGCTAATTAAATTGTTGTTGATGGGGCTATACCCCTATGGAGTAAAGATGAAAAAAAACCGTGGTTTTACGCTGATTGAGATTTTGGTGGTGGTATCGATTCTGGCGATTTTAGGTGCGCTGATTGTGCCCAAGATCATGGAGCGCCCCAACGAAGCTCGGATTGTGGCGGCCAAGCAAGATGTGTCGGCCATTATGGCGGCGCTCAAGCTCTATAAGCTCGATAACGGCCGCTACCCAACGGCGCAGCAAGGCCTGAAAGCGCTGGTGGAAAAACCCAGCACCGAGCCGGTGCCGCAAAACTGGAAATCCTATCTGGATAAACTGCCGAAAGATCCATGGGGACAGGATTATGTGTACCTGAACCCGAGCGCCCACGGCGCGGAAATCGATGTGCTGAGCTATGGCCCGGAAGGTCAGGCTGGCGCCGATAAGCCGGAAAACCTGATTGGTTCATGGCAGTAAGCGGCATTTGATGCACACGCCAAACGCTTTTCGTGGCCAGCAGGGCTTTACCTTGCTGGAAATTCTGGTGGTGACGGCGATTATCCTGATCGCCACCAGCATGACAGTTTTTCAGTTTCAGCGTGGCTCGGGCTTGGCCGAGGCCGCGGATAAGCTGGTGCTGCAACTGGATACCGCGCGCGATGAAGCGATGGCCAAAGGCCGGCTGATTGGCTTTTCGAGCGATGGCGCGGCCTATCAATTCTGGTGGCAGAACGAGCGCCAGGAATGGGAGCCGCTCAGTAGCGAAGGCTTACGCAATACCCGCCTGCCCGAAGGCGTGCAGATCGCCGGCTATCGGGTGAATCAGCAAAATCGCCCGCTGGGCGAGCGGGTGCTGCTGCCTAGCGATGGCGTGATCGAGCCCTTCGAGATCGAGCTGCGCGCGGGCAGCGATAGCCTGCGCATCAGTGGTGATGTGATGGGGCGCATCGGCGTGGCCAGTGCCGCCGCGGTGGCAGAGCCATGAAAGCGCGCGGTTTTACCCTGATTGAAGTGCTGGTGGCGCTGGCGGTGCTGGGCATTACGCTGGCGGCCGCGGCCAAGCTCGTGATCGGCAGCACCGATTTGCTGATCGATTACCGCACCCGCACGCTGGCCAGCTGGGTGGCCAGCAATCTGATTAACGAACAACTCGCCCAGCGCGCCTACCCGGAAACCGGCGCGACTGAAGGCCGCGTGCAGCAGGGCGGAGAAATCTTTATCTACCGCATGAATGTCAGCCCGACACCGAATTACAGCTTTCGGCGGGTGGAATTACAAATCCTGGCCGCCGCTGCGCCCACGCATGTGCTTTCCACGCAGGTGTACTATGCCACGCGCACCCAGTAATGCCGGCGGGGCCTTATCCAACATACCTTGCACGGCCATACGCCGGCAGGGTATGCGTGGCTTTACGCTGCTGGAAGTGCTGGTAGCGCTGACGATTTTCGCCATTCTGAGCTTAATCACCTATCGCGGCGTGAATATGCTGGTGGATACCCGCACCGCCGTGATTGATGAAACGCGCTATTGGCGCGAGCTGACGCTGGCCTTCGAGCGCATCGAGGCCGATCTGGCTCAGCTGGCGCCACGTCCATGGCGCGATGCCGCGGCAAGCTGGCAGCTGCCCTTGCAATCGGTCGAGGCGGTGGCCAATACGCCGGGCGTGGGGCTGGAATTTGTGCGTTTTGATGCGCAGCGCGCGCCCTTGCATGGGGTGTATCAGTGTCAGGGTGATCGCCTGCTGCTCTGGCTGTACCCGCGGCCCGATGTGGTGCGCGAGGATGTGCCGCGCCGCTATACCATGCTGAGCAATCTTACCCGCTGTGAATGGGCGTATCTCGATGCGCAAAATCAGTGGCAAAGCAGCTGGCGCAGTGCCAGCAAACCGCGTGCTATTCGCGTGCGGCTGGGGCTAGCCCAGCGGGCGGGCGATTACGAACGGATTTTTCTGGTGCCATGATGCGGCTGCGTGGGGTGATGTCTCGGCAAAGCGGGGTGGCGATTATCGCCGCGCTGATGGTGGCGGCGCTGGTGGCCTCGGTGGCCGGGTTATTGATGTTGCGCCAGCAGCGGGCCTTGCAGCAGCTGGAAATCCGCAAAGACACGGCCGAAGCGCGCGCGGCCACGTGGTCGGTCTTGCAGCTGGTGCGCCTGACTTTGCGCGATGATGCGCGGCTGGGCCAGCCCGATCATCAGCGCAAACCGTGGGCGGTACCGATTCCAGAAATCAAAATCGAAAACGGTGGCCTTAGTGGCCGGCTGACCGAGCTCAATGGCCGCTTTAATCTAAATAACTTGCGCACCAGCAATGGCGAATTCGACCCCGCCGCGCTGGCAGCGTATCGGGCGCTGCTGGCTAATCTGGGCCTGCCGGCCAATCTGGCCGATAGCCTGCAAACGGCCTGGCAAGAGCGGCGGCGCCCACGGGCGGCTGGCGCAGCCAATCCATCCAATCCATCCAGTGCGTCGCAGCCAGCCTCAGCCCCCGCCAGCGCGGCCGGCGCGGGCGAGCTGGTGCCGTGGCTGGAGCTCAATGATTTACAAAGTGTGCCCGGCTACAGCGAGGCCATCGTGCGCCAGCTTGCGCCCTATGTGGTAACCCTGCCCGGCAATAGCGCGTTGAATGTGAATTTCGCCAGCGCCGAAGTGCTGGCAGCGTGGCTGCCCAAACTGGGGGTATCTGGCGCTGAGCAAGTGCTGGCCAAGCGTCGCAGCCAATACTTCAATAGTGTGGATGAATTTGTGGCCGCCTTGCCGGTTAATCAGCAAGCCGATGTGCCGCGCGAGCGGCTGGCGGTGAAAAGCGATTATTTCTGGGCTGATCTGGGTGCCCGCTTTGGCGTGGTGTTTTTACAGCACCGCGCCTTGCTCGATCGCAGTCAGAATGAAATGCCCACCGTGCACTGGTTGCGCCGCGAATACGGGCCCTTGTGAGTCGCTTAGCGCCGCCACCGTGCTAGTCCAACCCTGCTTGACTCGCCACTGACACGGCAACGGGTTAAACTGCGCGCAACGATTAATCTGGAGGCATTGATATGTTCAAAACCGCTTTGCGCGCCTTGGCCCTGACGCTGGCTGCGACCGGCGCCGCGCACGCCGCCGATGGCAGCACCCTGAATTACAGCCTGACCCCGGTGCTGATCGGCGATTTCAATTTGGATTCGGGCGGTAAAGCCAGCGGCACCTGGATGACCGCCGATTTTGCCTACACCAAGGCACTGGATGCGCAGCGCCAAGTGGGCCTGAGCTTTGGCGCTGGCCGCCAGAATTGGTCGTTTGATCACCCCACCGCGTGGGGTGGCAAAACGCCATTTGAAACCCTGCATCGCTTTAATCTGGCGCTCAATTACAACTACATGAGCCAAAGTGGCTGGATGTATAACTTTGCCCCCGGCGTGAGCTACGCCGGCGAATCTGAAGCCAAAACCAGCGATAGCCTCAGCTACGGCGCCACCGCTTTTGCGGCCAAAATGCTGCAGCCTGGCCTTTTGCTCGGTGTGGGGGTGAGCGCCTGGACTGGCCTGGATGACGCGAGCGTCTTCCCGTTTGTGGTGGTGAATTGGCAAATCAATGAAAACTGGCATCTGGGCAATCCCTTGGCCAGCGGCCCGGCCGGCCCGGCGGGGCTGGAGCTGAGCTACAAAGTGAACCCAAAATTTGAACTGGGCGTGGGCGGCACTTGGCGTAGTTTCGAGCATCGGCTGGCACAGAAAAACGCCGTGGCTGCCGGTGGCCGGGTTGAGCAAAACAGCGTGCCGGTGTTTGTGCGCGCGGGTTATCAATTTAGCCGCGAATTTGCGCTAGATCTGCACGTGGGTGCCGCCATGGCTGGTGAGATCATCATCGACAACGCCCAAGGGCAGGAAATCAGCAAGGAAAAGCACGACGCGATGCCGTTTGCCGCGATTTCAGTGTCAGGCCGCTTCTAAGCCCGCCCCTCCCGTCCCCTCCCTGAGGGGAGCCTCGCCGCGTGAGTGAGGGTGGTCATCAATCTGAACCCGCTACGGCGGGTTTTTTTACGCCGATTGCTGCGCTTACGCAAAAACAACAGCCATCTATCACTCAATAGGGCGTGAACACGAACTATGCTGAAATGCAGTCACGGCCAAACCGGCCGTTTTGGCTTGCAAACGAGGTTGAGGCATGAAAACGGTACTGATTCTTTCGGCGCTGGGGCAGGATAAACCCGGCTTGGTCGAGCAACTGGCGGCGCTGATTTCGGCGCAGGGCGGCAATTGGCTGGAGTCTTCATTTGCCCGTCTGGCCGGCCAGTTTGCTGGCATTGTCAAAGTAGCGGTGGAAGGCGATGGCGCCACGCTGCTCTCGGCCGTGCAGGCCTTGCCCGATCTGGCGGTGAGCGCGGTGCTGGATCAGGAAGCCGACACCGCGCCTGTGCAGCAATTTGGGCTGCATCTGGTGGGGCATGACCGGATTGGAATCGTCAAAGAAGTGGCCAGCATCTTGGCCCGCCAGCAGGTGAATGTGGAAAAACTCACCACCTGGCTGGAAAGCGCGCCCATGAGTGGCGATGTGATGTTTCATGCCCGCGCCGAGCTATCGGCGCCGGTGCAGGTCGAGCTGGCCACTGTGCGCCTGGCGCTGGAAGCGATTGCTGACGACCTGATGGTGGAGTGGGTGGCATGAACTGGCGGGGGTGGCTCGCCGCTGCCTGCTGCCTGAGTGCGCTGCTGCCGGTTCAGGCCCAGCCACTGGTCACCGTGGTGGAGAGCTATCACCCCGAAAACAGCTGGGATCACGACTATTTGCAAGGCATTAAAAGCAAACTGGATGGCGTGGCCGAGCTGGAGTTTTTATTTCTCGATACCAAACGTCTACCGACGGATGAACACCTCGAGCAAGCCCAGCGGGCACTCGCTACCATCCAAACCCAGCGGCCCAAAGTGGTGATTTTGGGTGACGATGCGGCGCTGGCGCTGATGGGCCCCAAGCTGGGGGTAATGAAAGTGCCGACGATTTTCCTGGGCATTAACGCCGACCCCACCAGTTATTTCAGGAAAAACCAATTACCCCCTACGATCAGCGGGGTGTTGGAGCGCCCGCAATATCGCGCAAGTTTTAGCCTTGTGCGTGAGCTGCTGCCGCACGGCAAGCGCTGGCTGGTGCTGCTCGATTCTGATCGCTCGGCCGAGATCTTGCGCAATGATTTGCTGGCGCTGAATGAAAAAGGCGTTGAAGTACAAATGTGCCGCACCTTTGAGCAATGGAAAAACGCCATCAAAGCCGCCGAAGGTGTTTACGATGCCGTGCTGATCGGCACGTATCAGGCGCTGATCGATCAAGACATGGCGCATGTGGATGCACGGCAGGTGATGCAATGGACGGCCAGCAATAGCAAATTACCGCTGTTTGGGTTTTGGGATTTTCAAATTGGCCGCGATGCCGCCGCCGGCGGGGTGGTGATCACCGGCTTTGAGCAAGGCGCGATTGCCGGCAGCATGGCCCGCGCGTGGTTGCTGGTGCCCAATCAAGTGCAAGCCATTCGCCCGAGTGCCGCCGGGCGCGTGATGCTCAGCCGTGCGCAGGCTGAGCGCTGGAAACTGCGGGTGAGCCCCGCCTTGCGCCAGCGTATCAGCTGGCTGCCCTGAACCCGCTTACAGCTCGCCGGAGCGATCTTGCTGGCGAAAGCCCGGTGCGGTGGGGCCACTTAGGCCGCGTGAAAACGCAATCGCTTTGAATAATTCGCCCATTTCCGCATGCCCCAGCAGCTTTTGCAGCGCGGCGGCGGTGCGCAGGTATTCCACCGATTTGCTATCGAGCTGGCGAGCCTGCTCCAGAATGCCACAATCAATCAGATAGCTAGCCTGGGAGGTATAGCCGTCTAGCGCAAGCCCTGCCTGATCTGCAGCGGTATACATCGCAGAAAAATCCACATGGCAGGTGAGATCAGTCAGCCCAGGGTGAAAGAAAGGATCATGCACGGTGTGATGGCGATAGTGGCCAATCAGTGTGCCCATGCGCCGCTCGGGGTGATAAAACTCGCCAGCCGGAAAACCATAATCCAGCATCAGAATCAGTCCACGCTGCAGGCTTTGCCCCAGCGCGCGGATAAAACCCTGCGCTTCGAGCTGGATTTCGCTGCAATAGCCATCAATTTGTGGCCAGCGTGCGCAGTGCGCTAATAAGACCGGATCATGGCATGGCCTGTTGGCCCAGCTCAGCTGGCCGTCGGTGAGACACACACCGCGCTGCTGCCAAACGCCATCCACTAGCTGCATGACTTCGCAGGGCATGGCATCGAGCACTTCATTGCCCACCATCACGCCGGTGAACTCGGCCGGCAGGCGCTCCAGCCACACCACCCGCTCGGCCAGATGCGGCACCAGCGTGCGCAGGGTAGCGAGCTGGCGCTCTTGCAGCTCGGCCGAGAGCTCCAGAATGGCGTATTGCGCCGGCAGTTGTTCCAGCCGTTCCAGCTCGGCCAGAATTTGCGCCGCTAGCTGCCCGGTGCCCGCGCCAATTTCCAGCACGGTGCCACCGGCCTCGGCCAGCACATGGCTGATGGTGTGGGCGAGCGCCCCGCCAAACAGCGGCGAAAGCCCCGGAGCGGTAATAAAATCGCCCGCCGTGCCAAATTTGGCCGCGCCACCGGTGTAATAGCCGAGCCCCGGGCTGTACAGCGCCAGCCGCATATAGTCGGCAAAGGAAATCCAGCCGCCAGCGGCGGTGATCTGGGTGGCGATATGGGCCAGTAGCTGCTGGCTGCTGGCCAGTGCTTCGGCAGAAGGGGCGGGGAGCTGGGCTTCCTGTTGGCGCATGATCAAAGCGGGTCGAGGCAAAAACGTGGATTTTAGCATGCTCGCCCACTGCGCCGCTGGCTGCCAGCCGGCCGCTGCGGCACAATACTGATCAGTAGCGGTGGTTGAGGTCACCGCATTGTGAAGAAATTGAGGGATGGGTTTTGGCCATGGTGCAGGTGGAAGTGCTGATTGTCGGTGGCGGGATTGCCGGCCTCACGCTCGCGCAATGGCTTAGCGGGCTAGAGCGGCGCTGGCTGCTGCTGGAGCGCGGTGAGCTGGGCGGTTGCCTGCGCGAGAGCGACTATCCGCTCAAATGGGTGCCGGGCTTTGCCGACATTAGCGGGCGCGATTATGTCGCCCGCCTGCTGGCGCAAGTGCCCACCGAGCACTGCCGCTCACACACCACGCTGGCCAGCATAGCCCCCAGCCCGGCTGGCGGCTGGCAGGGCACGCTGAGCACTGGCGAAAGCTGGGCCGCGCAACGGGTGGTGCTGGCCTGCGGGGTGGCGCCCTACGCGCCATTTGCCCCGCACCCGCGGCTGATTGTGGGGCCGGGTCTGATGCAGCTGGCGCACTTGCAGGCCGGTGACGCAGTGGCGATCTTGGGCGGTGGCGACAATGCACTGGAACATGCCTTGCTGCTGCATGCGCGAGGCTGCGTGGTGACCGTGTATACCCGCGGGGCGTTTCGCGCTTCCAAGGCGATGTATCAGGCCGCAAGCCATGCGGGTATTAGTTTGCAGTCCTATACCCCAGTAGATGAATTGGCTGATGCGCCGGCTGGGCTGTGCCTGCCGCAGCTGTCTGGCCAGCCCGTGTATGCTGCGGTGGCCGTGTATTACGGCTATCGGCCGCCGGCGATTTTGGCCGAGTTCCCCGCCCTGCGCGGTGCGTCTGGGGCGGGCTTGGCGGCGGGGGTGGATATGATTGGCGATATGCGCGAAGACCCCGACCCCAACCTCTTGCTGGCGCAGGGGCAGGCGGCGCAGCTGGCGAAACAGCTGGATCGTCAGCTAGCCTAGCCTAGGCCTTTTCAGGTAAAATCCGAAACAATTCAATCATCTATCGCGGGGCTGGCAGATTGCGTGCAATCGGCGGCCCCGCGCGCTTTTGTCATGACCGAAAACACTGTCACGGCGGCGCTCGACGAGGCCGCTGAAGCTGCGAAAAAACAGCAATATAACTTCAACAAACTCGCCAAACGCTTGCGCCACCATGTGGGCGATGCGATTAACGATTTTAATATGATCGAGGATGGCGACCGGGTGATGGTTTGCCTCTCGGGCGGCAAAATATAGCCAATAACCCTTTTGCTTGGTTTTTTTGCGTTAAGTTCTCTGGTTTTGCTAGTCTTTTCGATCTCCGGCTTTACATTTTACATTTCTGGTGATTTTGCACGCCTCTGGCTTATTTGCTCATCAAATCTGTAAAACTTTCGCATAGATAAGCCCCAGACGCCCGCAGGAGCTACTTGCATTGAAAGTACGCGACTAGAACATTGTGATTGAAGGGGCCCGACTTAGCTTGAAATAGCATCTTGCATGAGGTTCCCTCAGATGAAGAAGTCGCTGGCATTTTTGTGGAGCACAATGCACTCAAAGATGGATTTGAGGACGTGCTTCGGCAGACGGCCTTTGTGAAGCGGATTCTTATGTTTTTCACGGAGACAGAGCGACCTGGGATTTTGCGGCTACTAGCCTCTCACCTGAATGGCATCATCGCTCAGGCACTTTTCCCGCGCCAAGACGACACTGAGTGGGTGTTTGCCTATGGATATCTGATCAACACTCGAGCGGTGCAGGAGTTCATCCATAATGGGCGCATAAATGAAATTGAAAGTTTGGATAGTCGCGGATCAAATTACGCAGATTTCCACTCTTTACTCACCACCATTAAAGCCCTGTTAAAAGATAAAGCCAACCGACCTGAAGATATTCGCCGTCTTGCGAAGCCAAGTAGCTCCCAAGTTTAAAATCAAAAGGGGCAGGCCGAAGCCTGCCCCTTTTTTTTGCGCAGTCTACTTCCGTTTTAATGTCGCAGATCGTGAACCAATTACAGCCAAAAGACTATCGCTGTCCTTGACGTAGCTAAACTGCATGACCCCTAATGGTAGCGTGATGGTCAGTTTCTCGTTGACCAGAGTAGCCGGCGCCGAGAACTCAATTGGTTGGCCTGTGGTTTTTGATGGTTTAGTTTCTGTAACAATAAAACCATCTCCGTCCTTTTTGATTTCAAGGGTTTTGGTCGGGTTGTCTGCATATACCCAATTTCCCTCGAAGTTTGATTTACCGCAGGCGGAAAGAACAAGCGACAACGAGATTGCCACAAATAATGCGAGTGCGCGTTTCATTTGATTGTCCGTAGTAATGTATAAAATATAAATTTAATTCCATGCAATAAATTTGCTTCAATAATTGGCAATTTTATATGTATATTGGTTTAATATATTGAAGAAAATTTACATGTGCGGGCTTGTATATTACCACTGCTTACTGGGGTAGCCCAGTAGATGTTGGAATGTGGTAACTGAAAATTGACAACAGCCGCGGCCATAACTATATTTGGTTTATAGCCTAGCTGATGCGCTTAAAACTCAGCACTTACACCGGCAAACAGCCAACAATGCCTTTGCATACTCACCAATCAATCGTGAATTTCGTTGCGGCCATACTTTTGTGACCACAGCGAGCAATCGCGGCTGTTGTTCCTAGGCACTACGTGCCCTCTAAGCTGAGGTACTCAGCACTCTACTTAGCTCCTTTGGAGCTTTCTTGCCTTCAACCTTGCGACAGCTTTGAGCAAAAAAACGCATTCCGGGTTGAGTTGGCCATTTCCACTAGCGCAATTGCGCACTGCGTTCTCCGCGATTATGACTGTACATAAGACCATTGGCTGTACACCCGTGAACCAGCGTTAAAGGTTTTTCAGTGGTTTCTGTCGCTTGATGATTCCGTGGCAAAAGCGAACGTTGGCGACATGACTGCACTAAGTGTTTAGGCCACATAGCGAGCTGTGCGACCGGACTCCCAATGAATGCTAGTGCACCCACCTTGAAATCCGGAATCTCCAAGTAAGACCGCTCGGTCAGCTAAAAGGAGATCAAATGAGTCACTTCAAAATTAGCGTAAGGGCCGCAGCCAATACAAAGATATTGTTTCTGTCGATGATTTTTCATGGGTTAGAAATTATGTATGCAATTCGGTTAAAGAAGTATCAACATCATAATCAGTCTTTTGTTGCCATTGTTGATGAAAATGACTGCCCATACGACCCATTCGTAAGCGCGTATCTTTCAACTTTAGTTAATCAATCATTTAACACGCAATTGAGAAAAGCGATTGAGTTGATGTTTGTACTCCAGCAATTCGCTTCGTACGGTATAGATTTGCCTGGGCGAATGGCGTCAGGTCAGTTGGTTAATGAGAAAGAGTATTTGCTATTTTATGATGCTTCTTGTGTTAAAAAGAGCGCGGTGGAAAATAATGTTATTTCATTTCGAAGGATTGGTGATAAGTCTTTACGTAATATAATTTCGGCAAACCACAGAAGAAAAATGACGGTATCCAGCGAAACCGTACAGGGGCGGATAAGAAGATTTCGCGAGTACAGTAGATGGTTATTTGATCATTATCATGATTTGTTCGGTCTGGATGAGGTTATTTTAAATAAGTTCCTTAGGTTTGAATCTAGAATAAAAATAGATGAGGGCTCACTAGGGCGAAATAGATCTCAGAAGATTTCTGACCCATTAGAGTCGGTTATACCGGATGATGTTTTTGCTCGACTGATGGAAATAATACTTCCATCGTCATCGAATAATCCATTCTCAAGTTCTAAAGTTAGAAATTACTTAATTGTATCTATTCTATGTCAAACAGGTATAAGGCGCGGGGCTCTGGCAAAGTTAAAAATCTCTGACTGCTATTTTTCGGGAACTTATGACCGAATAGCTATTTATCGCTCCGGGAGGGATCGCACAGATCAACGACTTGATAAGCCAAATCAAAAGACTAAATCGCATCTGGTTACAGTCTCCCCGGTATTGATGAGGCAGATTAAAATTTACATTGAGCAAATCA
>NZ_CAMFLP010000023.1:0-13571 GCF_945957625.1 uncultured Chitinibacter sp.
CCGCAACGAGGCATCCTGATGCGAGGCTTATTGCAGAAAAACAGCTTTCCGTACTCAGGCAGTTCATAGTGCAAACCGCGGAAAAGAAGGATCTAGCGGAGTACCACCAACGCTACTTTTGCTGGGAAAAAGAGATGAGCTTTTTGGCAAACCGTAACCCTTAAGGAGTGAGAGTTCTGCTGGCATACGAGCTCTAGCCTAAATGCGTGTGCTTTTTGTCTGGTTTGGCTTCGATATTCATATCGGCCAAGCCTTGCAAAATACCGCAAGAATCTACCGTTTGCTCAGTTTGGCATTGTCGGCGCAAATCAGCCAATTGCTGTTTGAGATGCTCCAATTCTTTAATGCGTACTTCAACATGCTCAATGTGCTGGTCAAATACCGAATTGATTGCACTACAACCATCAGCGGGCTGATCGGTTAAACGCAATAAAGTGTGAATTTCTTCGTGGCTCATATCGAGTGCACGGCAGTTGCGAATGAAGCGCAAACGCTCAACATGTTCGGCGTTATAGCTGCGGAAATTCCCTGCGGTTCGCGCTGGCGTAGCTAATAAAGCTTCTTTCTCGTAAAAACGAATGGTTTCGACCGAGCATTGTGCGATATGGGCTAACTCACCGATTTTCATGCCAACCTCCAAATAGGCCTTGACCCTGTAGCTGCTTCAGGGTTTGTAATGTACAGCATCATAGCTTGAGGAAGAGATCATGTCCAAGTACCAGCGCGTTCAAAGCTCAACGCCACATGAGGGCAATGTAAAGCTTCATGCGTCATCGTGCTGTGGAGGCCATGCACATTCGCACGAAGGCAAAAATACCGACGTGGATTTGGAACAACTCGCTGCCGCACAAAGCAGCCAAGATGGCGTGCAAACGCCGATTCGCATTATGCAAATGGATTGCCCGACCGAAGAAGGCTTGCTGCGTAAAAAGCTGGGCAGCATGGCGGGTGTTAGCGGGATGCAGTTCAATTTAATGCAGCGCGTGTTAACGGTAACGCACGAGCCAGATCAGCTGGACGCGGTGTTGGCGGCGATTCGCTCGCTCGGTTTTACGCCAGAGCTCGCTAGCGACGCCGCGCCAGCAGCCGAGTCCGCCAAACCATGGTGGCCTTTGGCCTTGGCAGGTATTGCCGCCATCGCCTCGGAAATAGCGCATTGGAGCGACTTACCCCAGTGGAGTATTGCCACGCTGGCGATTATTGCTGTGTTGGCTTGCGGCATCACAACGTATAAAAAAGGCTGGGTCGCGATTCGCAATGGCAATTTAAATATCAATGCCTTGATGAGCATCGCCGTCACCGGTGCCTTGCTGATCGGCCAATGGCCGGAAGCGGCGATGGTGATGGTGCTGTTTACGATTGCCGAGTTGATCGAAGCCAAATCGCTCGACCGTGCACGCAATGCAATTTCTGGCCTGATGCAACTCACGCCTGAAGTAGCGACAGTGCAGCAGGCTGATGGTAGCTGGCGCGAAGTCGCTGCTAAATCGGTGGCAAAGCAAGCGCGCGTGCGGATTAAACCGGGCGAACGCATCGCGCTCGATGGTGTGATTGTTAGTGGGCAATCAAGTATTAACCAAGCACCGATTACCGGCGAGAGCTTGCCAGTCGAAAAAACCATTGGTGATGCGGTGTTTGCCGGCACGATTAATGAATCGGGCTCGTTCGAATACACGGTGACTGCCGCAGCGGGTGACAGCACTTTGGCGCGGATTATTCATGCAATTGAAGCCGCGCAAGGCGCGCGCGCGCCGACGCAGCGTTTTGTCGATCAATTTGCCCGCGTATACACGCCGATTGTGTTTGCGATTGCGCTCGCGATTGCCGTAGTACCACCGCTATTTTTCGGAGGTGTATGGCTGGCGTGGATTTATAAAGCGCTGGTACTGCTGGTGATTGCTTGCCCGTGTGCATTGGTGATTTCAACGCCAGTAACAATCGTCAGCGGACTGGCTAAAGCGGCACGGCAAGGGATTTTGGTCAAAGGCGGGGTGTATTTAGAAGAAGGGCGCAAGTTAGCGTGGCTGGCGCTGGATAAAACCGGCACGATTACGCACGGCAAACCAGTGCAAACCGATTTCATCGTAATCGGCACGCGCGACGCAGCTGAGGTGCAAAGCCTTGCTGTCAGCCTTGCCAGTCGTTCAGATCATCCGGTTTCACGCGCCGTAGCGGCAGCAGCAAAAGACGTCGCCATTTACAATGTGAACGATTTTGAAGCGTTAGCTGGGCGCGGCACCAAGGGCGTTATTAACGGCCAGCAATATCATTTGGGTAATCACCGTTTGGTGCATGAATTAGGCTGGTGCTCACCGGAACTCGAAACACAGCTCTTTGCGCTGGAGCAGCAAGGCAAAACAGTAATTTTGCTCGCCAATGAAGTGGGCGTCATCGCGCTATTTGCCGTTGCTGATACAGTCAAAGACAGTAGCCGCCAAGCGATTGCCGAGCTGCATGAGCTGGGCGTTAAAACCATTATGCTGACTGGCGACAATGCCCACACGGCGCGCGCGATTGCCGATCAAGTTGGCATCGACGAAGCGCGTGGTGATTTGCTGCCAGAGGATAAATTACAAGTCATCGAAAGCAAACTCAGCAGCGCAGGCAAAGTCGGCATGGTCGGCGATGGCATTAACGACGCGCCAGCGCTGGCGCGCGCCGATATTGGTTTTGCGATGGGGGCTGCGGGCACTGGCACCGCGATTGAAACGGCCGATGTGGCGCTAATGGACGATGATTTGCGCAAATTACCGCGCTTTATTCGGCTTTCGCAGCGCACCCACGCGATCTTGCTGCAAAACATTGCGCTGGCTTTGGGGATTAAAATTGTCTTTTTAGTGCTGACTTTGACAGGCAACGGCACGATGTGGATGGCCGTGTTTGCTGATGTGGGTGCTAGCCTATTGGTCGTTGCCAATGGTTTGCGTTTATTGCGTAAATAGGAGAGTGAAAATGGATTGTCCCGCTTGTAAAACGGAACGTTTGGTTATGAGTGAGCGTCAAGGAATCGAAATTGATTACTGCCCTCAGTGTCGCGGTGTTTGGCTTGATCGAGGTGAGCTGGACAAAATTATTGAGCGCTCGCAGAACGGAACTGCAGCGGCTGCGCCTACACCGATGACTGTGAATCATCAGCAAACCGCACCGCGTTACCCGCACGAATCAAATCGAGACTATGGACATGGCAAGAAACACCAACCCAAATCAATTTGGAAAGAGCTATTTGATTAAGCGGTACTCGATTGATGTCCACATCACAACTCGTTCAGTATTTCAATCAAAGCATGACAGTTGCCAAGGCCGAACTGAAGGTCGGCAATTTTTCTGGTGCATTTTGCCATTTAGAAAAGGCACATATTCTTGGTCAGCAACAGCTGTTGAGACATTGGACTGTGCATTGCTGGATGCTGCGCGTAGCCAGCGCGCAGCATAATTGGGCTGAAGCTGCTGGGCAAATCTGGCGCATTATCCTTACGCCACTGGGCCATATGATCGGGCGTTTACCGCAAGGCAATACCGGGCGCGCCAATGTGAATGCCTTTATCCCGATGCCCATTCCTCAAGAACTACAACAGATACTCGATATGAATACAAGCAGTACGAACTCGGCCATTTGCACTGAATTAGTTACTCCTTCAGCCAATGCATACAGCTCTAAACCGTTATTTCTGGTTTGGGTTTTTCTGGCCAGCATGCTGACCCTCTTTGATCAGGCGATCAAAATCAGTACCGCGACGCTATTACCATTGAACGGCAGCATGGCTATTACGCCGTGGTTTAACTGGGTGCATGTTTTAAATCCGGGTGCAGCATTTTCATTTCTCGCCGACGCTGGCGGTTGGCAACGGCACTTTTTCACCATTGTGGCAGGCCTCGTCTGCACTTATTTGCTCTGCTTACTGTGGCGCGGGCTGAAAAGCCGCTTGGAAACTGTCGCTTACATTTTTATTGTTGGTGGTGCGCTAGGGAATGTGATTGACCGAATTAGAATCGGCGCGGTGGTCGATTACTTAGATTTTTACTGGCGGACGTGGCATTGGCCTGCGTTCAATCTGGCCGATATTTTCGTTGTGATCGGCGCTTTGCTGATGGCGATTTCAGCCATCAAAAATCAATTGAAATGAAGAGTCAAAGCATGAAGATTTATCATACCCTGTTCATATTACTCGGCTTATTCAGTAGCCATTTCGTATTAGCAAGCGATGAAATGCTAAACCGTCCAGTTAAACTACAAAGCGAGGCAATCCTCATTGACGCGCTCTCGGTTACGCTACAGCACGCGATCATCGCGTCCAGCGCTTATCAGGGCAGCAATCCAAGCTTGAAGCGCTTGGCCAAGCAGGAAATAAGTAAACGCCAACAAGATTTGCAACGATTACATCAACTGAGCAAAACCCCTGTACCCAGCCAAAAGTCACCGGCCAACCTCAACAATAATGGCCTCGCCTACCAAAAATCGATGTTACAAAATCACGCTCGGCTTATTGAACTCGCTGAATTTGGTTCCAGCTTGAAACTTTCAAATCCAATTCGACGCTACCAGCAATCACTCTCAGGCGATGTAACCTCTGAACTTTCGATGCTAAACAAAATTTTAGAATCCTGAACATTAGTAGATCGGCAGAATGCTAACAAGGCCACTGCCCGATTAAGTAGTGGCCTTTTTCAAATGGCACATACATTGGACTAGCGTTAACTAGAGTTAAATTTATTACTTTATAAGTAGCTGCGCCATCATCCCCTGCCCTTCATGCTCCAGAATATGGCAGTGGAACATCCGTAAGCCTTTATCGTGCTGCACGGTTTTGATGCGCACTGTTTCGTAAGGGCACAGATTGATAGTGTCGTGCAGCGCGCGATACGGCGCATTGCGGCGCTTACCGTCCAGTTTTGAATCCAAAACGATAAATTGTGTGCCATGGATATGGAACGGATGATCCATGTGCGAGTTATTAAAAATTTCCCACACTTCAACTTCACCCACCTTGCTGGTTAAATCAACGCGGTTCATATCAAAGCTTTTGCCGTTTACCAGAAAAGCCATGCTATGCACGCCATTGTCCATGCTCATCGTTTCGCTAAATTCGACTTTCTTGAGCGCGGTAGCGCGGCCAAAGTCTGCGATTTTTCTTAATTGAGCAGGAATTGCGGGTGTCGGGCCGTGGGTGAAATTGAGCTGCGCCACAATTCGATCCACCTCTGGTGCGATATTACCCATTTTCTCTCGATCATAAGCCAGTGCCTTAAGGGGCAATGTGGCTGCTTTACCATCGCCAACTATGACTTCAATTCGTTGCCCAGGCACGAGCAAGATTTCGTCTTTGAGAGTCGGTTTTTCCAGCAAACCCCCATCAGTCGCCACCAGCGTCATTTTTTGCCCCGGTATCGCTAGGCGCAAATAACGCGCGCTGCAGGCATTCCAGATTCGCAAGCGTTGCCGCCCTGCAATCGTAATCACCGGTTCACGCTGGCCATTCACCAGAACAAATTGGCCTTCGCGACCATTCATCCAGTCATTCGCAGTGTTATCGGGAATCAGGCCTTCAGCGTCAAGCTTCAAATCAGAAATGACTAAATACTGCTCGACAAATGCGGCCAGCGGATCGCTCTTGCTACGAACAATAAATAGTCCCGCAAGGCCGCGATACACTTGCTCAGGCGTGTCGCCATGCGGGTGCGGATGATACCAATACGTTCCAGCACTGTTTTCAGGGAGCTTGAAACGGTAAACGCGCTCACCGCCTGCGGGTACGGCATCGTGCGGATTGCCGTCTTGCTCGGGTGGTACC
Source organism: uncultured Chitinibacter sp. (assembly GCF_945957625.1). Lineage (NCBI taxonomy): Bacteria > Pseudomonadati > Pseudomonadota > Betaproteobacteria > Neisseriales > Chitinibacteraceae > Chitinibacter > uncultured Chitinibacter sp. The sequence continues at coordinate 5,790 of NZ_CAMFLP010000023.1, forward strand.
GGCAAACCATGCCAATGTATCGTCGAGGCTTGCGCAAGCTGATTAATAAAGCGAATCTCAATTTCATCGCCCTCAAAAGCTTCAATCAACGGCCCAGGTACTTGACCGTTATACAGCCACATTGGTGTTTTCTTGCCCGTGGTCAATTCGACCTCGTGCTCTGCGGCAGTTAATGTTGCTTCAAAACGCTGGAGCGCAGTAGCGGTATTGCGCAAGGGGGCAAGTGGTACATGCGACTGCCCTGCTGTCAGCGCTTTTTCGGGTAGCAAGGGCATATCAGCAACTGTTTTCAAGGCTTGCGGCATAGCCCCGCCATCGTGCTTAGCGTGATCCATCACCGCCCAGACTGGGTTCGCGCCCAACCAGCCCATCGCGCCCATACCGGCTGACACGGTTAAGAATTGTCGTCTATCCATAACGCTCTCCTAGAGCGGCAACATCGTTAAATCATAATCCTGTTACCGCATCACGTTTGCAAACAAACTCGTGATCTGACTTACTTAGCTCAGAGCAGTCCTTTGGAATCAATACAAGGGTATTGCTATGAAGTCATTTATTTTCAATACATAGATAGCAATACCCTCAGTCTTTACTTCAAAGCAAATCGGAATTGTTCCGCCGCTTTACCAGGTAAAGTGACTTTTAATAGGGCTTTCGTCCCTGCAACTGCTTTGTATTGACCGGTAGCCATAAAGCCATCACCCATAGGCATCAATTTCACCGTCTGCTTCTCACTGCCGTTCAGGAGTGTCAATTCAGCCGCAACACCTTTCGCTGCGACCGCTTTGCCTGCGTGGTCAGATAAATAAATCATCAGCATATTGCTATCGAGGCTGAGCTCTGCACGATTACCTGATGTTGCTTCGGCCATGACACCATTGTGCATCGGCTTCATATCGCCATCAGCGAAAGCCAAATTGGAAGCAAGTACAAAACCGAATGCAATTAACGTTTTTTTCATGATATTTCCTTGAGTAAAATGCCCGAAGGCTGGGGTTAAAACGCGGTCTGGTTGTTTTCAGCCAGTAAGCGTTGTAATGGTTTTTGACCGAACAGCCAGAACATCAGCGGGGTCAGTAATGTGTCGAGAATGGTCGAGCTGATCAGCCCGCCAAAAATCACCACGGCGACCGGATGCAAAATTTCTTTGCCCGATGCATCAGCAGCAAACAACAGCGGCACCAAGGCAAGAGCCGCTGTCAGCGCGGTCATCAAGACCGGCGTCAGGCGCTCAAGCGAACCACGGATAATCATGGCCTGACTGAAGTGTTCACCTTCGAACTTGCATAGATTGATGTAATGGCTGACTTTCAGAATGCCGTTGCGCGTGGCAATGCCGGTTAGCGTAATAAAGCCAACCAAAGACGCGACCGAGAGCGAGATTCCTGCCAGCCACATCGCGAGCACGCTGCCAATCAGTGCCATCGGAATATTGCCCATGATCATCGCCGCCAGAACGGCTGATTTATAGCGGCTGTAAAGCACCATAAAAATCAGCGAGAGCGACACAATCGATAGTCCCGCAATCAACTGACTAGCAGCTTCTTGCGCCTGAAACTGCCCTTCCAGACTAACAAAATAACCATCCGGCAATTTGTTTTGAGCGAGCACACCCCGAATCTGCTTAATGATCGCCGCCATGTCCGAGCCATTGGTATTGGCTGAAATCACAATCCGGCGTCGGCTGTTTTCTCGACCAATTTGATTCGGGCCATCACTCTCTTCGATACTTGCCACTTGCGATAGCGGTACTTTGCCGTGCGGTGTGTCGATCAGGATATTGCCCAAGCCTTGCGGGTCACGCGCAGCGTCGGGCAGACGAATCACCAGATTAAAGCGCTTATTGTTATCAACAATTTGCGCGACAGTGTCGCCTTCGGTGAGCGTTTCCAGTGTTTTCAGCAAAGTACCCGGCGACACGCCAAGCTGCGCGGCACGGTCGTAATCGATCCGCACTTTGATTTGCGGAATCAACACCTGCTTCTCAATCTGCAGGTCAGTCAGCCCCGGTATCGCAGCCAATTTCTCTTTCAGATTGGCCGCTTCACCGCGCAGCGCATCCAGATCATCACCGTAAACCTTCAGTGCGATTTGCGCCCGAACGCCTGATAGCAAATGGTCAAGTCGATGTGAAATCGGCTGACCAACCGTCGTTGTGGCAGGTAATGGCGCAAGGCGCGTACGAATATCGGCCATGATGTCTTCGCGCGAACGCTCGGACTTCTTCAGGTCGACATCAATTTCGCTCGAATGCACTCCCTCTGCGTGCTCATCCAGTTCGGCGCGTCCGGTACGCCGCCCGACGCTTTTCACTTCAGGCACTTCAGCAATCAAGATTTCGGCCAAACTCCCGACTCGATTGGCTTCTGTGAGCGAGGTACCCGGATTGAGTAACAAGCTAATCGTCAACGTGCCTTCGTTAAACGCAGGTAAAAACGCTTTTGGAAAGTACGGCACCGTTGCCAGCGCAGCCACGAGTAGCAAAACAGCCAAACCAAGTGCCAGTTTGGCGTGTGCAAACGAGGCGACTAAAGCACGCTTATCCCACCGTTTTAGAAAGAGCACCAACTTTGAATCGCCGTGCTCGATTTGCTTCATTTTGGGCAATAGGAAGTAGCACATCACCGGCGTCACCGTCAGCGCCACCAATAAACTGGCCAAAATCGACGTGATATAGGCCACGCCCAGTGGTGCAAACAAGCGCCCTTCAATCCCTGGTAAGGCAAACAAAGGTACAAAGGCCAGCACCACGACCATCGTCGCAACGACTACACCGGAGCGGACTTCATTGCACGCGGCCGCAATCACTTTGATGATGTGCGTTACGCCTTTGGGCTTGTTTTCTTTCAGTCGTCGTAGGACGTTTTCGACATCGACCAGCGCATCATCGACCAACTCACCAATCGCAATCGCCAAACCGCCGAGCGTCATCACATTGATCGACAAGCCCATCGCCTTGAAAACCAGAAAGGTAATCGCTAGCGAGAGCGGGATAGCCGTCAATGAAATCAGCGTCGTGCGGCCATTCATCAGGAACAGGAACAGAATAATCGCGACCATGATCGCGCCATCACGCAAAGCTTCTTGCACGTTGTGAATTGAGGCTTCAATAAAATCGGCCTGGCGGAACGAGATTTCTGGCTTGCTGATGCCCGGTGGCAAGGACTTACTTAAGCTCGCGAGTGCATCTTCGATTTCACCACTGAGGCGAATCGAATCGGCATTCGGCTGCTTTTGCACGCTGACAATCACCGCAGGCTTACCGGCGAAACCGGCATCGCCGCGTTTAAACGCGGCGGCAAACTTCACCTCGGCGACTTGCTTGAGCAGAATTGGCTGGCCATTGATCACCTTGACCGCCAGATTTTGCATATCTTCCAGCTTGGTCGTGCGCCCCATATTACGGATCAAATATTCGCGCGCATTTTGCTCCAGATACCCGCCACTGGTATTGCTAGAAAACCCTTTAAGTGCAAGCTCTACATCTTCATACCCGACACCCAGCTGCGCCATCATGGCGGTGTTTGGCTCAACCCTGAATTGCCGGACTTCACCGCCAATTGGAATCACTTGCGCGACACCAGGGATCGATAACAAGCGTGGGCGCAGAACAAAATCAACGTACTCCCGCACCGCCATTGGACTGGCTTTGTCGGGATCGGCAGGAAATGCAATCAACATGATCTCGCCCATTACTGACGAAATCGGCCCCATGGCAGGCTTTACGCCTTCGGGTAGAGCCTCTTTCACCTCTGCCAGCCGCTCGGCGATCAATTGCCGATTACGATAAATATCCGAGCCCCATTCAAACTCGGCATACACAATCGATAAACCAACCCCAGAAACCGAGCGAACTCGCGTTACACCCGGCATGCCGTTGAGCGCCGTTTCCAGTGGGAAACTGACGAGTTGCTCCACTTCCTCCGGTGCCATCCCCCCAGCCTCGGTCATGATGGTGACGGTGGGTTTGTTCAAATCAGGAAAGACATCGACTGGCATTTTGCTGGCAGTTAAACCGCCATAGATCAACAAAATGGCCGCGATGGCGACGATGAACAACCTGTTTTTCAGGCTTTGATTCACAATCCAGCTAAACATGACTTTCCCCTTAGCGGATTTGATTAATCAAAGTGGCACCCTGCGTCACGACGCGGCTGCCCGGTTTGAGCTGTGTGACCAGTACCGTTTTGCCATCGACCGGAATCGGTGTAACAGGCACTACGCGAAAAACGAGCGCACTGTCGTGTAGCCAAACCACTGATTCATTCGCCGAGTTTTTGACGAGGCTGCTGGCGGGTATACGGATGCCCTTGGTTTGTTCGCGTGTCTGCACGACCAATTTGACGGTTTGTCCCAACGCGAGCGGCGTAGCTTCACTAGGTGCAAACAACAGTGGTAATGCGCCATCCCGCAGCGCGCTCGCACCACCTAAATAGCGCAGCGATACCCCTTGAAATGAGGCGCTAGCGATATTGCCGACTAAGGCCGGATCGTAGGCCAGCGCTTCAATCAGCATGCTTTTGGGCTCAACAATTTCGAATAACACTGCGCTGGAATCAACGACCTGCCCATTGATCGCATTGCTGGCCGCTAATACGCCCGACACTGGTGCGCGCAAAGCTTCACCATCACTGGCTTTGGCGAGCGCAGCAAGGCGAGCGCGTAGCCCATCCAATTCAGCCTGAGCAGCTTGAATCTCTTTACGTGGCACACTATTGGAGAGTTCGTTCAGGCGCGCAGCAGTTTGCTCTGCTAATTTCAGTTTGCTGCGTGTTTCAGCCAACTCAGCCTGCTGTTGCGCCAATTCGTATGAACTGGCAGCGGGCTTCACCCATGCCAGAATTTGCCCCTGACTTACTTTGCTGCCCAGCAAAGGCAAGCCCCCCTGCGGGGCGCTAATGCGACCGCCACTACTGGCCTGCACTCGACCACCGCGATTGGGGTCCATCACGACATGGCCATTAAGCTCGACTGCGCGTGCAGCTGAGCCTTCACTCGCTAGCAGTGTGCGAATTTCCAGGCGATGTTGCGCCGTTTTGGGCAACAGTACGCGACCATCGGGCAGGCGCTGTGGCTTGTCACTGTTCGTTGTTGCAGCAACAGGTGCAGCACCATGATCTTCATCGCCATGCGCCCATAGCGAGCCGCTTGTTGATGCCAAAAGAGCTAGGCCAATGAGATTGATTTTGAGAGTTTTTTTACGCGACATTATGCCTTTGCTCCTGAAGATTGATCGCTTGAACGACGCTGGCGAATGACGATGAACGCCAGTGCAGCGATGCCCGCCAAACCACCAGCCAGCCACCATCCAATCGTTCTCGGTGTAGGAGCATGCTCTTCAGCCAGTACAGGTTTTGCGACTTTGAGCGTGGTTTCAAGCAAGTCCGATTGCTCACCAGCAATGACGGTAAATACGAGGGCATGTTCACCAACGCCAGATAAAGCAGGTACTTCAACGGCATACTCACCGGGAACGGTCGCTTTGAGCTGTGCTTTGATTGTGCCGCTTTCAACCTCAATTTGCGCCTTTTCAACCGGCGCATTGTCGCTATAGCGATCCAGATACACTTGCAAAGTGTTGCCTTTCAATTGCACCAAAAGCTCAAAGTCATCCGATTTAGCTTCGGCAGTGGGCAATCCACCACTGCTGACTGCGACAGGCTTCGCACCGCCGCTATGGTCTTCATCGCCATGGGCAAAGGCCGGGCTGGTGTTGATGAAAAACATCCCGCCCAAAATGAGCGATAACAATACCTTTTTGGGCATCATGGCAAGATTCCTGCGGCTTGATTAACTCTGGAAATGGCGCGGTCTACTGCAAGGCGCGAACGGGCATGCTCGGATTCGGCAGCAAAACGCTCTTGCAAGCTTTTAAGCTGCGTTGTCAGATCGAATTGCCCCAATCGGAAGCCTTTTTCTATCCATTGCGCACGCTCATTGGCCAATTGCAATTGTTCGGCGGCAATGTCTTGTTCGGTACGGCTCTGTGCCAGCTCTGCTTGAGCAACCTTCAATGCATTGGTAATTTGCTGCTTTTCAAGGTCTAGCTGAGTTTGTGCTTGAATCAGCGCAGCATTAGCGGCTGTGATGCGTGGCTGATTTCTGGCTTCGGAACCAAATGGGATTTTGATGCCCACTTTCACACGACCGCGATAGGGCTCGTCGGAGGCGTCTTTTTCCGAGGTGTAAGTCAGGGCGACTTCTGGCGCATTGCGCGTATCCCCTGCCGCCTGTTGTAACTTGGCCTGTGCGCTATTGGCGTTGAAGCCAAGGCTGGCTAGCAGTGGATGCTCGCCAGAACGTTCCTGCAAAGCTTCTGATTGTTCCGGTAAAGCTGCGCCGCGACTGAGCAAAGTAAAACTTTGCTGCGCGCGCTCGAACGCAAGCTGGGCAATTCCGACTTCTTTCTTGGCTTGCAACACGGCAATTTTGCTTTGCCTATCATCTGTGGTTGCCAAATCACCGGCTTTAACCCGGCGGCTGACATCGATGGCGATTTCTTGCTCCGCCGCCAATTTTCGCTTGGCCAGATCAAAATCCAATTGAGCCAGCCGAGCTGCCCACCAAGCTTCGCGAAGCGATCCAGCCAAGCTCAGGCGAGCGAGCGTCGAGTCGGCAGTAAACGCAGCTTGTTCGGCGAGTGCCACGTTGGTGGCGCGTTCACGCTGACCATAAGTCCAAACGGGCGTAGATAGCTCCACCTCCCATTCGCGGCGGCCAGTGTTGTCGTTGAGTTGATCGGTCGTATGAGAAAAACCAATACTTGGCGGCTCGGGTGTCCAGGCCTGACTGGCTTGAATGTCGGCGCTATAGCGCTCTTTTTGCGCATTTTGCGCGGGGATTTGTGCCGACCAAGCTTGATCGAGCGCTTCGCGCAGCGTTGCGGCTTGTGTGGCTTGTGAAGTGGCTAGCAGAAACAGGCAGGCCAGTGCGCAAGCGTGCAATGTCTTAACAGCAGACATGATGAATCCTTGTTGAGTGGAAAACGTGTCAAGACGTTCCAGCGCAACCCGGATTGACTGCAAAAAATAGCGGACAAGATTAAAAAAACGCGAAGTGCGTCAATGAATCTACGGCCAACCCAAAGGCTAGCTCAGTTGCTATTGCTTACAGCAAAGAAGGAATTAAGGTCGCGCCAGAATTAGGCGCGAAAGAAAGGGGGTCGTAACGGAGGGGGTGTATTCAAACTCAGTAGCGCATGCAGGGTAGCTGCATTTTGCACAGAGCGCAGCGGCGCTATCATTGTGATGTCTGCAGCTAAAGGCACAGCTGAAGTACACGTATTGCAGTGGCTACCTTGGCTTTTTTTAGCATCCGCTGCATGGTGAACTTTAGTTTTAGAGTTATCGTCAGAACCGTGATGATCAGCGTTCACCATCATTTCATTGTGATAATTCGAGTGAGTATCTTCCTCCGACGGAAATTCCTTCGCAGCAGCCACACTCAGTGACAGCGCGAATGAAATTAGTATCAAAAGAAAAACGCGGATAATTTGCACGGAGAAGTCAAAAAGCCAAGTGAGAGCTAGTGTAGACGAATCTACTCAACAAAATCAACAGTAGATAGGTGTGGTTTATTGCTCATGGATGTCGAAATGGGGAGTGGATATGTGGGCTAAGCTTGTAGGGGGTCTTGTGCAAACTTTGTAACGCATTGTAACTGGCAGTGGGCATACATTGCCAATAGCGGACTTGCCTGAGTCATCCCTTGGGTGTCTGTACCCGCCGGAGGCTGTGTAAAAACAAATGGGATCATTATCAACAAAAGCGCAATTACAGCTAT
>NZ_CAMFLP010000024.1:0-10670 GCF_945957625.1 uncultured Chitinibacter sp.
CAGGTCCTAGCGCCCGCAAGGGTGTGGAAGTTCGAGTCTTCTCTTGGGCACCATTCCGATACAAGCGACAGAGAAACCCAGCGTAAGCTGGTTGAGTTTGCCCAGGTGGCGGAATTGGTAGACGCACTAGGTTCAGGTCCTAGCGCCCGCAAGGGTGTGGAAGTTCGAGTCTTCTCTTGGGCACCAAATTCTTGAAGAAAGCCTCAATCGCAAGATTGGGGCTTTTTTCTTTTCTAGCTAGCAAAAGCGCATTCCCGCTTCTGCGCTGATTACTGCGAACGCCCCTGCCGGTGCGCCCCTAGCCGCCAGAGCAAGATCACTATCCCCATTAAGCCGCTGGCCAAGCCCGCCAAGAGCACGGCATAGCCCTGCGCCGGGGAGCCGCCAGCAAACAGCCACGCCCCAACGGCGGCCGCCTGCGTACACACGCCGCCCGGATGCAAACTGCTGCAGCGCCCCACCATCGAATTACTTTGCCAGGCAGACCAAGCATCCCAATAAAAAACCAGCGCCGTTGCCGCGAGCAACAGCATGATCAAGGCAGGAAAAGTCGGTTTTTGGCTCATGCTGGTATTTGGCTCAAGGCGCTGATCACACGAATACGCCAGCATACACCCTGCGCGGGGATTGTACGTTTTTACCATCCGGTCGATCCCGCACTTTGAGCTTCGGCTATTTTGGCCGATAGTAATAGAAACCTTACTCTGTACAGGCCTATGTCCGCTGAAGAAATTGCTCAGGCCCATGTCCTCGTTGCCGATGACGCCCCAACGGTGCGGCAATCGGTACGCATGACGCTGGCTCAATCCGGCATCAACCGGGTTGATACAGCCAGCAGCATTGGCGAAACCCGTCGCCGGCTACGCAATGGCCAGTATGACGCGGTGCTGTGCGACTACCATTTTGGCGAAGGCATGAATGGGCAAGAGCTACTGGAGGAATTGCGCCACAGTAGCGAGCTGCCGCTGTATACGATCTGGATCATGATCACCGCCGAGGCCTCGTACGAAAAAGTGGTGGCGGTAGCCGAAATTGGCCCCGATGATTATCTAATCAAGCCCTTTACCAGCCGCGATCTCACCCAGCGCCTCTCCAAAGCCTGGCAGCGCAAACGCTTTCTCAAACCCGTGTACGACAAAATCAACATCGGCGACACCATGGGCGCCATTAACGAAGCCAAAGCCTTGGTGCCCAAGGCTGCGGGCTTTAGTAGCGACCTGATGCGCCTGCTGTCGTCATTGCTGCTGGAAGCTGGGCGCCTGGATGAAGCGGCGCGGCTGTATGAAGAGATCCTCAATCAGCGCATTGTGCCGTGGGCCAAGCTTGGGCTAGCGCGCACGTTGGCGCGGCAAGGCAAGAAAACCCAATCTGAAAGCATGATTCAGGCGGCGATTGTGGAACACGCGCAGTATGTCGACGCCTACGAAGAACTCGCCTCTATGTATATGGCCGAGGGGCGCCTGAATGAAGCGATGGCGGTGTTTGAAAAATGTCTGGCCATGACGCCCAATAATGTCGGCCGACTGCAAAAAGCCGGCAATCTGGCCAATATGCTCGGCGATGCCGGCCGGGCCAAGCAGTTTTTGGAACGTGCGGTCACTTGCGGTGGCAATTCGGCGGTACTCAATAGCGAAACCGTTTTGCAATTGGCGCTGGCGGCGCGGCGCGAAAACAATGGCTCGGATGCCGACAAATACCTGCGCATGGTGCGCGAAATTGCCAAACGCGATGATTCGCTCGGCAATCGGGTGATCGATATTCTGGCCAGCGCCGTGTACGAAGGCCAGCCGCAGCAGCTGGAAAACGCAGCGGCGTATCTGAGCAATAGCGAATTCACGCTTGAAATCGGCATGGCCTTTATCATGACCGCCGACCTGATTTGCCCACCCACGCTGGAAGGCGAGCAGCCCGACCATCATGCGCCGCCGTATAAATGGCTGTACGCGCTGGCGCGGCGCTTTGTGACCACCCGGCATATTTCCGGCATGCTGGAAAGCGCGGCCAATATGCGGCCGGTGTGGCAGCATTTTATTCAGCACAGCGGCAGCGAAGTCACCGAGCTAAACAACGAAGCTGTGCAGCTGATGCTGAAAAACGAATACACACTGGCGCTAGAGCGGCTCATCCCGCTAGCGCAGAGCACCTGCAATCAGCGGCTGCTGCTCTCCTCTACCCACGCCATCATCAAATACCTGCGCTCCGAGGCTACGCCCGAGCCGCGCGAGCGCAGCAATCTCTTGAAACAAGCCAGCCAGTTTGTCGACCGGCTGGAGGGCATGATTGATTCGGGCACGCTGATCAATCTCAAGCAAGATTTAACCGGCCTGAATGGCGGCATTACCTAGCCAACGGCATTCATTGGCAGGTATACCCAGCCAAGCCAATTAATTCGATACTTGGCTGGCAATACCCCAATCCATCCATTTAAGCCATCACATCCACCAGCTGCACCGGCAGCAAGCTGGCCAGCGCTTGCGGCGCCAAACTCACCAAAAACCCGCGCTTGCCGCCATTTAGATAAATCAGTGGCAAATCCAGAATGCTCTGCTGCACATACACCGGCATGGTTTTTTTGGTGCCCAGTGGGGAAGTACCGCCCACCAGATAACCGCTGTGTTTATTGGCCACCTCGGGCGCACACGGGGCGATGGTTTTGCAGCCAATCAGCCGGGCCAGATTTTTGGTGCTGACCTCTTTATCACCATGCATTAACACCACCAGCGGCTGTTTTTTCTCGTCTTCCATGATCAGGGTTTTGATCACGCAATGCTCATCCACACCCAGCTCGCGGGCCGAAACGGCCGTGCCGCCCTTTTCTTCGTAGGCGTATAAATGCTCGCCAAATGGCACTTTCTGCTGGCGCAAACAGCGAATCGCCTGCGTCACCGGCGCTTTTTCGCTCATCTTCTTTCCCCATGACAAACCCGGATCTGGCCCGTACAATAGGCAATACCCGATTAAATAACTCAACTATTCGCAATGACCCAGCCGCATCCGCTTCACGCCTTGCCCCTGCAGCCACGCTTTACCACGCTGTCGCCACGTTTTTACACTCCGACGGCGCCCACGCCCATGCCGGGCGCCGAGGTGGTGGCGCTGAATCAGCCGCTGGCGCAAGCGCTGGGGCTGGATTTGGCGGCCACGCCAGATCTGGCCGATTATCTGCTGGGCAACCGCATCCCGCAAGGCAGCCAGCCGGTGGCCAGCGTGTATTCAGGCCATCAGTTTGGCGTGAATGTACCGCAGCTGGGGGATGGCCGCGCACTGCTGATCGCCGAATTTGCCGCGCCCGATGGGGAAATTTGGGAGTGGCAGCTTAAAGGCGCAGGCCCCACGCCCTATTCGCGCCGCGGTGATGGCCGGGCAGTATTGCGCTCTAGCATCCGCGAATACTTGGCCTCCGAGGCATTACACCACCTGGGTATCCCCACCACCCGCGCTTTAGCGCTGGCCGCCTCGCCGCAGCGGGTGTGGCGCGAAACCGCCGAAACCGCGGCCGTGGTCAGCCGGCTGGCGCCCAGCTTTGTGCGTTTCGGACATTTTGAATACTACTTTTACCAGGGCGAGCCCGAGCGCATTCGCGAGCTGGCCGACTGGGTGATCCGCCATCATTATCCAGCCTGCCAAGCCGCCGAGCAGCCCTATCTGGCGCTGCTGCAGGCGGTGATTAGCCGCACCGCCACGCTGATTGCGCACTGGCAGGCGGTGGGCTTTTGCCACGGGGTAATGAATAGCGACAATATGTCGATCCTGGGCCTCACTCTGGATTACGGCCCGTATGGCTTTCTGGATGGCTTTGATGCCGGCCATATCTGCAATCATTCGGATGACAGCGGCCGCTATGCCTACAATCAGCAGCCGCAAATCGGCCTATGGAATCTGCATTGCCTCGCCCAAGCGCTGCTGCCGCTGATCGAGCGCGAGGATTTACTAGCAGCCTTGAGCGACTATCAGCCGCAATTTGAAGCGGCGTTTGCCGAGTTGCTGCAGCGCAAGCTGGGCTTTAGCCAATGGCTGGATGAAGACTGGACGCTGGTCACCGATCTATTCGAGCTGATGCAGGCCACACACACCGACTGGACGATTTTCTGGCGCACGCTCTCGCATTGGCCGGTGCAGCAAAATAGCGCCGAGCTGCGCGATTTATTCCTCGCCCGCACGCAATTTGACGACTGGCTAGAGCGCTACGCAGCCCGCCTGCAAGATGGCGTGGATGCTGCCAGCCGCAGCGCGCAAATGCTGGCCACCAATCCGAAATACATTTTGCGCAATCATCTGGCCGAGCTGGCGATTCAAGCCGCCCAGCGGGGGGATTACCGCGAAGTGCAGCAGCTGGAGCTATGCCTGCGTCAGCCCTTCGCCGAGCAGCCCGAATTTGCCGCCTACGCCGCTTTGCCGCCCAGCTGGGCCAGCGAGCTCTCTGTCAGCTGCTCGTCATGATTAGGTATAGGGCTGTAGGCCACACCTAAAAAGGCCTTCAGCTTCATACCCCCACCATACCGACCGCCGCAGCACCAGTCGTCCAGTGGTGGCACCGTGCAGCCGCAGGGTGCTTGCTTGCTTACAGCCGCTGGCCTATAGCTGCACTATCGAGCGAGGCAGTGGCCGGGGGCGCGCATTATCATGGGCCGAATATTGAACTATTGGCGGGGCTGGCGGAGCCTGCTCATGCTGCTACTGGCCAGCCTCAGCGCCGCACCGGTCGCAGCCAGTGATTGCCAGAGCGGACTCAAAGTGGGCTGGGAAACCTGGGCGCCGTTTCATTACCAAGATGAGCAAGGCCAGATGCGTGGCTATGCGGTGGAAGTGCTGAACGAAATGGCGCGGCGCAGCCAATGCAAACTAGTGTATCTGCAGCGCCCGTGGGTACGCACCCTGACCGAGCTCGCCAGTGGCGATCTCGATATCGCCATGGAAGCGCTCAAAACCCCTGAGCGCGAGCAGTATGCGTATTTTTCCGGCCCGTATAGCCCAACGATTATTCAGCTGATGTACAACACGCAACGGCAAAAACGCTGGCAGGTGGATGCGCTGAAAGACCTCACCCAATATCCCGGGCTGCGCATCGGGGTGGCGCGGGGCGATAGTTTTGGCAAAGAAATCGACGCTTGGCTCGCCAAAAAGCCACCCGGCATTTTGGTGGATGTGGCCCCCACTATGCAGGCCAATTTGCAAAAACTGGCGCTGAATCGGGTCGACCTAGTGTTTACTTCTTCGCTCTCAGCCGAGGCAGTTTTGCGCGATTTCAAACTCAAGCACATTGCGCCGCTGCCAGTAAGCTGGGCGGTGGAAGATGCGCATTTTGCCTATAGCAAACAAGGCATGGATGAGGCCACCGTCACCCTGCTCAATATGGCGCTTGAGGCCATGCGCAAAGATGGCACGCTTAAGCAGCTGATGCAGCTGTATCGCCACTAGCCGGCCCCGCACCACCCTGCGCTGCGCGATAATGAATCGGCGCGCTAGCCAGTGGCAGCTGTAAAGCCTGCCAGACTTGGAGCGCGGCATAGGCATCGTTGGCGGCATACAAGAGCTGATTATCCTGCAAGCGCGGGTTGGCCCAGTTCGAGGTCGTTACCCGCTTGGATTTGGTCAGCCGCTGGCCCAACACCACCGCCACCGCGCCTTTGACGCCCAGCGTGCTGGTGTAACCTTGGCGGCGAAAAATCGTATTTAAATCCAGCACGGCATCGAGCTCCAGCCCGAAATTGCGCCGCAAATCGGCTTTATCGGACGAGAGGCCAAAGCCCACTTTTACCACCGCGCGGCTGGCCAATACCGCCTGCAGCAATGGCCGACATTCGGCGCGGCTGGTTTGCAGCAAAAACGCCTGCGTGGCCGTGGTGAGCTGCACCAGATGCGGCCCGCGCGACACCTCGCCCACTTTAAACACCGGCCGTGATTCGGTATCAAAGCCCAGCACCGGTGCAGCCAATAGACTAGCTTGCGCGGCAGCAAACTCGGCCGCCGTTTGCGGCACCACAATCTGCGCCAGCGTCAGCCCGGCAAATGGGGCAAACAGGGCAATTTCGTCTTTGCTGGGCGGAAAACGGCGTTCGGACATCGTGGGCTCGCGGCGGGAATCAGCCCCGCAGTATACGACCATCACGGGCCGCCGGCGCGGCCGCTGGCCACGCGGCAGGTGGCGGAGCGCAACCACCGCCACATACCTCAGCAGGTATTGCCTGCCAATCAATACCTGAAAAGATCTAGCAGGCTATACCCCTAGCGTTTCAGTTTGGCCAAGGCATCGGCAAAGGCGGTATTTAATGGCGCTGCGGCCGACTGATGGCGGGGTTGGCCCTGCCCCGTGCGCGCGGATGCAGACGCTGAGTGCGACTTGCCGGTCGTCAGCTCGCCACGGCTGTGCCCACCTTGTCGCGCATCACTGCGCGCGGCGGGCTCATCATTCAGCCGCATGGTCAGCGCAATGCGCTTGCGCGGCACATCGACCTCCAGCACCTTCACTTTCACCACCTGCCCGGCTTTCACCACCGCGTGCGGGTCTTTGACGAAAGTGTTTGCCAGCATCGAGATATGCACCAGGCCATCCTGATGCACGCCAATATCGACAAAGGCGCCAAAGTTGGTGACATTGCTGACCACGCCTTCGAGCACCATCCCTACTTGCAGATCGCTAATTTTCTCAATGCCCGCCGCAAAGGTGGCGGTTTTGAATTCGGGGCGCGGGTCGCGGCCGGGCTTTTCCAGCTCGGCCAGAATGTCTTTGACGGTAGGCAGGCCAAACTGCGCATCGGTCAGGCTCTCGGGCGCGACGGCTTGCAGCGCGGCGCGATTGCCCATGGTGCTGCGCAGGTCTTGCCCTAATTTTTGCAGCAGTTTTTCTACCAGCGGATAGGCTTCGGGGTGCACGGCCGAGGCATCCAGCGGATTATCGCCCTGCATGATGCGCAAAAAGCCCGCTGCCTGCTCAAAGGCTTTGGGCCCCAAGCGCGGCACTTTCAGCAGTGCTTTGCGGTTTTTGAATGCGCCATACTCATCACGGTATGCGACCACATTGTTTGCTAATACTGGGCTTAAGCCAGATACCCTCGCTAGCAGCGCCGCCGAGGCGGTATTCACATCGACGCCCACCGCATTCACGCAGTCTTCCACCACGGCATCGAGCATGCGCGCCAGCTCAGTCTGATTCACATCATGTTGATACTGCCCCACGCCAATCGCCTTGGGCTCGATTTTCACCAATTCGGCCAGCGGGTCTTGCAAGCGGCGGGCAATCGACACCGCGCCACGCAGTGAGACATCGAGCTGCGGAAACTCTTTGGCCGCCAATTCAGAGGCCGAATACACCGAAGCGCCCGCTTCGGACACCACCACCTTCACCGGTTTTTTGCCGTCGATCTGGGCGATTAAGTCGCTGGCGAGCTGTTCGGTTTCGCGGCTGGCCGTACCATTGCCGATTGCAATCAGCTCCACGCCATGTGCGTCGCAGAGTTTTTTTAAGGTATACAGCGATTTATCCCAATCGCGGCGCGGCTCGTGCGGATAAATGGTATCGGTGGCGAGTAATTTGCCAGTGGCATCCACCACCGCCACTTTCACCCCGGTGCGCAGGCCCGGGTCCAGCCCCAGCGTGCAGCGCGGGCCCGCAGGCGCGGCCAGCAGCAGGTCTTTCAGATTTCGCGAAAAGACTTTAATCGCTTCCAACTCGGCACGCTCACGCGCAGCGGTGAGCAGCTCGTTTTCCAGCGAGACGCCCAGCTTGGTGCGCCACGCCGCGCGCACCACCTCGCCCAGCCACAGCTCGGCGCAATTTGCGCTAATGCCGACATGCCGTGCGATGCGCTGCTCGGCGCTACTCCAGATTTTGCTGCGCGCGCCGTTTTCGATTTCTTCCGGCAATTGAATGCCGATACTGAGGATTTTTTCATTCGCGCCGCGCAAGACCGCCAACACGCGGTGCGAGGGCATGGCGGCCCATTTCTCGGCAAAATCAAAATAATCGGCAAATTTCGCGCCCGCCTGCTCCTGCCCCTTCACCACTTTGCTGGTGACCAAACCACTGCTTTGCAAATGGCTGCGCAGCTGGCCAATCAACGCGGCGTCTTCGCCCCAGCCCTCTAACAAGATGGCTTTGGCACCTTCAAGCACGGCTTTGGTATCGGCAAAACCGTCGCAGACAAAGCCGGCTGCCAGTTTTTCGGGATCTAGCTGCGGATTTTTTAGCAATTGCTCGGCCAATGTGGCCAGCCCGGCCTCGCGGGCGATTTGCGCTTTGGTGCGGCGCTTTTGCTTATACGGCAGATACAGGTCTTCCAGCGTTTGCTTGTTATCCGCGGCATCGAGCTGGGCGCGCAGCGCGGCGCTCATTTGCCCTTGCTCGGTGATCGTGGCGATGATGCTGGCGCGGCGCTCGTCCAGCTCGCGCAGATAGCGTAAGCGCTCAGCGAGCAAGCGCAGTTGGCCATCATCCAGACCGCCGGTCACCTCTTTGCGATAGCGGGCGATAAACGGTACCGTGGCGCCCTCATCCAGCAAAGCCACGGCGGCGCTGATTTGAGTGGGTTTGCAGTTCAATTCCTGGGCCAGACGGTGCGCAAGGCTGCTCATGCTTGATGACTCACAAATGAAATAGTGGCGCATTGTAACCATGTCGGATGGCGGCCGTCATGGCATAATCATCGGCCGCAGGATGACTATTGGCAGACTGTAGCTGGCCCGGCGAGCTACAGCAGATGGTGAGGCAATGACGGTAATCGCAGTGTTCAATCAGAAAGGCGGCGTGGGTAAAACCACCCTTTCAGCCAATCTGGCCGCCACGCTGGCGCAAAATGGCATCGCGCCGCTGGTGATTGATCTGGACCCCCAAGCCCACCTCACCGCCACCTGGGGCCTGAATCCACGCGCCAGCCAAAGCATCTACCGCTTTTATCAGGGCACCTCGCCGCTCACCGACCTGATTCAAACCTCGGGCCCCGGTATTCATTTCATCCCATCGCATCTGGAATTAGCGCGGGTGGATTCGCAATTGGTGCGCCATCGCGACCATATCTGGCGCCTAAAACTGGCGCTGGAAGCCGAAATGCTGGCTGGTAGCGGCACGCCCATCATCATCGATTGCAGCCCGATGCTGGGTATTTTGTCGTTTTCGGCGCTACTGGCTGCTGATTTGATTTTAATTCCGGTCGCGGCCGAGTTTCTGGCGCTCAATGGCGCCTGCATGCTCGAACGCACGCTGTTTGGGCTGGAAAAATTCGATCGCCGCCGCGAGCGCCGCTATATCGTGAATCGCTATCAAGACGGCAACCCCACCCACGAAAAAGTGCGCGCCCAGCTGGAAAAGCATTTCCCGCGTGAGCTTTTGCGCACCATCATCCACGAAAGCAACGACATCATGGCCGCCGTGGGCGACAATCTGGATGTCTTCCGCTACGCGCCCGATAGCTCGGCCAGCACCGATTTCAGCTTTTTGCTAGATGAATTAATCGAAAAAAACCTGATCGGCATCGAAGAATAAGCCCGCCGGCGGGCTGGTACGTTTTCTGCTTTAATCAAGCACAGCGTTCGATTGCCGAGGTGAACCATGGCCCGTATTCCCAGTGAGCTTAGCGCGCTGGCGCAGCAGATCAGCCAATTCAAAACCCAAACCCTCAGTGACTTGAATGGCAGCCGCGCCAGCGGTGCTAGTGCCTTCGACCTAAACCAACTAGCAGCAGGGTATCTGGCTGGCAACCTTTCTAATACTCAATCGGCAGGCAATACCTCTGCCAGCACGGCAATCAGCAGCATCGCCGGCCTCTCGCCCACCGGGCGCAATCTGGCCCTACCCGACCCGGAAAGCGCGTACCGGATGATGAGCCACATCAATCAGCTGGCAGTGCAATATCCGGCCCAATCCAGCCGCCTAAGCACCATGCAAGAAGGCGTGAGCCAACTGACCAAGCCAGCCGATCGCCTCGCTAGCCTCAGCCCGGCGGCAGATCTTGCCACGGTGCAGCAATCTTTGCAGGCGTTGGTAGATCAATACAATCAGTGGCGTTTTGATTTTAATGCCGATCTGCAAGACCCCGAGCTACTGGCAGGCACCCAAGCCGCGCAAGTGGCCCGCTATGAACTGGCCCAAAGCATCGCCAGCCCGTTTCATGGCTCCGAGCAAGGCATCCAAGGCATGGCCGTACTGGGCTTGACTATCGACCCGGTGAGCCAGACCGCCAAGCTCGATCCCGCACAGCTCGCGGCGCAATGGCAACGTCAGCCAGAAGCAGCCATGGCCGCCATCAATCAGTTTGGCGCGCATTTTAGCCGCAGCGCCAGTTTGCTGACCGAACGTGATAATTTCTTTGCTAAACAGCAGGCCAATCTCGGCCGCGTGATCGAATACATGCAGCAAAATCTGCCGCAGTTGCAGCAGGAATTTGGCCTTGGTGACCCAGCACAGCCCTCGCCCAGCGTAGCCCGCGCCTATGCCGATTACCAGCGCCGCCACGCAGCCGTTTAATGATGGCGCCCGATGTAGGGGCACGTTTCGCGAGCTAGCCCATCTTCCGCTTAAAACTAACACTTGCGGATTCTGACCACTTGTAACGATCCAGCCTGTCATTCGTGGCACGCAGCCGTGAGAATATTAACATCATGGTGCCTCAGTGACTGCTGCTCGGCGAGGCTGTGTAAAAACAAATGGGATCATTATCAACAAAAGCGCAATTACA
>NZ_CAMFLP010000025.1:0-6945 GCF_945957625.1 uncultured Chitinibacter sp.
GAATACCGGCCTGTCACGCCGGGGGTCGCGGGTTCGAGCCCCGTCCACTCCGCCAAATCCTTGCTTATCCCCCTGTTTTTTCTTCGTCAGTACTGCCCACATTACAACGCCATTTACTGCGTGTATTTCTGCCATTCATCGCGCAGGTGTTGTAGCCATAACCCGCATACCGAGCCGCTATCGCACCGCTCAGGGTTTGCCTGTACACTTAGCAGCCAGATAACACCACCTTGGGCTGGCCGATCCGACTATGGCACAAGACGCAGAGCAAAAAATCGCCACCTTCACCTGCCTGGGCTATCAAGTCCCCCTCGCGCATGGCTATGCGATTACCCTGTGCCTATTGATTCTAGGGCTTTTTAGCTTTAATGCCGCCCACGGCGAAGGTTGGATCAACACCCTGATTCTATTCATGCTCGGCGCCACGGTTGGCCTCGTGCTGTGGCCGGCAGTGGTATCAAAGCCAAAACAGACTAATACCTATACCGAAACCAACACCACCATCGTGCCGCCTGCCGAAGCCCACGATGTGCTGGCCGGGGTGCCCGATTTACTCTGGACGATCGATTACGCCAGCCGGCGGGTTAGCTCACACAATCAGCATGATCTGCCCTTTCACCCCAGCGGCAGCCAGTTTGCCAAGCTCAGCAGCATTTTTCCGGCCCGGGTAGCGCGGCAATTTCTGGAAACCCTGATCGAGCTGCAAAACACCCAGCGCCAAGCCCGCTTCGAATACACCTTGGGCGCCGAACATGAGCAGCACACCTTCGAAGCGCGGCTAACCCCACTGAGCGAGCGCGATTGCGTGGTGATCATACGTGACGTGTCACACATCAAGGCCACCGAAGCCGCACTCTTCAAGCAGCAGCTATTCACCCAGCAGATTATCGACGCCAGCCCCAATCTGGTGTTTATCCGGGATCAGCATGGCCGCTTCCTGTTGGTGAACCAAACCACACAAACCCTCCTGGGGCATGACCAGATTGTGCACTCCCACCTTGGTCTGCACGACGATACCCCCATCCTGAGCGTAGGTGACGAGCAAGTTTTAGCCAGCGGTGAAGTGATCCGTATCGAAGACAGCTGCGTGTTGGCCAGCGGGCGCCGGCATTGGTTTGATATGACCAAACTCGCCATTGCCCGCGAAGGCGCAACCTACATCCTTACCATCGCCATCGACATCACCGCCCAAAAAGAAAATGAGCTCGCGCAAACCGAAAGCGGCATTCTGATACGGGCCATGGCCAATACCCTGCCACACCCAATGCTGTTGGTGCAGCAAGAGCAAATCCAATTTGCCAATCACGCCGCCTGCCAGGCGCTGGGCTTTAGTCCGGATGAGCTGATTGGCAAAACCTTGCCTGAGCTTGGTTGCACCACTTGTCTACATGAGACTTTGCCGGCGGATGGGCTCTTGCTCTGCGATGGTTTGGGCCAGAACACCCACTGGCGCATCGGCCAATTGCCGGCGCCGCTCGGTCACTTACTCACCCGGCAGGACTAAGCCCCCAGCCGTGCTAAAATTGCCGCTTTGTTTGCTCTTAAAAAACGACTGCGGCAATGAGTTCTTCCCTTCGCGAACTGCGCACCCAACTGCTTGATACCCAAAGTAGCGATCGCTACGCCCTTGGCCGGCTAATTAGCCAGATTGCCGAGCGGGAAAAACGCCAGCAACCCACCGATCAGCTGCACCAGCAACTGCGCCAAGGCCTGGATAAATCGCTGGCCAAATCAGCGCTGCGCCGAGAGAAACTCCCCAGCCCTGATTATGACGATTTCCTGCCAGTCAATCAGCGCCGCGACGAGCTCAAAGCCGCCATCGCGCAGCACCAAGTCGTTATCGTGTGTGGTGAAACCGGCTCGGGTAAAACCACCCAGCTGCCAAAAATCTGTCTGGAGCTGGGCCGCGGTGTTCATGGCCTGATCGGCCACACCCAGCCTCGCCGGCTGGCGGCGCGCTCGGTCGCAGCGCGAATTGCGCAAGAATTAAAATCCGAGCTCGGTCAGCATGTCGGCTATAAGGTGCGCTTTACCGATAAAAGCTCAAGCGCCAGCTACATCAAGCTGATGACTGACGGTATTTTGCTGGCCGAATCGCTGTCTGATCGTTTTTTAAGCCAGTACGACACTATCATCATCGACGAGGCGCACGAGCGCAGCCTGAATATTGATTTCTTGCTGGGCTACCTCAAGCAAATTCTGCCCAAACGCCCCGATCTGAAAGTGATCGTCACCTCGGCCACGATTGATGCCGACCGCTTTAGCCGCCACTTTAATGGCGCACCGGTGCTGGAAGTCTCAGGCCGCACTTATCCAGTGGAAGTACGCTATCAGCCGCTTGCCAGCACGGATGAAGATGATCAAGAGCTGGAAATGGAAGAAGCCGTGGTGCACGCGGTGGAAAACCTGTGGCGCCGCGATGGCAGCGGCGATGTGCTGGTGTTTTTGCCCGGCGAGCGCGAAATTCGCGAAACCGCCGAAGAATTACGCAAAGCCAAACTGATGGGCGCCGAGATTTTGCCGCTGTTTGCTCGCCTATCGAATGAAGAACAGCAACGCATCTTCCGCCCCGGCCAATCGGGCCGGCGGATTGTGCTGGCCACCAATGTGGCCGAAACCTCGCTCACCGTGCCGGGCATCCGTTATGTCATCGACAGCGGCCAGGCGCGGATTAACCGCTACAGCCCGCGGGCGAAAGTCGAGCAGCTCTTAATCGAAAAAATCTCGCAAGCCTCAGCCCGCCAGCGCGCTGGGCGTTGCGGCCGGGTGGCCAGCGGGATTTGTGTACGCCTGTATTCGGAAGACGATTTCAACGCCCGCCCGGCGTTTACCGACCCCGAAATCGTGCGCTCTAGCCTTGCCGGCGTAATTTTGCGCATGGCCGCCTTGCGCCTGGGCCGGGTGGATGAGTTTCCGTTTATCGAAGCGCCATCGGGCAAGCTGATTGCCGATGGCTATCAGCAGCTGCGCGAGCTCAATGCCGTGGATGAGCAAGATCGGCTCACCCCCATTGGCCAACAGCTGGCGCGCTTGCCGGTTGATCCGCGCGTGGGCCGCATGTTGCTGGCCGGGCAAGAGGAAGGCTGTCTGCGCGAAATGCTGATCATCGCCTCGGGGCTATCGGTGCAAGACCCGCGCGAGCGCCCGTTTGATGCCCGCCAGGCTGCCGATCAGGCCCATGCCAAATTTGTAGAGGAAAAATCCGATTTCCTCTCCTACCTGCGGCTGTGGGATTACTTCGAAAAGCTCTTAGCCGACAAAACCTCCAACCGCCAGCTGGTACAGGATTGCCATCGCAATTTCCTCTCCTACCTGCGCATGCGTGAATGGCGCGAGCTACACAAACAGCTCTCCGAGATGGCCAGCGAATTGCGCCTGAACGACAAGCCCGGCACTTTCGAGCAAATCCACAAGGCGCTGATCACCGGCCTCTTGGGCAATCTGGGCTTCAAGCAACCCGAAAACGACGAATATCTGGGCGCGCGCGGGATTAAATTCACGGTCTTTCCGGGCTCGAATCTGAAAAAAGCCCGCCCGAAATGGATCGTAGCGGCCGAGCTTGTGGAAACCAGCAAGCTGTATGCGCGCTGCGTGGCCGCCATTGAGCCGGAATGGGTAGAAAAGCTCGCCCCACATCTGGTGAAAAAGCAATATTTCGATCCGCACTGGAGCAAGGAACAAGCGCAGGTCAGCGCCTCCGAGCGGGTGACTTTGTATGGCCTGCCGATTGTGGCGCGGCGCAAAGTGCATTACGGCCCGATCAATCCGGTGGAAGCGCGCGAGATTTTTATCCGCGAAGCACTGGTGAATTTCAATTTCCAAACCCGCGCCAAATTCTTCGAGCACAATCTGGCCCTATTGCTGGATGTGGAAGAGCTGGAACACAAAGCCCGCCGCCAGGATGTACTGGTGGATGAGCACGCGCTGTTTGCCTTCTTTGATGCCAAGCTGCCGGCCGAGATTATCAATGGCGCCAGCTTTGAAGCCTGGCGCAAAGAAGCCGAAAAAGTCGCCCCGCAGCTCTTATTCCTCACCCGCGATGATCTGATGCAGCACAGCGCGGCCGCCGTCACCGAAGAGCAATATCCGGCCTTTTTCCGCTTGCACGATGCCAAGCTACCACTGGGGTATCGGTTCGAACCCGGCCACGCGCTTGATGGGGTGACCATTACCCTCCCCCTGCATCTGCTCAATCGGGTGAATCACGCCACCTTCGATTGGCTGGTGCCCGGCCTGATCCGCGAAAAAATCACCCTGCTGGTGAAATCGCTGCCCAAGCCGATTCGCCGCCTGTGTGTGCCGGTGCCCGAGTTTGCCACCCGCATGCTGGTTGAGCTGGAGCGTGCCGACCGTGAAGCGCCCTTGCTGCCGCAGCTGGCGCAAGCCATCACCCGCGGCTGCGGCCAGCCGGTGAGCGCCGACGACATCAGCAGCAAAGATTTGCCGCTGCATCTGCAAATGAATTTCCGCATTGTGGATGATGCCGGCCAGGAGCTGGCACAAGGCCGCGATCTGATCGCCATTCGCGCCCAGCTGGGCGAAGCCGCCCAGCTCACCTTCCGCGATACGGCCGATGAGAGCACCGGCATCGAAAAAACCGGCCTTAGCAAATGGGATTTTGGCGATCTGCCGGCCAAGCTCAATTTCAAACGCCACGGCAAAGGCATGATCGGCTATCCGGGCCTCATTCCCGATAGCGATGAAGCCGGCAAAGAATGCGTCGCCATTCGCCTGTTTGATACCGAACACGCTGCACTTGAGGCGCACCGCGCCGGCGTAGTGAAGCTGCTGCAATTCGAGCTCAAAGAGCACGTTAAACAGCTGCCCAAAGCCCTGCCCAATTTCAATCAGCTGGCGATTCAGTATCGCGCGCTGGGCAATAGCGATCAGCTCTTGGCCGATGTGGTTGAATGCATCTGCCAGCGCGCCTTTCTGGGCGAAGACGAAGCCCCGCGCAAAAAGAAAGATTTCGACGAGCAAAAGAGTCGCGCCAAAGTGCGCCTGCCCTCGGTGCGCGATGCCGTGCTGCGCACCCTTACCGAGCTTGCGCCCGAATACACTGCCATCAACGGCCTGCTACCCAAAGCCGGCGCGCTGCAAACCGAGCTGAAAGCCCAGCTGGCTAGCCTCGTTTTCCCCGGCTTTCTCGCCCATACCCCGTGGGAGCAGCTACCGCGCCTGCCGCTGTATCTGAAAGCCATGAAAATCCGCCTCGAAAAACGCGTGCAAAACCCGAGCCGCGATGGCCAGCGCGGCGCGGAGATCAACGAGCTAATGCAGCGGTATACGACGGAGATCGAGAAATGGCAACGCGAAGGGCGAGATACCCTCCCCTTGATGCCATTTCGCTGGATGATCGAAGAGCTGCGGATTAGCCTTTTCGCGCAAGAGCTGCGCACACCGTATCCGGTGTCGGTGAAGCGGTTGGATAAGATTTGGGCGGAGATAACGAAGCGGTGATGGTTGTTATGTTTTGATGTGTGGGGTGGATTAGCTGCAGATGTAATCCAGCATTGTGGTGGTTAATTAAACATCGGTTCGGGGCGTGCCCCAAGCCGAATTTAATCAATACAATTAAACACTTCGAGAAAGTATAGGTTTCATCGTTAGGAGCTATTAGATGTTGGACTGGACTGAAAAACTTGAATCAGTAATTCCAAAGCCATGTTACCAAAGACCCTTTGTATGTAAAGGACTGCCCTCCGACTGTGAAGTGATTATTATCGGAGAAAACCCCGCTACTAAACTTTCTATCGACTGGTGGTCTTTCTGGAATACCAAAACCGGTTTCGATTTTGATGCTTTTGAAATGTATTACATGGAAGAACGCAAAAAAATTGGCAAATACGTTAGCAATACACGCCTTAGACTTAATCGGATTCGAGAGCGAGGTGTGAAATGCATGGAAACGAATGCGTTTTGCAATGAGCGCCTAGACGGGGCAGGCGATGGAGTTCCAAATTATGATGTATTAAAAACGCTGATTCATGGTATGCCCAAAATTCGTGCCATTGTTGCTCATGGCCAAAAAGCACATAAATATATTCGATCCGCGACTATTCCGGAAAAAATCCAGATTTTTGAAGTGAGGCACTTTAGCAGAGTGAGCTTCGCGAATATTGATGATTTGTGCACAAAGCTCTTGTGTGACGTCGAATAGTAGCAGCCATGGCGCAGTGGCTTGGACTATGCTTCTCGGCCAATCAGTTACAGAATACCGCTATCCACGGCGGTTTTTCTTTACTCATAATTTGTCATCCACCACGGATTGGCGGCTATGCGCCGCGGCACTTACTTCTCTTGCTTCGCCAAGAGAAGTAAGCAAGAGAAGGCGACCCCGCAGCAGCGCGGGCTGCGCCCGTACCCTCGCTGCGGACAGTCGAGGCGGCGGCTGCGCGACTTGGCCTACGGCCTTCGAACAGTGCTCGCCGAAACCCCGCCCCGCCTGTTCCTCGCTCGGCGCCGCTGAAGGGGAGAACCCGTCCCAACTTCACCTGCGCGGTAAATACTAGCAGTAGTATTGTGCTGAAGGCATTGCTGGTATTTGCTTTGGTGAATATACCCCTACCATGGTTAGCACGGATCGCCCGTGGAGCCGCGCCGTTCGGGAGGCGGTTGGCAAGGTTTTAAGCCGCAACCTGTTTGAGCTGCGCGACGCTAGCGCGCAGCGAGTTTTGCGGCGCCTTGCCAAGCGCTGGACGGACGGGGTTTCGCGGTGATCGGGCGCGTTAGGGTTGCAAGGGGCAAGGCAAGACTGCCCCTTGCTCGTCCGGCGGGCGAAACCGCCGGTATACCGCCTGCGCCAGCAGGCCATGCCATCGTGAACCTTTAAAGTCAGCAGGTTTTTTGCGCCGTTGGCGCGATGTTTTAATGCGCGTTCCGCCGCGCAGACGGGAAGGGGTATTTGCTTCGCCAAATACCCCTTCACCCCAAAGGCGACCCGGG
>NZ_CAMFLP010000026.1:0-6675 GCF_945957625.1 uncultured Chitinibacter sp.
TTTGTTTCGCTGCGTCATCAGCAGAGAGGCCGAACTATACCCACCCATCGAAAACGCGTCAACACCTACCAAACGAAAAAGCGCCAACAAGTCGATAAGCGATTGATTTTCAAAGACCCGAATATCAAAGAAAATCGCGCCAAACCAAGAAGAACCATTAGCCCCCACGCCCAGCAACACCGCAGCACCAGCGCAAAAGCAGCCAAAACCCAGCCTAGAAACACCACAGCCCGCTGACGCGGGCTGTGGTTTGGCTAGATTGCCCATTGTTTATCTAGTTTTTGGGGGTCATCAGGGCGTTGAGACTGCTCATCAGCTGCGCAGCGCGACTGGCGTGCTCTTTTTTGATGTCGGCACTGGGCGCGTATTTCTCGGAGAGCCGGCCACTGAAATGCACGTCGGCCATCGAGAGCTCATCCAGAAAGCGGCTTGGGCGGGTGATTTGCCATTCGCCGGCGCGCCGGCGCTTACTGCAATAGGTAATGGTCAAGCTGCGCTGAGCGCGGGTGATGCCCACGTACATCAGCCGCCGCTCTTCCTCCACCATGCCGGTTTCGATGGAGTTCTGATGCGGCAGGATTTCCTCTTCGCAGCCGATTAAGAAGACATGCGGATATTCCAGCCCTTTGCTGGCGTGCAAAGTCGAGAGCCGCACCGCGTCGACTTCTTCTTCATCGCGCCCTTCCAGCATCGTGATAATCGCAATGGTCTGCACGATCTCGATGAGGTTTTTGCCATCTTGCTCACCCTTGCGGCTAATCCAGCTGGCCAGCTCCTGCACGCTTTTCCATTTATTTTCGGCGGGCTTGGGCTCTTCGCTATCGTATAACCAGGTTTCGTAGTCGATCGCCGCCAGCAGCTCTTGCAGCAATGGCCCGGCCGGCTCGCGTGGAGCACGGGTTTGCAGCCGATTAATGAAATTGCAGAAGGTCTGCAGCGCTTCGCATTGCGCCGGCTGGATCTGATGCACAAACCCCTCCTCGTATGCCGCTGCAAACAAGGAAATCTGCCGGCTGGCGGCATATGCCCCCAGCTTTTCTAAGGTCACATTGCCAATCCCACGCTTGGGCGTGGTTACCGCGCGGATAAACGCCGGATCATCGTCTTCGTTGGCCACCAAGCGCAGATAGGCCAGTACATCTTTAATCTCGACGCGATCAAAGAAGCTCTCACCCGCCGCCATCACATAGGGAATTTTCTCGGCACGCAGTTGTGCTTCGATAATGCGCGACTGGAAATTACCGCGATACAGCACCGCGTAATCTTTAAAACTGGTGCGATTGAGCAGCATATGCTGGCGCAGCCGATCGGCCACGCATTTGGCTTCGTCTTCGTCGCTCTTGGTTTCCACCACCTTGATCAGATCGCCCTCGCCCAGCTCCGACCAGAGTTTTTTCTCGAATAGCTTGGGATTGTTGCCGATGACCGCGTTGGCACAGCGCAAAATGCGCGCCACCGAGCGATAGTTCTGCTCCAGCTTGATCACTTCCAGCTTGGGAAAATCAATCTTCAGTTGTTTGAGGTTTTCCACATTGGCGCCGCGCCAGGCATAAATACTCTGATCATCATCGCCCACGGCGGTGAAGTAGCCGGTGATGTCGGTTAAGAGCTTCACCAGCTGATATTGGGTGGTATTGGTGTCTTGGTATTCGTCGATCAATAAATAGCGCAGCTTGTGCCGCCATTTTTTCAGTACTTCGTCGTTGTCTTCAAAGAGATCAACCGGCAGACGAATCAGATCATCAAAATCCACGGCCTGATAGGCAAACAGCGTGTCTTGGTAGGCGCGATAAATCCGCGCCAGTTGCAGCTCGCCCTCAGAGCTAGCGGTGGCCATGGCCTTATCGGGCGAGATGCGGTCATTTTTCAGCATTGAGATCTGCCCGGCCACTTGGCGGATAAGCGCTTTATCGGTGGTGACCAGCTGATCGGCTATGATTTTATTGGCGTCGGCCGAGTCCAGAATCGAAAACTGGGTTTTATAGCCCAGATGCGGCGCTTCTTCGCGCAGGATTTTCATCCCCAGGCTGTGAAAAGTGGAAACCGTCAGCCCGCGTAAGCGCTCGGGCGGCAATAAGGTGGCCACCCGCTCCTGCATTTCGCGGGCGGCTTTGTTGGTAAAGGTAATCGCGGCGATATTGCGCGCATCCATACCGGCCGTTTCGATCAGGTAGGCGATTTTTTGCGTAATCACCCGGGTTTTGCCCGAGCCTGCCCCGGCCAGCACCAGGCATGGGCCAGACAGATATTGCACCGCCGCGCGCTGCGGCGCATTCAGTAAATGCAGCATGAAGTAGGCCTAGAAATCCTGCCAGAAAGGGCAAAATGGTATCACGTCGATAAACTGCAACGCAGGTCGGCTGATGCTTGGCCATTTGTAAGAATTAGCGAACAATGGTTTATCCGCTCCGCAGGCCACCCAGAATGAGTAAGCCCGATCTGCAACCCGTCCGCGCCCAAGATCTGCATGTGGGCCAGCCCTTGGCGTACACCATTTATGATGCGCAGGGGCAACTGCTACTGCGCGAGGGGCAGATTATCCGTAATGCGGCGCAGCTAGACGCCTTGCGCACACAGGGGCTGTTTCGTAATCCGCTGTGGCAGGGCACGGCGCAAGCCAGCATCAAGCGCAGCAGTATAGCCCCCAGCACCAATCAGGATGAGCCTGCCAGCCCAATACCCCCTACCCCCAAAAAAGCCGCCAAAGCGCGCCATCTGCCACAACTCAAAATCACCCCCGGTAGCACTTTGCATGTGCAATCGCTGGGCGATCCGCTCAAGCCCAAAGCTGCGGTAAAACTAATCGGCTGGCAGGATAAAGCCGGCGTGCTGATTAGCACACTGAGCAACGATGGGGCGATTTTGCCGTTTCGCGAAGGGGAAACGCTGCAGCTCAAAACCATCGCCGGCAAAGACGTGGTGAGCTTTAAGGGCACGGTCGAGAAAGTCTGCTTCAGCCCCTTCCCCTACCTGCATCTAAGCTGGCCGGATAAGCTGGATATCCACCAGCTGCGCAATAGCTTGCGGGTAAATAGCAATCTGATCGTGAGCGTAATCCGCGCGCAGCAGGCGGGCGTTGCCGCGCGGGTGATTAATCTATCCGCCACCGGCGCCATGCTGGAAGGGGCGCAATTACAGCTCGAAGCGGGCGAAGCCATCCAGATCGGCCTGCGCCTGCACGCCGCTGGCGAAGACCACACACTGAGCATCAGCGCCACCGTGCGCAATTGCCACATCGACCCGCCCGCCGTCACCATGCAATACGGGGTGGAATTTGCGCCGCTGGGCGTGGCCGAGCGGCTGGTGGTGGAGCATTTTATTTTTCACGCACTGCTAGAGCAATAAAACGGAACAATAAAGCAGCTGGCATTGCCACGCGGTTGGCTCAGCCCCGCCCGCCGAGGCCATGCGCGTTCGGCACGTCCCCGTACCCGCCAATGTATCGCTCGCTAGCCATTATCTAACATACCGCAGCGAGCAATACCCCTAGCGCCCCGGCGGTGGAGTAAGCTGCTTGCTGCGATAGTCGCAAACATCATTCACCACGCAGCGCCAGCATTCGGGCTTGCGCGCCTTACATACATAGCGGCCATGCAAGATCAGCCAGTGATGGGCATTGAGCATGAATTCAGCCGGAGTGACTTTCAGTAACTTATCTTCCACCGCCCGCACATCCTTACCTGGCGCCAGGCCCGTGCGATTGCCGAGCCGAAAAATATGCGTATCCACCGCAATCGTGGGCACGCCAAACGCGGTGTTCAGCACCACATTGGCCGTCTTGCGCCCAACCCCGGGCAGCGCCTCGAGGCTCTCGCGATCACGCGGCACTTCCCCGCCATGCTGCTCAATCAGGATGCGACAGGTTTCCAGTAGATGCTTAGCCTTGCTGCGATACAGGCCAATGGTGGCGATATAGGCCTCAAGCCCGTCTTGGCCCAGCGCCAAAATCGCCGCCGGCGTGTTGGCCACCGGAAACAAGCGCGCGGTGGCTTTATTCACGCCCACATCGGTGGCCTGCGCCGACAGCAGCACCGCGGTCAATAGCTCAAACGGCGTGCTGTAATTCAGCTCGGTGGTGGGGTTGGGGTCCAGCTCGGCCAGCCGGGCATAAAAGGTATAGCGAGTCTGCTTATTCATAGTGGGCAGCCAGATTATCTGCGCCGCGCGGGCGAAAGCGGCCAATATCGCATCAAGCCCGCCGGCAGGCAACCACGCTCAGCGCGGTTTGTATTGGCCCGGCGCGTAAGCGCGCGTGATATCGGGATGGCGCAAGGCGGCGTGTTTGGTCACGCGGCCGGCGGTGCGCGCACGCCACAGGCGAAAACTGCTGGCGTGCAATTCACGTCGCATCAGCCGCACCAGCTGGGTTTGATTCAGCCCAAATTGCTGCTCGATCGCTTCAAACGGGGTGCGATCTTCCCATGCCATTTCGATAATGCGCGATAAATCTTCTGCATTCCAGGCCATGCGGCGGCTCCAGCGGTTATCCATGCACGGCAGATGTGGCCAAACGGGCAAGAAACAAGCCCGCCCGGCCAGACTCGCTCCCGCAAAACGCAACCGCAACCTCCGCAGCTACCCGCTTAGCCCGCCGCCTGCTGCGCCAGCCCGCGTCGCCCCAAATAATCGCGCACAAACTGCCAGGCAATCCGCCCACTGCGGGCGCCACGCGTGTGCGCCCACAGCAAAGCTTCGCGCTGCACCTCGGCATCCCACGGTGCGGGGCCCAGCGTCGCCAGCCAGTGCGCCACCGCGCGCAAGTATTCATCCTGACTAAAACTACTGAACGACAGCCAGATGCCAAAGCGCTCGGACAAGGCGATTTTTTCTTCCACCGCCTCGGCAAAATGAATCTCGCCGCCTTCATAGCGCGTGGCCGCGTTTTCGCTGAAATATTCCGGCACCAGATGCCGGCGGTTGGACGTAGCGTAAATCAGCACATTGGCCGACGGGCCGGCAATCGAGCCATCCAGCACCGTTTTCAGCCCCTGATAGCCGTGATCGCCCTCTTCAAACGACAAATCATCGCAAAAAATCAGAAAGCGCTCGGGCCGCGTGGCGACTAGCTCCACAATTTCGGGCAGATCATATAAATGGGTTTTCTCCACCTCGATCAACTTCAGCCCATCGGCGCGGCAGGCCTGCCACACGGCCTTTACCAAGGATGATTTTCCGGTCCCACGCGCGCCGGTGAGCAGCACATTATTGGCCGGCAAGCCGGCCACAAACTGGCGGGTGTTGGTGAGCAGGCGCTGCTTTTGCGCCTCGACATTCTGTAAATCGGCCAGCGCCACCTCATGTGGTTGACGCACCGGCTGCAAATACCCGCCCGCGGCCGTCGCCCGCCAGCGCCACGCGGCCGCCTGCCAATCGGGTGTTGCGCGGCTAGCTTGACCTTGCTGCCATTGCTGCAGCGCCGCCTCGCCCAAACTTAATAGCCGCGCCAGTTGTGCGCTGAAATCCTGATCCATGCTTGCCCCCTGCACACTTTGCTCTAGCGTTTTACCATCAGCGCATCTTCGCGCGCAGCCCGGCCGGGGTCAATGCCGGGCGCAACATCGCCACCACGGCCAGCGGCTCGCACTAGGCAAAAACCGCATCAGGTTTTACCCTTAATGGTATCAAGCAACGAGAACGGAAAGACCACCATGCCACGTCGCGCGAACCCTCGGATTTTGGCCCTGGATGCCACGTTTACCGTACTGAGCCTCGGGGCGCTGAGCTATTACGGTTGGCTGGGCGAGTTTTATCCGGCTTGCCTGAGCCTGATCTTGCTCACCATCGCCGCCCGCCATTTGCTGAATGACTGGCAATCGCTGCAAATCACGCCCATCCAGCTGAGCCTGCGCACCACGCGCCGCAGCTGGCAGATCGATACCATGATCTTGTGCCTGCTGATCACCGCGGCCATCAGCAGCTGGCTGCGCGGCGATTCACCGATGCTGACCCTACTCACCCTCGCCGGCGCCGTCCTTACCGCCCGGCATTGGCTCAACGGCTACCATTCCCTCCACAAAGCCCGCCCAATCCTCGCCGACACGCCATCGCGCTTTGGCGAGCTGGCAGCGGAAACGATTAGCGGGCAGTCGCGCTAATCAATTACTAGAGCCATTTTCTTCGAAGCTTAGCCTACTGCCGCAGGCGGTAAACCGGCGGTTCCGCCCGCCGGACGAGCAAGGGGCCGCAAAACTCGCTGCGCGCTAGCGTCGCGCAGCTCAAACAGGTTGCGGCTTAATACCTTGCCAACCGCCTCCCGAACGGCGCGGCTCCACGGGCAACTTGTGCTAACCACGGCAGGGGTATATTCACCAAACCAAAGCCCCGCAATGCCTTCAGCACAATACTGCCGCTAGTATTTGCCGGACTAGTGAAGCTGGGCTTGGTTTCCCGTGTAGCGAAAACCGCAGCAAGGAGGGAGACAAACGGCCTTTTGTTTGGCTCACGACGCGGCAAGGGCAGCGCGGAGCGCTTTTCGCCCGGGTCGCCTTTGGGGTGAAGGGGTATTTGGCGAAGCAAATACCCATTCCCGTTAGTGCGGCGGAACGCGCATTAATAAGCGCGCCAAGGGCGCATAAAACCAATCAGCACTTAATTAGATCTACGTTTGCATAGCCTGCTGGCGCAGGCGGTAAACCGGCGGTTTCGCCCGCCGGACGAGCAAGGGGCAGTCTTGCC